>CAZVYM010000150.1:0-7487 GCA_964630935.1 uncultured Gemmatimonadaceae bacterium | reverse complement strand
CCGGCCCGCGGGCTCCTCGCTCTCACCCTGCCGGCCCGTCCGTAGCAGGTGCCGCAACGCATCGCCCGCTGTCAGGATGCCCAGAACCTCGTACTGTTCTCCGACGACCGGAACCGCACGTACGCCGCGACGGGTCATGAGATCCACCACCTCCGCCAGGGGCGTATCCGGATACACCCGGTACTTGACGGGGACGAGTGCATCCTCGACGAGGAGTCTGATCCGGAACTCCGTCTCCATGAGCTCCTTCATCTCATGGATGTCCGAGAGGGAGCGCGCGGCGAGCAACCGCTCGGTGCGGCCGCGGTCCCTGAGGGCCTTCACGAGAGCCGGAACGATCTGTTGACGCGCGCCGGTCAGGTCGCCCGACGTGAGCAGCAGCAACACCCCACGGGCCTCACCGCGGACGGGCCCGCCCTCCGCCGTCACGGCAAACGGCTCCCGCGCCACCCCGATGCCGATCGCCGGACGGTCCAGCGTCTCCAGCGTACCGACGACCAATACCAGGTCGTCGTCCACGCGAACCAGCTCGCCCTGCGTCCCCACGGCGAGGTCGTGGGCGTACGTCGACACCTTCGCCTCGTCCACCAGCCCCGCCTCGTGGATCCGCGCGAAGATGCCGTGCAAGGCTTCACCCAGGTCCGCGGCTTCGAGTGGAACCGCGGCCCACGAGTCCATGATCAGATCCGCGAGCCTCATGTGACGACCCTCCGACAGGCGGGCGTGCCCAATTCCGTCGATGACGTGCGTGATGGTCGGGAGGCGCCCGGGACGCCGACCTCGGCGCCCCGGGGCCTACGCCCTACGCCATCCGCTCCTGGAGCAGGGCCACGATGTCCACGGGACGCTCGGCCACCGCGATACCGTTCTCCTCGAAGGCCTTGATCTTCTCCTCCGCGGTGCCGGCGGCGCCGCTGATGATCGCTCCCGCATGACCCATGCGGCGTCCCGGAGGAGCGGTCTGTCCGGCGATGAAGCCCACGACCGGAACGTCGACGTGCTCCTTGACGTAGGCGGCGGCCTCCTGCTCGTCGGTCCCCCCGATCTCGCCGATCATGACGATCGCCTTGGTCTCGGGGTCCTCGTGGAAGGCCTTGAGGCAGTCGACGAAGTTCGTGCCGATGAGCGGATCTCCGCCGATCCCGACGCACGTGGTCTGGCCGAGCCCCACGTTCGTGAGCTGGAACACCGCCTCGTAGGTCAGGGTGCCCGAGCGGGACACGACGCCCACCGGGCCTTCCTTGACGATCTGCGCCGGCAGGATGCCCACCTTGGACTTGCCGGGCGAGATGATCCCGGGACAGTTGGGACCGAGGACCCGCACCCCGTGATCCCGGGCGAAGGCGTGGGCACGCGCCATGTCCTGCACCGGGACCCCTTCCGTGATGGCCACGACCAGGCTCACGCCGGAGTCGACGGCCTCCATGATCGCCCCGGCCGCGAACGCGGGCGGAACGTATACCACGGACGTGTTGGCCTGCGTCTCCGCGACGGCCTCGTCCATGGTGTTGAAGATGGGGACCGACTGCCCGTTCGACCCCTCGAAGGTCTGGCCCCCCTTGCCGGGCGTCACGCCCGCGACCACCTGGGTGCCGTACTCCATCATCTGCTGGGTATGGAACGACCCGTCGCGTCCTGTGATCCCCTGGACGACCAGTCGGGTGCTCTCGTCGATGAATATCGCCATGATCTATGCCTTTGCCATCGCCACGGCCTTCTGCACCACCTCGTCCATCGAGGTGAACGCGGAGAAGCCTGCGTCCGAGAGGATCTCCAGGGCCTGCTCTTCGTTGGTTCCCGTGAGTCGGATGACGATGGGGGGCTCGATGTCGATGCTCTTGGTGGCCTCCACGATGCCGTTCGCCACGTCGTCGCAGCGGGTGATGCCCCCGAAGATGTTGAAGAGAATGACCTTCACGTTCGGGTCGGCCGTGATGATCTCCAGCGCGGCGATCACCTTCTCCGGGTTCGAAGAACCGCCGATGTCCAGGAAGTTCGCGGGCTCGCCGCCGTAGTACTTCACCAGGTCCATCGTGGCCATGGCCAGGCCGGCGCCGTTGACGCAGCACCCGACGTCGCCGTCGAGCTTCACGAAGCTCAGGCCGGCCTCCCGTGCCTTCGTCTCGGCCCACGGCTCGGACGACGAGTCTCTCATCGCGGCGACTTCGGGCCGCCGGAAGAGCTCGCTGTCGTCGATGCTCATCTTGGCGTCGATCGCCTTGATCTCCCCCTGGGCCGTCGCGACGAGCGGATTGATCTCCGCCATGGAGGCACCCGAGTCCACGAAGGCCCTGTAGAGCTGCGAGATGACCTTGCTCGCCTGCTTGATGAGGCCCGGATCGTCGTAGAGGAAATTCGCAAGCCAAAGCGCCTGGTGGGGAAGAAGCCCGTAGCGCGGATCCACCTGCAGCTTCCGGATGGCCGTCGGGTTGGTGCGCGCCACTTCTTCGATGTCGATGCCTCCCGCCGCCGAGACCATGAAGGTGGGAGCCTGGCTCTTGCGATCCATGAGGACGCCGACATACGCCTCACTGGCGATGTCTTCGGCCGGGGTCACCAGCACCTTCTCCACCGTGAGGCCCTTGATCTGCATGCCCAGGATCGCGGACGCGTGCGCGCGGGCTTCCTCGGGGGTCTTGGCCAGCTTCACCCCGCCGGCCTTGCCGCGCCCTCCGGAGTGGACCTGCGCCTTCACGACCACCGTCCCGCCGAACTTGCGGGCGATCGATTCTGCTTCTTCGGCCGTCGTGGCGACCTCGCCCGGGGGGACCGGGATGCCTGCGGCGCGGAAGCGCTCTTTGGCTTGATATTCGTGGATATTCATGAGGTCTTCGGGTTCATGTACGTGGACCGGCGTCGAGCGCCGGATCTTGCCGGCGGCGTACGCCGGCTCTCGGGGTGGGAGGGAATCGGTGGAAGCTACCAGGCGCTCCCGGGGCGATCAACGTCACCCGCCGGACCCGCCGCCCTGGAGTCCCTGGAGCAGCTCGCGGAGCTTCTTCAGGGATTCGCCATAGGCCTGCCACTCACCCGCCCGCAGATGTGCGTCCGCCTCGTCCAGCAGGCGGAGCGCGGACTTCGGCCAGTCCGCCGGCGCCTGAGCGCCACCGGTGACTCCCGTGTCCGGAGCGCCCGTGATCTCCGACGGAGCTTGCCGTCCCGCGAGCCGCGCCGTCGCTTCCGCGAGGCTGTCCGTGAACGCGACCCGGCGCCCGTCGCTGACGACGAATCTCCGCAACTCGGGAATGGCGTCGGCCGCGGCCGCCAGGAAGACCGGCTCCATGTAGAGGAGACGCCCGTTCACGGGCACGAGATGCAGGTGGCCCGTCCAAACGTCGCTGCCCCCTGTCCGCCAGAGTGAGAACTGTTGGGAGATCTGGGGATCCTGCTCGACGAGCGCCTCGATCTGCCGGGGTCCGGGGACCTGGTCGTCCGCCGGCACGTCGTAGAGCATCAGGCGCGGGACCCCACGGTCGTCCGTGCGTGCGACGAGAAGGGCCGTCAGATTCTGTCGTCCCGCCGGTACGAAGACCATCGTCAGATTGAAGTGGACCGAGTCCTCGCCGGGCAGCCGGTACAGGCCGTATTCCGGACGGTAGGGAACCGGGCTCGTTCCCTGAGACAGCTCGCGCGGGAGCGCCCACACGTCCTGCTGTCGGTGGAACGCGGGTGCCGTCTCCTGATGGTACTGCAGGAGAACCTGGGACTGGATGTCCAGGAGCTCGCGCGGGTAGCGCAGATGCTGGCGGAGGATCTCCGGCATCTGATCGATCGGCTCGAAGAGCCCGGGAAACGCCGACGCGTACGCATCGGCGAGCGGGTCGGGCGCGGGGACGCGGTAGAAGTGCATGACGCCCGTGACCGCGTCGACCGTGATCTTGAAGCTGTTGCGGACGTAGCTGACCGGACGCAGGAACTGGAACTCGCTCGGGCTCGACAGCGGAAACGCTCGCGTCGCCGTGAAGCCTTCCAGGATCCATACGATCCGTCCGTCGGCGATCACCGGGTAGGGTTTTTCGGGATAGCGGAGGAACGGCGCGACCGCCCGGACGCGGTCCAGAATGCGCCTGCGGAACACGAACCGGCTTCCGGACGCGATCTCCGAGGAGAACAGGAGGTTGGCGTCATGGAATCGCCAGGCGAGGGCGAGCGTTCTCAGCTTCGAGGCCAGGCCGATCCCCGGGGGGAAGTCCAGGCCCACCTCGCCGGGCGCGCCGCCGGGGCCCAGGAACTGCGTGGGTGACGGGTTCACGACCGCGTACGGCTCCTGCTGCGCTCCGAAGAAGACCTGCGGGCGCGTCAGACGCAGCGTCGTCGTATCGAGCTCTTCGGCCGACGGGCTGAGCGTCGGCGCCGTCGAGTCGGGCGAGATCCCCGAGATGATCATCGCCGGCCGTCCCTCGGGTGTGCGCCGGGCGGCCAGGCTTGCCACCGCGCCCGCACCCTCGATGTAGAGCTCCCTCAGGTGCAGGTTCTGCCAGTTGGGATCCTTGATCCCGCGCGGGTCCACCTCCCGAGCCGAGAGCGCCACGGGGACGAGCCCGTGGGGTCCGGGGTAACGGTCGATGGTAACCTCGGTGAAGTCGTAGTACGGGTAGCGGGCTTCGACCTGGCGGAACGTGGTGAGGAGCGCGTTCTGGCCCCATACCGGGAGGCCCGAGAACTGCCGGCTCGCGAGATCCCAGTCCACGCTTTCGTCTGCCCGGTACGCGAATCGCCGCCGATCCATGCGGTCGAGCCCGAACCCGACACGCGTGTACGCCAGGTTGTGCTGGATGTACGGAGTCTCTCGCTCCAACTCGTTGGGCTCCACGCGGAAGCGCTGCACGAAAGCGGGATAGAGCTCAAGAATCACGAGCGACGCGACGACGATGGAGGCCAACGAACCCACGACCGGCCATCCCCGGTTCTTCCACGAGCCCCAGACGACGACCGCGGCCGCCGCGACGCAGAGGATGGTCATGGTCTGAAGGGCCGGGACTCGCGCCTGCGCGTCGGTATAGCCGAAGATGCTCTGGACACCCGACGTGCCGTGCAGGAGAAGCAGGTAGCGCCCGAGCCACATTCTGGCTGCAAGAAGCAGCAGGAAGGCGGCCACGACGCCACCCATGTGGAGCCGTGCCTGGTTCTGGGCGACGACCTTGCCCCTGCCCCAGCGAAGCGCCCCCGTGGCCGCGTAGCCGGCCGCGATGAGAGCGAAGATCAGAAACGCCACGATCAGCCCGAACGTGACGATGCTTCCCAGCACCGGCAATGCGAAGACGTAGAACGCCAGATCCTTGCCGAGGATGGGATCCTGCACGCCCCAGGCGGCCCCCTTGGCCAGCAGCAGCGTCTGGATGCCGACCGATGACGGCACCGCCGCCCCGAACCAGCTGCCGAGAAGGACCGCCGTCCCGGTCATCGCCCAGAACACGTAGCTGTGTGGAAGCTGCTCGGAGATCTCGATGTTGGCGAAGCGACGCTTGATCTGGATCCCGGACAGCGTCCGTGAGACGAGGCGGAGATTGGCGAAGATCAGGAGGCCGACGGCGAGGCCTCCGACCAGGCGGGCGCCCCACTCCCACACCATGCGCTTCCAGAAGACGCCACCGAAGCCCGTAGCCGTCTGCCAGACGATCTCGATGTAGGCTCCCGCCACCAGGCGCCCCACGATCACCACGAGGCCCAGCGCCAGAACGGCGGCGAGGATCAGCCGCCCACCTTTGAGTGCCGGAAAGACCTGCCGGCTCTCAGGCATCGACCCCCTGATCCGCCAGCCAGCGTTCGACCTCGCCCCGAATCTGATCGAGTCGCTCCGCCGAGCGGGCCTCGTAGCGGGATACGATCACCGGCTGCGTGTTGGATGTCCGAAGGAGTGCCCAACCGTCACCGAAGAGGATTCTGGCCCCGTCGACGTCGATGACCTCATGGTCCTTCTTGAAGTGCTCGACGGCCGCCGCGACCACCTCCCACTTCTGATCTTCGGTCACGTCGATGCGGATCTCGGCCGTGGAGACGTAGCTGGGAAATTCGGCCGTGAGCGCCGACAGGGGGCGGTCCGCACGCGCGAGGAGATCGATGAGTCTGCAGGCGGCGTACGGGGCGTCGTCGAAGCCGTAGTAGTCGTCGGCGATCATGATGTGGCCGGAGAGCTCGCCTGCCAGCAGCGCTCCCGTCTCCTTCATCTTCTTCTTCATGAGGGAGTGGCCTGTCTTCCACATGATCGGCTCACCACCCGCCGCCCCGAATACCTCCGGCAGGACCTGGGAGCATTTCACGTCGAAGACGAGCTTCTGGCCCTTGCCACGCTTCTTCAGAAGGTCGAGGCCGAAGAGCAGCAGGAGGACGTCGCCCCGCACGATCGCACCCGTTTCGTCGACGACCCCGATCCGATCGGCGTCACCGTCGAACGCCACCCCCAGATCGAGCCCCTTCTCCTTCACGGTGCGGATGAGGACTTCCAGGTTCTCGTCGACCGTGGGATCCGGGTGGTGGTTGGGAAACGTCCCATCCGACTCGCAGAAGAGCGGCGTCACCTCGGCCCCGAGCGATTCGAGCAGAGGAACCGCCAGGATGGCTCCCGTGCCGTTGCCTGCATCGACCGCGACGCGCAGGGGGCGAGCCACATCGAAGCGGCCGCTCACGTCGGCGACGTAACGGTCGACGACATCGAGCCTCTCGAGGCTCCCCTGCCCCGACATCAGGTCGTTCTCGACGATCCGTCGCCTCAGATCCTGGATCCCTTCGCCGTAGAGCGAGCCGCCGCCCGCAGTCATCTTGATGCCGTTCCACTCGGGCGGGTTGTGGGAGCCCGTGATCTGGACCGACCCGTCGGTCTCGAGCGTCGCCCCCGCCCAGTAGAGCGTGGGCGTGGGTACGAGGCCCACGTCGATCACGTCCACGCCCGCCGCTCGGATCCCCCCGATGAGCCCCTCGGACAGCTCCGGCGAGGTCAGACGGTTGTCGTGCCCGACCGCAGCGCGGGGTCGCTCGCTCACCGAGATCGCCCGCAGATGCGACCCGAAGGCCCGTCCTACCGCTTCCGCGACATCCGCATCCAGGTCCTCGCCGACGATGCCGCGGATGTCATACTGCCGGAAGATCCGTTCCGAGAGGTTGTTCGGAGTCATTCAGGGTCCCAGGCTGGGCAGCCCACCCCCGGGCCCGCCGAGTCCGTGAACGCTGTAGCGCGCGAACTCGAGCGCCGAGTCGGGGAAGATGCCGAGGTAGAAGATGAGGGCGACGCCGATGAGAAGCGCGAGCCGCATCGGAAGCGGCGCGAACACGCCTTCGTGCTCGGCCCCGCTGTTCGCCTCTCGCATCCACATGAACCACGCCACGCGCAGGTAATACCAGTACGAAGCCACCGTGCTGAGGACCAGGATGACCGCCAGCGTCCAGAGCTGCGAGTCGGCCGCTCCCTCGATCAGGTAGATCTTTCCCATGAACCAGGCCGTACCCGGGAATCCCGCCAGCGACAGCAGGAACACCGTGAGCAGCACGCC
>CAZVYM010000149.1:3678-8542 GCA_964630935.1 uncultured Gemmatimonadaceae bacterium | reverse complement strand
GCCGTCTTGAAGAGCCACGCGCGCAACGCGGGCAACGGGCCGTCGACGCCCCGATCGAACAGGCGCACCAGAGCTTCCTGCGCCACATCCTCCGATACGTCCCGATCTCCGGTGAGCCGGTGGCAGTACCGGACCAGAGGTGGGAAGAGATCGTCGAAATCGGCGTCGAAATCCAAGAAGCCTGTCCGAGCAGCGCATCGGGGTCGCCGCGGACGTCGCCGCACCGTGCGCTTGCGGCGCTCCACAGCATCGACCCGTCCATGGGGGGAACGAGCGGGACCGGAAAACCGTGACGCCCCGGCCGAAGAGGTCGTGTGAGGGCAAGCGCCCTCTCAGTCTGTCGTCGCTACGGGCTCGACCGACCAGAGATGGTCCAGCGGGGCCTCCATACTCCCGCGAGCGCGCGTGAATGCGAGCGCGGTCAGGGCCACGGCCAGGGCGGTGCCGAGCCCGGGAGGCAACGCCAGGCGGGCCATGAGCACATCGGAGAACAGCGCTTCCAGCCCTGCCGCCAGAAAGAGCGCCGAGGTCACGGCGCACGAAAGGAGCACTACGGTGCGGCCGATCCGGGCCGGGGTGAGCGCACCTCCGTATAGGACGCCCATCACCGTGCCCCAGAGCAGGCCGAGGAGGCTCAGGTCGAGCACCACGGGCCGCCAGTTCACGAGCGGAATTCGCCAGCCGGTCACGGCGAGGAGCACGTTCCCTCCGATCAGGATACCGAGGCAGCCGAGGAGGAGGGTCAGCCCGACCATGGCCCAGAGCATCTGCTCGCGGTCGGCGCCACGTACTCTGATCCACGAGATCCTGAGATTCAGAACCACGGCCGTGAAGGCCGCGAAGCGAATCGTCGCCGCGAAGGGGTTGAGCGGCGCCTCCTGGAGAATCCCACCGGTCACCCGATTGACCGTCAGGAGGAGCACGACCGAGAGCACGGCGGCCACCCACGGGGCGACGGGTCCGAGGACGGCGCGGCGCAGCCGCTGGAGCGAGCGCAGCCCGAGCGGCACCGACTCCGGCGGGGCGGTGTCGGCCGGCAGGACGCGCGAAGGAAAGAGCGCGGAGAACCTGATTGCGCCCGCGAGGCCCAAGGCCTCGACGAGCGGGAAATGGGCCTCGAAGAGGGTGCGTGCGAGCCCGTCCGCGGATGGCTGGAGGAGCGCGACCACGGCACTGTAGGCCATCACGTAGCCCCAGGCCGCGAGACACACCGCCAACGCGTGCGCTCCCCGCCGCCCGTTCGTGCCCCACACCAGAGCCAGCGCGCCCAGCGCGGCCAGCACGGAGTCGAGCGCACCCATGCCCACAACGGACACGGAAGTAGGCTGGACCCGTCCCAGCGCGGTCTCGGCAGGTCCCATCGCCATCAGCTGGGCGACGACGATCACGACCGCGAGCACGGTCACCAGGCTGCGATGGGCGAGCTTCGAAAGGAGGACCATCACGACTCGACAAGGTGGGACGGTTCGACTCTTCCAAGTTGAGCCCGGGGCTCCGGCGCCACAAGAAGATGAGGTTCTTCTTGCTGTCCGACGCCCACACCCGCAATCTGGGTGTGCCATCGCCCCCGCCGTACACGAGACGTCCACCTTCGGAGGGCAGGAGGATGACGGGAGACCAGGGCAGTCAACTCTGTGTCCGATGCCGTGAGCACCCGGCCGAGGAAGTCCTCGACGGGCTTCCCACGTGCCGGAGCTGCGGCATGAGCATCCGTCAGAAGTGCGAGAACGTTCGGGTGTGTCCCGTGGACGGGGGGGAGATGCTGAAGGAGGTCATCCAGAACCTGCTCATCGACCGGTGCCCGACGTGTGGAGGCGTCTGGCTCGACCACGAGGAGTTGGATGCACTGATACGCCTCGCGGCGGAGCGCACCGACGACGGGGCGTTCCTGAACGGGGTGCTCCTGGGGCTGGCGTGGTGAGGCGGGGACGTCACTCACTCGAAGCCCCCCGCCCTCGACGCACCCCAGCGCACGGGACCCCTCGCCGCCGAGGCGCTCTCTCGCACTGAACCCACCGCCTCCGAGATGCCGAACCCGAAGAACTTCACCGCCTTCGAGGCACTCACGTTCGACTGCTACGGCACGCTCATCGACTGGGAGACGGGCATCGTGGCCGCATTGCGCCCGATGCTCGATGAACGTGACATCCGAAGCCAGGACGAAGAGCTCCTCGAGCGTTTCGGGCGGCTGGAGCCGGAGGTCCAGGCCGGTGAGTTCCTGAGCTATCGCGAGGTGCTCCGGCGCGTGGCAGCCGCGTTGGGCCGGGAGCTGGGGTTCGAGCCGACACCGGCAGAGGAGCAAGCCTTCGCGGCCTCGGTCGGCGGCTGGCCCCCTTTTCCCGACACCCTCGGCTCGCTCCGAGCTCTGGCGGCACGATACAGACTGGCGATCGTCTCCAACGTGGACGACGACCTGTTCGCGGGATCGGCCGCCCAGCTCGGTGTCTTCTTCGAGACGATCGTGACGGCCGAGCAGGTCAAGAGCTACAAGCCCGCCCACGCCCACTTCCACGAAGTGCTCGATCGCCTGGCCCTTCACCGGGAGCAGGTCCTCCATGTGGCCCAGAGCCTCTTCCACGACATCGCGCCGGCGCGGGAGCTCGGAATTCCGTGCGTGTGGGTCAACCGCAGGAGCGGTCGCGGGGGCTCGGGAGCCACGGCTCCCTCCGACGCGCGGCCCGACCTCGAGGTGCCCGATCTCCGGACGCTCGTCGAGCGCATGGGGCTCACCTTCCCCTGAAGATGAAGGCGACGCACCGATTCCCTCTCGACCACGGCGGGTCGCCCGTGGCCGGGAGGCTCCGTAGGGTATAGACTTTCTCCGGTTCGTTCAGACACCTGACCACGATATGGGCACATCGATGCGCTTCGCCTACATCGACTCGCAGGGCAACGAAGTCCCCATCCCGGGGGTGGACGCGCTCGCCCTCAGGATCGAGCTCGGGGCCATCGGCCCGGAAACCGAGCTCTACGACGCCGCGGCGGACCGGTGGGGACCCGCGAAGACGCACGACATCTTCCATACCCTCTCCCGTCAGATGGAGGAGAAGGGCTTCGTGGCGCCGCCGCCCGCGGCGCCCGGACCTCCGAAGGACGAGGAGGGCGACGTCCGCGAGTCGTCCGCTGCGGATCGGCCGGCCGCCGCCGCGCGGTCATCGGCGAAAGCCGAGCCCGAGGCGCCGGCCGAGAAAGCCGAACCCGAGGCGCCGGCCGCGAAAGCCGAGCCCGAAGCGCCGGCCGACGAGGATGAGGGGGGGCCGGCCCGCGCCGGTGAACATCCCGCCGAAGGGACCGACGCAGGGGAGGAGGAGCCGAGGTTCGACTTCTCGGGAGGACTCGAGGTCGAGGAGGTGGAGGTCGAAGAGGTTCCCTTACAGGAGTTGGAGGCCGGAGAGGAAGAGGACTCGGAGGACACCCCTCCGGAGCGCCACGAGGACATCCTCAATGCACTCGACTTCACCCTGACGCCGGGCTCCGGCGCGGGCGAGCCCGGCGACGGCGAGGCGATGGATCTCTCCTCGGAGCCCGAGGACGGGCGTGCGAGAGACGACGATTGGACCGAGGGCGGAGGCGCGAGCCTCGAGGGGCCCCTGGCCGAGGAGATGGACTTCTCCGGAGCCGGTGACGCCTCCGGCGGATTGGATCTCGAACCGCCCATGTCGGATTTCAGCCCGGACACCCCCCCGGCCTGGATGCGGGACGACGCTTCGGGAGGGGAGGACGGGGATGAGGACCTCCTGGACTTCTCCCGTCCATCCACCGGGGTCGGGGAGGACGACGACATTCTCGCGCCGCGGCCCGGCACGAGGTCGGGGGGTGGTGGGACCGGGCCCGTTCGACGGGAGCGACCCAAACCGCGCAATCGTCCGTCTCCTCCCCGCCGCCCGAGAAGGAAGCTCCCGGTCGGCCCACTGCTGGGCGTGCTGGCCCTGGCGGCGTTGGGTATCGCCGGGTGGCAGTACGGTTGGCCCGCCTTGCAGGCCTGGCAGCGGGCTCAGCGGGAGACCCCTCAGGCCGCACGCCCGCCCGTGGCTCTTCCGGACCTCCCTGAGAATCTGATGCCCCGGATGCGGACCCTTGGGCAAGCCGCGCTCGCCGGGATGATCGCCCGGCTCGACTCGCAAGAGGCTTCGTTCGGTTTGCCGGCTCGACCGAGGCGAGATTGGCTGGCCGGCGTCTATCTGGCGAATGCGAGCCGGTACCCGGACATCGAGCGCTACTGGGTCGCCGTCGACTCGTTCGTGGACCATGTCCGGGCCTCCGATGCACGGATCTTCCACCAGCAATACGTCGCGCGGCTCGACAGCGCAGGGATCGAGGGTGATACTGCGCGCATGCTGCTCGAACGGGCAGACTCGGGTTTCCTCGCGACCCGGGCGGACCGAATCGTCGCTTACGACCAGATGGACGATCTGGTGAACGCGGCGCTCGACCTTCACCAGTTCCTGCTCGACAACCAGGACCAGATCTCGTACGAGCCGGCAGCGGCCGGGATGTCGCGTGATCCGGTTCTGGAGGCCGTCCCGAACAGCAAGGAGCTCGGGGACCGCATGTGGGGCATGGTGGACCGCATCACCGGTGCCCTCGACGCGCTGGGCACGCTCGACCAGGTGACCACGAAGCGGCTCCTCGGCGTGCTCTTCGAGCGTATCCGCACCGCGGGCTTCAGGTAGCGGGAGGTCTCGCCGCCGCTCCCACGCGCGCTCGGGATCGAGAGCACGCACGCGTACCGGAGGAGCGGCTTCACCCGCGAGTCGGTCCACCACCGTCAACGATTCGGCGCGCTTTCGCGTCTCACAGGGAGGGGTGCGCGCAAGCCGTGCGCGCGACCCGACCTGCTCGTTGGCGGGAGGATGGGGTAATG
>CAZVYM010000149.1:0-3578 GCA_964630935.1 uncultured Gemmatimonadaceae bacterium | reverse complement strand
TATTCCGGTAGCGTCAACGCGAATCGAACAACCCGGGCGTGGAGGCTGGGCGTGGGCGTGAGCTACAGCCGGTACGAGGAGCGGTACGAGCTGAGCACCGGGGTCGTGACGAGCTTGCGGAAGGACTGGGGCGTGAGCTCGTTCCTCGTGCGAAGCGTCGGCGGCCAGTGGTCGCTGGGAGTCAACGCGAGGGCCGGCTCGTCGACGTACAGCAACGAAGATCTCAACGTGAGCGTCCAGCCGGGCATCGAGTATGACCTCTTTCCGTACAGCCAGTCGAGTCGGCGCTCACTCACGCTCCGGTACATGATCGGCCCGACCTACCTCAACTACACGGATCCCACCATCTACGGCCGGCTCACCGAGACGCTGGCGCAGCAGTCGCTCACGGCCACTCTGGCCCTGGTGCAGCCCTGGGGCTCGTGGTCGACGTCCGTCACCGGAGCGGACTACCCGAGTGAGGCATCCAAATACCACACCACCGTGAACGGGAACATCAGCGTCCGGCTCTTCAAGGGCTTTTCCGTCGGGGTGTCGGCCTACTACACCTGGCTCCACGACCAGATCTACATCTCGGGGGCCGGGTTGACAGACGAACAGATCCTGCTCAGACAGCGGCAGCTCGCCACGCAGTTCCAGTATTACACTTCGGTCAGTATCCAGTACCGCTTCGGCTCGATCTTCAACAACGTGGTCAACCCCCGCTTCGGAGGCTCGAGCAGCGGCAGCATCATGATCATCGGTTGACACAAGCGCCGTGGGTCGCCCGCCGTCCGACCGCCTGCTACTGCTCCCCGTCGGCCAGCGACAGGATCCGGCGCGCGCCGAGGTCGTAGATATCCCCCTCGGAGAGCCAGTAGGCGGGCATGGGCTGCTTGGAAAAGGTGTTGTAGACGACGGCCTTGCCGCTTCCGATCACCTGCAGCCGGTCGCCGATGATGACCGCGGCGGTGCCCTCGTCGATGCCGATGCCGAGCAGGAGGGGGTGGGACTTGAGCACCTGCAACAGGTCGTACTCACGTCCGCGCGCAAGAAGATGCTGGTCGATCGCGACCCCACGCAGGAAGCCGAAGCCCGTGTCGTAGCCAGGAGCCACGATCATCTGGTTGCCCACCGGAGCGCCGCGGAGGAGGAAGGATCCCAGGATGGAAGCGCCGGCCGAGCTGCCGCCGACGACGCCTCCGCGATCCAACACGTGCCCGATCTCCTTCTGGGTGAGCGTTCCCAGGTAGGCGTCCACGAGCCTGTACTGCCGACCTCCCGAGATCCAGACGCCGGTCGCCGCCTTGAGCGGAATCACGAACGCGGGGTCGTTCGCTACGTTGCGGTCCCGGGTGTGGAGGATGGTGAGCGTCTGTGCACCCGCCCGCCGGAGGGCGGACGCGACGACGCTGGCGTCCGGGATTCCGGTCTCGGTCTCGGCCGTGGGGATCAGGACGATACGGGCGTTCGTGCCGCCCGCCAGGTTGACGAACCGCCGGTAGAGACGGAAGGGAAGGTCGCCGCCGCCGGCGGCGAACAGGGCTCCCCTCTGCGGACCGACACACGGAACCGAACACTCCTGGGCCGTTCCGTCCCACCGCACCCCGGCCAGTGCCAGAGCGGCGAAGGTCAGGACGAGGAGACGACCCGCAGTCGCGCGCATCGGTGCTGGGTTTGTCAGCCCTGGCTGAAGAAGGGATTCTCTCCGGAGGCGTGGTCGGTCACGTCGTGCACCGCGGTGAGCTCCGGGATGGCCTGTCGGAGCATACGCTCCACTCCCTGTCGCAGCGTCATGCGCGAGAGAGCGCAACCCTGGCAGCCGCCGCTCATCTCCACATAGACCTCGGTGTCGTCCACGTCGACGAGCGAGATCATCCCCCCGTGGGAAGCGATGGCTGGGTTCACCTGCGCATCGAGGACCTCCCGGACGCGGTCGGCGATGGCTCCCGTGGGCCTGCCATTCGAGCCGGGCGCCCGCGACGGGGTCGCGGCCGTACGGGGGCGGACCTCGAAGCCGCTCTCGTTCACACGTTCCACGAAGTCCACGGTGGCTCCATCCAGCCTCTCCACGTCGCCCTCCCGCACGAAGACCGGGAAGCCGCCTCCGTCGACCTGGCGCTCGTCTTCGGCTCGCTCGGCCAGCTCCACCAGCGTGAGCTCGAAGCGGGGTGCCACCGGGCTACCCGAACCCGAGGAAATACGAAGGGCTTCCAACTCCCCGCCGCTCTGGTCCAGGAAGGAGCGGACGACCTCTCTGGCGCGATCAGTGAAAGTCAGCATCACGGGGCTCAAGCAGATCTGAATGAACGGACGCCTCGAAGTAGGCGCCGCGCGGATGATCGAGCTCTTCGGATCGAGCTCTCGGCTCATTCGTACCCCCGTCGTACGGGTAGGGTTCGGGCATCGCGCACGCCGCATCGACCGTTGCTCCGCACCCAGGCCGCCTCTACCTTTTCCGGTTCGTTCTCGACACTCGGAAGAGCCCCGAAAACCAACGGATTTCGATGGCCGACGCAGACCTGATGGACAAGCTCGTCTCGCTGTGCAAGCGGCGGGGGTTCGTATTCCAGTCCTCCGAGATCTACGGAGGTACCGGCTCGGTGTGGGACTACGGTCCTCTCGGGGTCGAGCTCAAGAAGAACGTGAAGGACCTCTGGTGGAGCGCCATGGTCCATCAGCGGGACGACATCGAGGGTCTCGACGCCGCGATCCTCATGCACCCGCGTGTCTGGGAAGCGTCGGGCCACGTCGAGGGCTTCACGGACCCGCTGGTCGAGTGCTCGAACTGCCACCGGCGGTTCCGGGCCGACCTTCCCGAAGTCGAGGGAGGGCAGTGCCCGACCTGCGGCACCCGGGACGCGTTCGGAGCGCCCAGGATGTTCAACCTGATGTTCCGGACCTTCATGGGTCCGGTCGAGGACGACGCCTCGACGATCTACATCCGTCCCGAGACGGCCCAGGGCATCTACGTGAACTTCCTGAACGTCCAGGGCACGGCGCGTCAGCGAGTCCCGTTCGGCATCGCGCAGATCGGCAAGGCGTTCCGCAACGAGATCACGCCGGGGAACTTCATCTTCCGCACGCGCGAGTTCGAGCAGGCCGAGATGCAGTTCTTCGTCAAGCCGGGTGAGGACGACGAGGCGTTCGAGCGCTGGAAGGCGGAGCGCATGGCGTGGCACGTCGGTCTGGGCATCCGTGAGGAGAACCTGCGCTTCCACCAGCACACACCGGACGAGCTCGCGCATTACGCCAAGAAGGCGTTCGACATCGAGTACCGCTTCCCGTTCGGCTGGAAGGAGTTCGAGGGGATCCACAACCGCACCGACTTCGACCTGTCGCGCCATCAGGAGCACTCCGGGAAGCGACTGGAGTACATCGACCCGGCCTCGAACGAACGGTTCGTGCCGTACGTCATCGAGACGTCCATGGGCGTGGACCGCACGCTCCTCGTTCTGCTGGCCGACGCGTACCGCGAGGAGGAGGTGGAGGGTGAGGAGAGGGTCGTGCTCTCGCTCCAGCCGCGGGTGGCACCGCTGAAGGCCGCCGTCTTCCCGCTGGTCAAGAAGGACGGGTTGCCGGAGATCGCGGAGAAGCTG
>CAZVYM010000148.1:8170-8618 GCA_964630935.1 uncultured Gemmatimonadaceae bacterium | reverse complement strand
GGGCTCGCGTGCATGCTGCACGAGAAGCCGTTCGCGGGCGTCAACGGAAGCGGAAAGCACCTCAACTGGTCGTTCGGCACCGATGACCAGAACCTTCTCGAACCCGGTGACACGCCACACGAGAACATGCAGTTCCTGTTCTTCTGCAGCGCGGTGCTCAAGGCCGTGGCGCGCCACCAGGACCTGATGCGGGCGGCGGTGGCCCACGCCGGCAACGACCACCGGCTCGGTGCCAACGAGGCCCCGCCGGCCATCATCTCCGCGTTCGTGGGCGATCAGCTCCAGGACATCTTCGAGCAGATCGAGAGCGCCGGCGAGGCCAAGTCGAGCAAGGTGAGCGGCCTGCTCGGCCTGGGCGTTCAGGTGCTGCCGCGCCTTCCCAAGCACGCGGGCGATCGCAACCGGACGTCACCTTTCGCGTTCACCGGCAACAAGTTCGAGTTCCGGG
>CAZVYM010000148.1:0-8160 GCA_964630935.1 uncultured Gemmatimonadaceae bacterium | reverse complement strand
CACAGCGGCGGCGCGGCATCCATTCTTGCCGGCATACCCGTTGCGGAACTGCGCAGCAGCGTGCCGCAACGCTTCAAGACGCTCGCGGGACACTGCCGCGCCGGTCAGCACTGGAGCTGGGACGGCGTGGAGTTCCGGGCGCTGGGCGGCTCACAGAGCATCTCGTTCCCCGCGACCGTGCTCAACACGATCGTGGCCGAGTCGATCGACGAGCTCGCGACCAAGCTGGAGAGCGCGCTCGAGAACGGCACCTCGTTCGACGATGCGCTGCGTGCCTTGCTCGCCGAGGAAATCCACGGGTTCAGGCATGTGGTCTTCAACGGCGACAACTACTCGCCCGAGTGGGTGGAGGAAGCCGAGCGGCGGGGGCTCTTGAACCGGCGCAACACGCTGGACGCTCTTCCGGCGCTGGTGGAGGCGAAGAACGGCGCGCTCTTCGAGAAGTACGGTGTGCTCAGCAAGAGGGAGCTCGAGTCGCGCTTCGAGATCTATCTGGAGCAGTACTTCAAGACGATCAACATCGAGGGCGAGACCGCGGCTCACATGGCCAGCACCATGATCCTGCCCGCGGCCACGCGCTATCTGAACGAGCTGGTCACGACGGCGCAGCGGGCCGACAGCGTGGGCCTCAGGGTCGAGGGCATCGTCGACACGGCCCGCAAGCTCAGCGACCTCATCGATGAGCTGAGGAGCAAGCTCGACGTGCTGATCGAACAGAACGCCGAGCTCGGCGGAGACACCGTCCACTCCAAGGCCGAGCACATGAGGGAGAACATCATCCCCGCGATGGGCCAGGTGCGGGGTGTCGTGGACCGCCTCGAGAAGGTGGTTCCGGACGACGTGTGGCCGATCCCGACCTACAGGGATATGCTGTTCGTGAAGTGACGAACTCCGCTCCGCGCCTGGTAGACGCCCTCGCCCGTCTGGCGAGGGAGCGTCCGCTCGACCGAAAGCTCGTGGTGGCTTCCACCGCGGGCGGGGCGCGTGAGCTTCTCCGCCGGCTGGCGCTGGAGGGGACGGGCTGGGTGGGCTTCGAAGTCACCACCCCCCGTCCCCTCGCGCTGTCGCTGGCCCGGGGAGCGCTGGAAGCCCGCGGCCTCAGCCTCCTGGACCCGTTCGATCAACGGGCGCTTCTCGACGAGGCGCTCGACGCGGCCGTCCGGTCGGGCGGAAGCGGCGATCTCGAGGAGCTGACCGAAGGCGTCGGATTTCGCGAAGCGGTGCACGGGGCCGTCACCGCGCTCCGTCTGGCGGGGATGGACGCCGGGCAGGTGCGCCGTGCCGGCTCGGGCGGAGGGGACCGGCGACGATTCGTGGCCCGCGTGCTCCATCGCTACGAGAGGCTGCTCGACGAGCGGCGGCGCGCGGACACGGCGACCACGCTGACGCTGGCGCTGGAGGCCCTGGAGACGACCGATCGGGGTGGTCCGTCCGCCTTTCTGGGCACCGGCATCGTGATCCTGCTTCCCGGCCTGGGCAGCCGCGGCCTGGCAGGCCGCCTCCTGGAGGCGTTGCGGGCCCGCGGCGCCGAGGTCCTGGAGACCGATCCGGTGGTGGGGCTCGCCCCCCCGCCGGGGCTCCTGTGGCGAGCGGGGGAGCCGCGCAGCCGGGCCGCGTGGCTGGCGGCGCCCTCCGAGGTCCCCACGGACGCGCCCGCGGGCCAGATCGATCTCTTCAGGGCGGCCTCCATCAACGACGAGCTCCGCGAGGTCCTTCGCCGTGCGGCCGCCGCGGGCCTCGCCTGGGACGACGTGGAGATCGTCGCCTCGGATCCGGTCGCGTACGGCTCGGCGCTGCACGCGCTGTCGGCGCGCCTGGGCGTGCCGGTGACCTTCGCCGTCGGCCTTCCCGTCGAGCGGACCCGGATCGGCCGGGTGGTGCGCGCCTACCTGGACTGGGTGGCCGAAGGGTTCCAGGCGAGCCCGATCCGCCGTCTCCTGGAGGCCGGCGATCTGCGGTCGCGCCACCGCCCCTACCACGCCCCGGCGGATCTGGCGCGCCGATTCCGCTCACTGAGGATCGGTTGGGGACGCCGGCGCTACCGGACCCAGATCCGCGAGGCGCTCGCCGCGCTGGAAGAGGCCGAGCCTCACGTGCGGGAGTCCCCGGAGACCTTCCGGAGACGCTCCGAGCGGGCGCGTGGAGAGCTCGGCGCGCTCCGCTCGATCCTCTTTCCGGCGCTCAAGGCGACGCCGTCGGTTCCGGATCGAATGGGCGAGCGCGGCCCGCCCGTGTCGCCCGCCGAGCTCGCCCGGGGGCTGCGTGCGTTCCTCCGGCACGTGCCGAAAGGCGGGGGCCCCGACGCGACGGCTCGCGACGAGGTGGCCCGCATCCTCGAACGGGTGGAGACGACGCTGCAGCGCCGCACGGACTTCGAGGCGGCGCTCACCATTCTGCGGCGCCACCTGGACGTTCGCGTCCGCGCGCCCGATCCGGGGCCGGACGGAGAGGAAGGAGGTGCGCCGTGGAGCTCGGAAGGGGGGCACCTGCACCTGTCCGATCTCGAGCATGGAGGTCTGTCGGGGCGGAGGGCCGTGTTCGTGGTCGGCCTGGACGCCGAGCGCGTTCCGGGCGGCGCGACGCAGGATCCCGTCCTGCCGGATGCGGACCGCAGAGCCCTCGGGGACGCTCTGCCCACGTCCACCGACCTGTTGCGGGAGCGGGTCTTCCGGTTCGCGGCGCTCTTCGCGCGCCTCCGTGGCGACGTCACGTTGAGCTACGGCGCCTGGGACGCGGTCCAGGCGCGGTCGGTGGCTCCGTCGCCGGTGCTGCTCCAGGCGCTGCGTCTGCGACGGGGCGATCCGAGCGTCGACTTCGAGGAGCTCCACCGCGAGCTCGGCGGAGTCGCGTGCGCGCTCCCCGCAGAGGATCGTCCCGCCCTGGATCGGGACGACGTCTGGATGCGCGCCCTGGGGCGGGGCGGCCTTCTGCGCAGCGGCACCGGAGCCGTGCGCGCGGCGTTCACGCGCCTGGACGCCGGACTCACGGCCCGGGAGGATCGGCTCGGAGGCGGGCCCGGCCCGCATCACGGCGTGGTCCAGGCCCGAGCGGACCGGCTCGACCCCCGGCGCAACGCCGAGATCGTTCTGTCGGCCAGCCGGCTCGAGGATCTCGGAGCCTGCCCGCTCCGCTACTTCTACGGCAACGTGCTGCGCATCCGGCCGCCCGACGATCCCGAGCTCGACCCGGACCGGTGGCTCGACCCGCTCCGGCGTGGCGGACTGCTGCACGCGGTCTACGAAGGCACGCTGCGGGAGGCCCGCGCCCGTACGATCCGGCGCGAGGATCCGGCGTTCGAGGCACTCGCGCTGGACATCCTCCACGAGGTGACGGAGCGCACGCGCGCGCAGGTGCCCTCCCCCGGAGAGGGCGTGCAGCGCCGTGAGACGGCCGCGCTCGAGGAGGACGTGCGCTCCTTCGTGCGCATGGTGCGCGAGCACGACGCCCCTTGGACCGCCCTCGAGTTCCGCTTCGGGCTGGGGGAGCGCGAACCCCTGTCGCTCGACGTTCCGGGAGGCTCGCTACGGCTGCGCGGAGCGGTCGACCGGGTCGACGAGAACCTGAGCGGGCTCTTCGTGATCGACTACAAGACCGGGGTCGCCCGGGACCACGAGCGGAGCACGGGCGCGTTCCACGGCGCCCGCCGCCTGCAACACGCGATCTACGCGCGGGCGGTGGAGCGGTTCTTCGGGAGGGAAGTCGTGGCGGGAGAGTATCATTTCCCGACCCGGCGGGGCGAGAACGAGATCCACGCCTACGAACGCGACAGGCTCGAGAGACTGCCGGAGCTCCTGGCGCTCATGCTGGACGGCGTCGCGGAGGGGGCGTTCGTGCCCACGGACGAGGCGGGCGACTGCCGGTTCTGCGACTACCAGGAGGTGTGCCGCGTCGACGCCGCAGGACGGGGTGCCCCGGAATCGCCGCTCGCCGACTGGAGCAAGGAGCGCATGAGCGCGGGCGTGTGGCCCGAGCTCGCCTCCCTGGCCAGGGCGCGCGCCTTCGAGGAGTGAGGCTCGGGGCGACGCGCACCGCCGGCGCGACGCCGGTGCGCGAGGTGACGCTCAGCGGATGGTGACGCCTCGGTGAGAAGTGCCCCGGGGAGGGAGGCGCTACCGACCTTCCCGCGCGCTCAGCACCTCGAGCTCGTGCTCGGCCCGTCCGCGGAAGTCGTCGTCGACCGGCAGGCGCTTCGGAAGGGAGACCGCGATCCGGAGCTGCGCGAGGGCCTCGTCCACCTTGCCGAGGTGCGCCAGCGTCTTCGCCAGGTCCACGCGATAGAGGATGTTGCCGGGGTCGAGCGTCACCGCCGCCCGCCCGTGCTTCAGCGCGTCATCCCAGCTCGTCTTCGACAGGACGTTGCCCCCCATGAGCATCCGGCCGACCACGCGCTTGAACGCGCTCAGCTTCATCACCTCGTAGTTGAGCGTGCCGAGCGCGTCGTGGGCGAGCGCGTCGTTCGGGTCGATCTTCAGGAGCCGGTGGGTAAGCGTCCAGACCTGCTCTCCGAGCTGCACCGTTTCCTCCGTGCCGGTCTGCACGGCCACGCTCCCCTTGGACGCGATGGCCCACCGGAGCGCGTTCTCGTCGTTCGGCCTCGCGGCGAGCGCCAGGTCGGCGTGCTCCATTCCCCGCCGGTACCACTTGTTCTCGATCTCGGTGCCCTGAGCCAGGATGCCCATGTAGACCGCGGCGCGGGCCGCGCGCCAGCGTGACTCGAAGTCGTCGGGGTGGCTCGCGAGTCTCGCCTCCAAGAGCTCGAGCGACTCCCGAACCTGGCCCGCGTCGAGCAAGTGGTCCGCGCGCTCGGCGACGTTGGCGATCGCCTTCGCGACCGGGACCACGATCGGCGGCGCCTGCGCCCGCGCGCCGACGGCCGTGCCGACGAGAAGCGCGAGGCCCAAGGCCACGGAACGCAGGCCCCCCGGAACGGGAGCGCGCGCGGATCGATGGGAACGTGGGAGGGTCGGAGTCACGGAAGCTCGCTTCGTAGGGGAGGGCCAAAGTCGTAGAATATACAATGCACGTCTGTCTGACCATCGATTTCGAGTCCGACTGCCCGCCTTTTCTGCAGGGTTGGCGGGGCGCCTCCGAGGGCATGCCCCGGCTCCTGGACCTTCTCGACGCGGAGGCGGTTCCGACGACCGTCTTCTCGACCGGCGAAGCGGCGCAACGATTCGGCTCGGTCATCGAGCGACTGGTGGAAGGAGGCCACGAGCTCGGCTGCCACGGCCACACCCATGCCGCCTTCCCCGGGCTCTCCGAAGCCGAGGCGGAGTGGGAGATCGAGACTTCGTCGACCATATTGCGCTCCTTCGCGCCCGTCACGTCCTTCCGGGCGCCCAATCTCCGCTTCCCCCCGAAATATCTGCCGATCCTCGAGCGCCACGGCTTCACCGTCGACTCGTCGCAGGGAAGCTACAAGCCGCGCGAGTGGGGGCGGCGACCGGCGGTGACGACGCTGCGCAGGCTGCCTGCGTCCATGACGTCCTCCGTGCTGCGGGCTCCACCCGCCCTTCGGGATCGGATTCTCGGGGCGCTCCGAAGCCCCGTGGTGCTGTTCGTGCATCCGTGGGAGTTCGTGGATCTGACGCGCGAGAACATCCGCTGGGACTGCCGCTTCCGGACGGGCGAGCCGGCGCTGCGAAGCGTGCGTGAGGTGATCCGATTCTACCGCGACCGGGACGCTCGTTTTCTGCGAACGGGAGAGCTGGGGTAGGGCACGACGATGGCGCTGCAGGTGATGGCGCAGCACTATTCAATCATCGACATGGCGGGCGTCGGGGGCCCCGAGTATCCGATGGTGACGACGGTGCGCCGGCGTCCCGCGCGTCGAGATCCACGGGCCGGGGGGAGGGAGTAGACGTCATGGACGACCGCATCTCGATGGGCCTGATCACCCTGCTGGCGGGTGGCTCGTTGGCCATGGGGGTGTGGGACCTCCTGAAGCGCCCCGCGAAGGACATCCTGCCGGGGGCAGGGCTGGTCGAGGTGGGCCTCGTCGGCGGTGCCGTCGCGCAGATCTTCTATCCCAGTGGCTTCCTGGTCGGCGTGGTGTTGGGTGTGACGCTCGGTGGGTGGTTGCTGATCCGTGTGCTCGCGCGACGCGTGAGTGAAGACGAGCGTACCGTGTTCACCGCCTCCGACGGTGCGTCCAGGCTACTCGCCCTTCAGGATCGGCTGGACACCCTGGGTGCGCGGCGTGGCCGTCTCCAGCGGATCGGCTCCGGCATCTTCATCGGGCTGATCATGCTCTCGGCGGTCGGGCTGCTCTTCATCGGACTCAGCTACGACACCTGGGCCCCCCTGCTGTTGGGCGCGGTCATGTTCTTCCTTCCGATCACCCAGATTGCTCGGGGCCTCATCGAGAGGGAACAGCGCTCGATTCTCGAGTCGGATGTCTATCGGGTAGAGAGGCGGAGCGCCGAGCGTTCCCGTCCTGAGCAGCACGAGGGAACCGCCGAGGCTCGCGAGTCGCCTCGTCGGGAGGATTGAGGGGGGGATGTGGGACCGCCAGGAACGCGAATGCCCCTTCCCTGATGGACGCGCGCTCGGCGCTCGTGCTCTTCTGCGCCTGCGTCTTTGTAGATTTCCTTCGGCTGAGCAAGGACCTGGTCGCCCTCGGGAGTCGCCATGATGCAGCCCATCTTCGCTTTCTGGATCCTCATCCTGCTGATCCTCGCCGGCGTCGCAGTGGTCATGCCCCTGGTGCGCGTGCTCGCCAGGGCCGCGGAGAGGCGCCTGGAGGCGGGCGGTGGGGCCCAGGGCGGCGGGGCCGGCGCGGACATCGTCCCCATCCTCAGGCGGATCGAAGAGCGCATGGACGCGCTCGAAGCCCAGCAGGAGCACATGCGGGAGCATCAGGAGTTCCTCGACGCGCTGCTGGAGAAACGTGAGCCGCCGCGGCAGCTGCCCGAGGCCGATTCCGGGCCGGGTCCCGAGGCACATCCCGAGCAGGGCCCCGAGGACGACGAATGAGCCGGACGCGGTCGGGAGCCGCGCCCGGGACCTCACCCGGTCCGCCAAGCTCCGCGACCGCGGGCTCGACGTGCTGGCCGCGGCCGTCGTCACGGGCTCCGCGAGCCCCTTGTCGCTCGTAGCGCTCCTCTCGCTCGGCTTCGCCGTCCCGATCGTCACGGCGGCCTGGAAGGCGTTCGACGATCCGGACTTCATGGCCGGGGCTCGGCGACATGCGGCCAAGCTGCACGCATTCGTGGCCCTGGCGATGGCCGTCTCGTCGCTCGTGCCATCGGGCGTGGTTCCGTGACGTCACGCTCATCCGCGCCGCCGGCCGCCGCGTCCTCGGCACGCATCCACCGACTGAACGACATTCCCGTGCGGCCCGACGGCGCCCACGTGCTCTACTGGATGGTCACGACCCGGCGCACCCGCTGGAGCCACGCGCTGGACCGCGCGCTCGAGCACGCTCGGGCCCTCGGGCTGCCGCTCGTCGTCCTCGAGGCGCTGCGCGCCGACTACCCCTGGGCCTCCGACCGCCATCACGCGTTCGCGCTCGCCGGGATGCGCGACAACGCCCGCGCGTTCGGCGAAGCCGGCATCGCGTACCATCCGTACGTCGAGCCGGAGGCGGGGGCGGGGAGGGGACTGCTCGAGGCCCTCGCGCGGCAGGCGGCCGTCGTCGTGACGGACCTCTATCCGGCGTTCTTCATCCCACGGATGCAGCAAGCCGCGGCGACGCGGCTCCCCGTGCTCCTCGAGGCCGTCGACTCCAACGGCCTCCTGCCTCTGGCCGTCACGCCGAAGCCGTTCTCCGCGGCCGTGCACTTCCGGCGCTTCCTGCAGAAGAGCCTGCCGCCCTGGCTGGTCGAGCTTCCCGCCGCGGCGCCGCTCGAGGAAGGAGCGCTCCCACGGCCCGGGGCGGTGCCCGACGCGATCCTCGATCGGTGGCCGGCTGCGTCCTCGCGCCTCCTTGCCTGTGATGCGGAGGCGCTGTCGGCGCTGCCGATCGATCACGGAGTGGGCACGAGCGCCATCCCCGGTGGGCCGGCGGCCGGCGCTGCACGTCTGGAGGCGTTCCTGGACGAGGGACTGGACCGCTACGGCGAAGACCACAACGACCCGGACGCCGAGGCCGCGAGCGGCCTCTCACCCTATCTGCACTGGGGCCACCTGTCGGCCCAGGAGGTGTTCCACGCGGTGGCC
>CAZVYM010000147.1:0-8667 GCA_964630935.1 uncultured Gemmatimonadaceae bacterium | reverse complement strand
CGCTCCTTGCGGCGGGGTCGTTCCCAGGGCCATTCTGCGCCTGCGATGGCGGATCCGTCTCCTCACCCGAGTCCCGACTTCCTGGCGTTCCAGACCGCGGTCGCTGGTCGTTATTCGATCGAGCGCGAGCTTGGGCGCGGCGGGATGGGGATCGTCTACCTGGCCCGAGAGGTCGCGCTGGATCGTTGGGTGGCGCTCAAGCTCCTGCCACCCGAAACGGCCGCCCGACCCGGGGTGAGGGAGCGCTTCCTCCGCGAAGCCCGTACCGCCGCGCGGCTCTCGCATCCCAACATCGTACCCATCCACGCCGTGGACGAGGTGGACGGGTTCGTCTTCTTCGCCATGGCCTACGTCGAAGGGAGCGCGCTCGGCGAGCGCATCCGGGAACGGGGCCCGCTCACGGAGAGGGAAGCCATCCGCATGCTCCGGGAGGTGGCGTGGGCCCTGGCCTACGCGCACCTGAACGGCGTCGTCCACCGGGACGTGAAGCCCGACAACATCCTTCTGGAGGAAGGGTCCGGCAGGGCGATGGTCACGGACTTCGGCATCGCGGTCCTCGCGGAGACGATCGGCACCGGGGGCGCTCCCGAGGTCGTCGGCACGGCGGAGTTCATGAGTCCGGAGCAGGCGACGGGCGCCGACGTGGATGCCCGCGGCGACCTGTACAGTCTCGGATGTGTGGCGTTCTACGTCCTCTCCGGGCGGGTGCCGTTCACGGCGCCGTCGGCCGAGGCCGTTCTGGGCATGCACGTGAGCCAGCCTCCGCCGGCGCTCCTTTCGGTGGCGCCGCACGTGGCGCCGTCCGTGGCCGCCGCCGTGGACCGCTGTCTCCGGAAAGAGCCCGAGCGTCGGTTCTCCGATGCCGAGGCGCTGGCCGAGGCGCTGGGACCCGAAGGGTCCGTCGAGCGGGAGTTCCCCATTCCCCTGCGCGTGTTCATCAAGGAGAGCCGCGAGGTCGAGACCACCCTCGCGTGGTGCGGCCTGGCATTCCTCTTCCTCATGCCCACGACGGTGTCGATGGTCTGGCTCGGACCGGGCCTCAGCCCGGTGATGGCTCTGGTCCTCGCGGTGCTCGCCGCGCTTCCCCTGGCCCAGCTGCTCCGCAACGCCCGTCGGCTCCTGAGATCGGGCTTCACGCTCGACGACGCGATCGCCGCCTTCGCGGAGGACGTGAAGCTGAAGGACGAGGAGTTTCGCTTCCAGGTGGGACAGCGGGTGACCTGGGTCGACCGGGCGATCCGGGTGCTGAAGGTCGGCGGATACGCCGCGGCCCTGGTGTCCCTCCCGCTCGTCCTCACCGACAAGGTCGCGTCGATCGGGTTCTTCTCCTGGCCGTTCGTCACGGGCGTGACGGCGAGCGTCGCGCAAGAGATCCGGGCCCGCCTCAGAAGCGACGTCATGGGCGAGCGTTGGCTCCGGTTCTGGAAGGGCTTCACCGGCAGGGGAGTCTTCAAGCTGGCGGGCGTCGGGCTGAAGAGGGTCGCCGCCGCGATCACGGGCGCCCATCGGCCTACCGAGGTCGCGATCGGCCTCGCGGCCGATCGCCTGTTCGAAGAGCTACCGAAGGACGTGAGAAAGGAGCTCGACGGACTTCCCCAGACGGTGAAGACGTTGGAGGACGACGCCCAGACGATGCGCCGCCAGCTGAGGGAGCTCGAAGCCGTGCTCGCCGAGATCGGAGACGACGACCCCGCCCGCCCCGGAGCCCGGGAGCGCGCGAGGGTACGGGAGAGCGTGAAGGCCACGCGCGACGAAGCGCGGGAGAAGCTCGAGAAGGCGGTGAAGGCGCTGGAGACCATTCGCCTCGGATTGCTGCTCATGCACACGGGCGGGGCGAGCGCCGAGCATCTGACCATGGATCTCGCATCGGCTCGCGATATCTCCGACGACATCTCGAACCTGCTGGACGGGCACCGGGAGGTCGAGCGCATGCTCCGGGAGCGTCGTGAGACCGGCGTGCTCATGCTCGACGCCCCGACCGATACGGTCGATAAGCGGCCTAAGGAGTGAGGCCGGTCGTCCATCTGCCGAGAAAGCCTCTGGTGACCGCTCCGCCCACGCTGCGAGGCGTCGCGCTCCGGACAGATTACTTCACGTGGAAGAGGGCGGAGAGGTTCGCAGGGATCTCCCCATCTCCGAAATCGAACCGCACATCGTCGCTGAAGAGACCGAGCACCCGTCCCCCTTCCACGGTGTACAGGAAGGCCCGAAACACCGTGGGAGCCGGGGCGCCGGTGGCCGTCAGGTTCAGCTGGCGCTTACCGATCAGCTCCCATACGCCGCGCTCGACCTCCGGCTCCACGATGGTGAGTGTCAGCTGATACGGACCGGTCCTTTCGAACGTGATCGTCGCCGATCCCCCCATCCCGATCACGTCGAGCTCCGTGACAGGATTACCGAAGTCCGAATACGTGAACGCGTCGGCTTCCCATGTACCTACCAGGTCGTCTTCCGTGACATCGCCCGGATCGATACAAGCTGCGACGCCGAGCCCGAGGAGCAGCGGAACGGCCATGAGACCCCTGCGTCGCATTACCTCCTCCCGGGCAATCGTGGTCGCACCTGCGGTCTCCAACAGTAGCGCAAACAACCTTGCACGAAGGATAGGGAGCCCGTCCCGGAGCTCAGGGTAGGGGCGTTCCCTCCACGTAGCTCTTCGTCGACACGATTCCCTCCTCCAGCCACGCGTACTCTCCGCCGAGAACGGACTGGGCGAGCCGGTAGGTCGCCAGGTCGTCGTTGTCGAAGAGCGTGTCGAAGCGGGCCCGGACGCGGCGGCTCGCATGGCGGCAGAAGAGGTCGGCCAGGCGCTCGGCGTCGCGCCCCCCGCGCTCGCGCGCCCGGACGACCGTCGCGGTCATGACGAAGAGCTCCGAGCCGATCTCCACCATGCGGGACAGCACGGCCTGCCTGCGCTCGAGACGGGCGCCGTACCGGAGCAGGGCGTGGAGGATCGAGCGGGCCAGCCTGCGCGACATCCGGCTCACGAAGCGGAGGTGGCGGGCCAGACGTCCGAACCGGGCGTAGCGGGGACGGAACGGCCATCCGAGGTAGAGGCTCGGATACCACCAGGCATAGTGGCCCACCGCCCCGGCGAGGGCGACCAGCTTGCGGCCTGCGGACGCGTCCTTGCTCATCAGCCCACCGAGAACCTGGAGCTGGTCCGCCATCATCTCGCGGGCGATGAAGAGGCGCATGATCTCCGACGAGCCCTCGAAGATCGTGTTGATGCGCATATCCCGCAGAACACGTTCGACGGGGTAGCCCACCTCTCCCCGTGCCACGAGGGAGTCGTGCGTCTCGTACCCGCGTCCTCCGCGGATCTGGATCGCGGCGTTGGCCATGGCCAGGCCCGCTTCGGTCGCCCACATCTTGGCGATCGCGGCCTCGAGGCGGATGTCGAATCGGTGGCCGTCCGCCAGGCGCGAGCTGGCCTCCAGCAGCGCCTCCATGGCGTACGTATCCGCCGCCATCCGGCCCATCATCTGCGCGATCTGGTCGTGGCGTCCGATCGGCTGTCCCCATTGGACCCGCTCGTTCGCCCAGGCCCGGCACATCTCCAGCGATGCCTTCGCCCCGGCCACGCAGAACGCGGGCAGGGAGAGGCGCCCGGTGTTGAGGGTCACGAGGGCCAGCTTCAGGCCGCGACCCTCCTCCCAGAGGAGATTCTCCGCGGGCACCTTCACGTTGGTGAAGCGCAGCACCCCGTTCGAGATTCCGCGCAGCCCCATGAACGAGCAGTGGTGTGCCGTCTCGACGCCCTCCCACGCCGTCTCGACGATGAACGCGCTGATGCGCCGTCGGGACGATCCCTCCTTCGGCGGGGTGCTCGCCATCACGACGATGATGTCGGCGCGGGGCCCGTTGGTGGTCCACAGCTTCTCTCCGTCGAGGATCCAGTGGGATCCGTCCGGGGAGCGCTCGGCCGTCGTCTTCATGTGCGCGGGGTCGGAGCCCACGTCGACCTCGGTGAGCGCGAAGGCGGACAGCTCTCCGCCCGCCAGGCGCGGCAGGTAGCGCCGCTTCTGCTCCTCCGTTCCGAACATCATGAGTGGCCCGGGAACGCCGATGCTCTGATGCGCCGACAGGTAGGCACCCGTCGAGCCGCATCGGCTGGCGACGATGCCGAGCGCTCGCGCGTAGCTGCGCTGAGAAAGGCCGAGTCCCCCGTACTCGGTCGGGATCTTGATGCCGAAGGCGCCCAGCTCGCGCAGCCCGTCCAGCACCTCCTCCGGAACCTCGCCCTCGCGGTCGTGGGCGTCTCCGTCGATGTGGTCGCGGGTGAACGCCTCCAGGCGTGCCAGGAACTCCCCGGCGCGGGCCTGCTCTTCCGGGTCGGGCTCGGGCTCGTCGAGCAGCTCGGGCCGAAGCCGCCCTCCGAAGAGAAGGCGGACGAAGCCGCGGGGGTCGAGATCCCGGTGGGAGGGGGTCGTGGAAGAAGCCGGGGAGGGGCGGCTCGGTCGGGCGCTCGTGTCTTGCATCGTTACCTCCGCTGGTCGACCTGCCGGTCATCAGTCTTCATCCCGGAGAAACCTCCCGATCTCCCTGGAGCGGGCCACGGCGTCGGCTTCACCGATGTCCATGAGCGAATTCAGGTAGTCCGGCTGGAACAGGATCAAGCTCAAGAAATCCGGACTGCGGGTCTCACGCGTGCCGAGGCCGCGCGTGAGGAACCGGAAGGCTCCGGGCAGGTGCGCCTCGTGCTCGCGCGCGAGCATGCCCAGGTCCACCGAGGGTCGCAGCGTGAGCAGCTTCACCTTCCGGAGGCCCTCACGCTGGCTCTCCGGGACGCGCTCGATGAGCCGATTGATGCGCTCCAGACGGAGCGCGTCGGCGTCGAGGAGGTCCAGGAAGATGGAGTTCAGCAGCACGCCCATGACCTGGGCCGGCGGCGGGTAGCCCCGGATGGCCGGGGCATCGGCTTCGTTGTCGCTCCGTTCGTAGCGCGTCGAGATCGCCAGGATGCGCCGTGCTCCGAGATGGAGCACCGGGGACAACGGGGCGGTGAGGCGCACCCCTCCGTCGCCGTACCATCGATTGTCGAGCCTGACCGCGGGAAACAGGAGGGGCAGGGCCGCCGATGCCATGACGTGCTCGACGGTGAGCTTGGTGTTGTGCGCCCGCCGATGGGGACGCTCCCATTCCTGGATGTCCTGACCCTGGATCCAGGTGATCGACTGACCGGTGGAGTAGCTGGAGGTGCTGATGGCGACGGCCTTGAGCCGACCCCGCTCGATGTTGTACTGGATTCCGGTCAGCTCGCCGCCGACGGGATGCAGCACCTCCGTCAGGTAGTTGCGGAGCGGTTGGGTGTTCACCAGCCCGCGGACCGTCGAGGGTCCACCCCCGAGCCCCCCGGAGGCGAGCTGGCGCACCCAATTCAGCAGGTTCCAGAGGAGGGACCGCACGTCGACGCGGAAGACGTCGCCGATGGTGAGGTTGCCCCAGAGCTGGTCGAGCTCGGCGGTGGCCTGGGGGAACGTCCCGTGATGCGACGCCAGCATGGCGGCGTTGATGGCACCGGCCGAGACTCCCGTGACGTAGGGGATGCTCAGGTCGGGGAACTCCCGGGCGACGTGTCGGAGGAATCCCACCTGGTAGGCCGCCCGGGCCCCGCCGCCCCCCATGACCAGCCCCAGGCCGTCCGAGGAGGCTTTGGGTGGGCCTTCGCCCAGGCCCTCGATGGGGGGCAGCGGTGGGGTGGCGCTCATCCCACGATCGGGTGTCCCGCCGCGAGGGTGCCCAGGGCCACCAGGACCAACGCGATGAGCGTGGCCACGATGTAGGGCGGATACGTGCGCTCCTCGGGAGGCCTCTTCCTCATTACGCGTGGCACGACGTGGCTGATCGCCGTGGCGAGGAGCATGAGCGTGATGTGCCCGCTCAGTCCGGCCGGGAAGCGCCCCGAGAAGAGGAGGGCGACGCCGAGGATCGAGGTGATGTCCATCATCGCCCGGAAGAGACCTCCGAGCGCATAGATGTTCTTGTCGTGCGGTCGCCCGGTCGCGAGGGCCCAGGTCGCATATCCGATGACGGCCAACCCGGCCAGGAGGGCGAGGTAGCGGAATCCTGAATGCAGATGAAGGAACATCGCTCTGTGGTCTTCAGCTCGTTGAGGGGTTGGAAGGCGCCTCCGCAGACCCCTGCCCGAGGGCCTCTCGAACGAGAGCGAGAACGTCCTCGTCCATGTCGTCGGCGCTCAGCATCCAGTGAAGGTAATCCGGTTCGGTGCGGGCGACCTCCTCCAGCGTCCTGCCCTTGTGTTTCCCGCGGCGGAACGGACGCCCTTCCTCGGCCGGCCCGAACCAGCGATCGACCTCGCTACGCAGTGGCGCGTACTCCTCGCAGTAGGCGTGCAGCCCGTCCAGATCCCTCGGCAGGTCGTCGTAGCGCTCGAGCTGCGCGCTGAGGACCGCGGTCGATGTGCGGATATCCCCGAGCGCCGTGTGCGCCTCCTCGTGCTCACGCTCCAGATAGAAGCGCGCGGCGGCGGAGAGGTCGCGCGGCTCCTGGCGGTGGAAGATCGTCTGCATGTCGATGATCCGCCGGCCCTGCAGGTCGAAGCGGATGCCGCAGCGCCGGAATTCCTCGACCAGCATCTGCACGTCGAACCGACGGACGTTGAAGCCGGCGAGGTCGCAGTCCGCGAGCAGATCCTCCAGCGCCTTGGCCCTGGCGCAGAAGGGCGCCTCGTCGGCGATGTCCGCGTCGGTGATCCCGTGCACGGCGGTCGCCTCGGCGGGGATCGGGATGCCCGGGTTGAAGCGGCGCACCCGCTCCAGCACGTCCCCTTGCGGGGAGACGCGGATGAGCGCGAGCTCGACGATCCGGTCGTTCTTCATGTTGAGGCCCGTGGTCTCCAGGTCGAAGAACACGAGCGGACGGTCCAGCTTGAAGGGTAGTCGCATGTCCTGGAGGGCTGATCGTCGTCAAGGAAGAAAGGTAGGGAAGGCCCGGCCCCGCCGCACGGGGTCGCGGGGCGTTTGTCGCACGGGGTCGCGGGGCCGTTCCGTGTGGGGTGAACGGTGGCGGCTCGGGCGGGGTAGCGTGTCGCCCGGACGATACGATCGATGCGAGGGAGCGATGAGCGAGACGATGAAGGCCGTGGTGATTGTCAGGCCCGGTGGGCCGGAGGTTCTGGAGCTCCGGGAGGTGCCCCGCCCCCGGCCGGGCCGGGGAGAGCTTCTCGTCCGGGTGGCGGCGGCGGGCGTGAACCGCGCGGATCTCCTCCAGCGGATGGGACGGTACCCCGCGCCGGAGGGTTGGCCCGCGGACATTCCGGGCCTCGAGTTCTCGGGCACCGTGGAGGCGCTGGGACTGGACGTCGAACGGTGGGGCACCGGGCAAGCGGTGATGGGGCTCGTGGGCGGCGGAGCGTACGCCGAGTACCTGGTCGTGCCCGCCTCCACCGTCGTGCCCGCTCCGCGCGGCCTCGAGCTGCCGGCCGCAGCCGCCGTTCCCGAGGCGTTCATGACGGCGTTCGACGCGGTCTTCCTGCAGGAAGGGCTGTCGGCGGGTGAGACCCTGTTGGTCCACGCCGCGGGAAGCGGCGTCGGGACCGCCGCCATCCAGCTGGCGCGAGCGGCCGGCGCGCGCACCGTCGGGACGTCCCGAACCCCCGAGAAGCTCGAGCGGGCGGCGACGCTCGGCCTGGACGTGGGCATCGCGGCCGACGGGTCGTGGCCGGACCAGGTGCTCGAGGTGACCGGGGGACGCGGCGTGGACGTCATCCTCGACCTCGTGGGCGGGGCCTACCTGTCGGGGAACCAGCGGGTGCTGGCGGAGGGCGGCCGTCACGTGGTGGTGGGTGTCCCGAGCGGGCCGAAGGCCGAGATCGATCTGCGTGTCCTCATGGGGCGGCGCGCTTCGATCCGGGGAACCGTCCTGCGGGCTCGATCCGTGGAGGAGAAGGCCGAGCTCGCCCGCCGGTTCGAGGAGCGCGTCCTCCCCTGGCTCGAGGACGGGTCCGTGAAGCCGGTCCTGGATCGCACCTGGGCGCCCGGCTCCGCGGCCGAGGCCCATCGATCGATGGAGCGGAACGAGACGTTCGGTAAGCTCCTGCTCGTCTGGTAGACGCGGCACGGCCGGTCTCCCGCGACGGGGAGCTCGGCCGGCGGCCGGGGCGAGCGGATCGTCCGACACCGTAGACCGGTCCCGCTCGTCGTGCGGCTGGAAGGACCGCTCAGGCTCCGCCGGCCAACCCCAGCGCCTGGAGGACGAGCCGGTCCTGCTGGGCTGCGTGCTCCTTCGCTTTGCCCTCGGCCGGGCTCGCACGCTCCGGCCGGGCCACGTACCCGAGCGGCAACTTGCGAGGAATGACCGCGCGGAGGCGGGGGCCCACGAACGTGAGCCCGCCCATGTTCCTCGGCTCCTCCTGGGTCCAGACGAGCTCCTCGAGCCGGGGATAGCGGGCGGCCAGGTGCTTGATGTCCTCGGTCGGGAACGGGTAGAGCTGCTCCAGCCGGCACACGGCCGTCGTGGTCGCGTCGCTCCTGCGCGCGTGCCCCTGGATGTCGTAGTAGATCTTGCCGGAGCAGAGCACGAGCCGCTCCACGGTCTCGTCGTTCTCGACCGTCGGGTCGGCGAGCACGGGCTCGAACCGGCCTTCGAGGAGCAGCGAGACGGGCGAGGTGGCCGCGGGCAGGCGCAGCAGGCTCATCGGCGTCA
>CAZVYM010000146.1:0-8794 GCA_964630935.1 uncultured Gemmatimonadaceae bacterium | reverse complement strand
TCTTCGACGGCCAGATCGTCAGCGAGGACGACGTCAAGGCGCACGAGCTCGAGGAAGCCGGCTTCGACATCTGAGTGCGTCGCTGGCCGGACGCGCGGTGAACCGGACTCGGTCCTCGGAGACTCCCCTCCCTGGCATCGAAGCTCGCACGTGGTAGCTTGTCGCCTACGGAAGGGCCACCACGTCGAACGGTACGAAAGGCGAGCATGATCCAGCTGAGAAACGTCGAGAAGTCCTTCAAGTCGGGCGCGGGAGAGACGTTCGTCCTCCGACGCATCACCACCGGCTTCCGACAAGGCGAGTTCGTCACGATCATGGGGCCTTCCGGGGCGGGGAAGTCCACCCTCCTCGCCATCCTGGGGATGCTCGACGGTGATTGGCGCGGGGAGTACGAGCTCTTCGGACAGCCCGTGCACGCCATGAAGCCCCGCCAGCGCATCGAGCTCAACAAGAAGTACATCGGCTTCGTCTTCCAGCAGTACCACCTGCTGGACGATCTGACCGTCTACGAGAACCTGGAGATTCCGCTCTCGTACCGGAACGTGAAGCGCAAGGAGCGGCAGGCCATCGTCGCCGACACGCTCGACCGGTTCCAGATCGTGGGGAAGAAGGACCTCTATCCGAGTCAGCTCTCGGGCGGCCAACAACAGATGGTGGCCGTGGCGCGGGCGATCATCGCGGAGCCGGCGATGATCCTCGCGGACGAGCCCACGGGAAGCCTCCACTCCAGCCAGGGGCGGATGATCATGGATCTCCTGAAGCAGCTCAATCGGGAGGGGACCACGATCATCCAGGTGACGCACAACGAGGAGTACGCCGGCTATGGCGACCGCATCGTGCAACTCCGTGACGGCTGGATCGTGGACGAGTAGATCGAGCTCGCTCGGATGAACGGCAATCCCCGTGTCCTCGTCGCCGACGATCAGCCGGACGTCCTCGAGGCGCTCCGTCTGCTCCTGAAGGGTGAGGGCTTCGAGGCGGAGACGGCGAGCTCACCGGCGGGCGTCCTCCAGGCCGTCCAGAAGGGCGATTTCGACCTGGTGCTCATCGATCTGAATTACACCCGTGACACCACCTCGGGCCGGGAGGGGCTGGATCTCCTCTCGCAGCTGCGGGAGCTGGAAGGGACGCTCCCCGTGGTCGTCATGACGGCGTGGGGCAGCGTGGAGAGCGCCGTGGAGGCCATGCGCCGCGGTGCTCGCGACTACATAGAGAAGCCCTGGGACAACGAGCGGCTCCTGACGACGATCCGCACCCACGTCGAGCTCGGCCGGGCGCTCCGGCGCAGTCAGAGGCTCGAGGGCGAGAACCGTCACCTGAAAGGGGAGGGCGCACCGGAGCTGATCGCGGCATCCAAGGCGATGCAGCCGGTGCTGGAGCTGATCGAGCGGGTGGGCCCTTCGGATGCCAACGTGCTGATCGCCGGCGAGCACGGGACGGGCAAGGAAGTGGTGGCACGCTGGCTCCACGCGGTCTCCGGCCGCTCCAGGGGCCCGTTGGTTCCGGTCAACGCAGGCGGCTTCAGCGAGGGTGTGTTCGAGAGCGAGCTCTTCGGTCACGTCAAAGGCGCGTTCACCGACGCCAAGACCGACCGGGTGGGGTGCTTCGAGCTCGCGGACGGCGGAACGCTCTTCCTGGACGAGATCGCCAACGTGCCCATCCAGCAGCAGGCCAAGCTCCTCAGGGTGCTCGAGACGGGCGAGATCCAGCGGGTGGGCTCGTCCAAGGTGCGCAAGGTGGACGTGCGTGTGCTGTCGGCCACGAACGCGGATCTGGCCGGGGTGGTCGCCGCGGGGGATTTCCGGGAAGACCTCCTGTATCGGCTCAACACGGTCGAGATCCGACTTCCACCCCTACGTGAGAGGCGTGAAGATATCCCATTACTGGCTCAGCACTTCCTGGAGCGCCACGCGGAACGATACCAGCGATCCGTGGAGGGATTTTCGGAAGCGGCCATGGACGCGTTCCTGCGGCACTCGTGGCCCGGAAACGTGCGCGAGCTCGAGCACGCGGTGGAGCGCGCCGTGCTCATGGCGCGGGGGCCGCGGATCGAGGCGGCCGACCTCGGGCTGCGCCGCCGCCCGGACGGGACCGTGCTGATGGAGGAGCTGACGCTCGAGGAGGCCGAGCGACTGCTGATCGAGAAGGCGCTCGACCGCTACCAGGGGAACGTGAGCCGGGCGGCCGAGGCCCTCGGGCTCAGCCGCAGCGCCCTCTATCGCCGCCTCCAGCGCCACGAGATGGGAGGGTAGCGGCCCTGGCCGGGTGGTGGAGACGCCTGAGCCACGACCGCCGCGTCGTCCTTCTGGCGGTCATCGCGGGACTCCCCGGAATGGTGGTCTCGCTCGCGTTCATCTGGATGGGCGACTACTCGGCCCGGGTGGAGTGGACCGGAACGATCCTGCTCGTCGGCTCGTGGCTGGGCCTCGCGGCCACCGTTCGCGAGCACGTCGTGAGGCCGCTGGGGACGCTGGCGAACATGCTGGCGGCGCTGAGGGAAGGGGATTTCTCCATCCGCGCCCGTGTGGGAGACGCCAGCGACCCCCTCTCGCTGGCCTACCTCGAGGTCAACGCGCTCGAGGAGCTGCTCCGCGAGCAGCGCCTTGGCGCCGTGGAGGCCACCGAGACGCTCCGGAAAGTGTTGGAGGAGATCGACGTGGCGGTGTTCGCCTTCGATGACCGTCGCGCGCTCAGACTGGTGAATCGGGCGGGCGAGCGGCTCCTGGGTCAGAGCTCGGAGCACCTCCTGGGCAAGGACGCGGAGGAGCTCCGCCTGACGGAGGCCCTCGAGGGGGTGGCGCCCAGGACGCTCGAGGTGACCTTCCCCGGCGGCGCCGGGCGATGGGAGCTGAGGCGGTCGATCGTGCGGCAGGAAGGGTTTCCGCTCCAGCTGCTGACGCTTTCCGACCTGAGCCGGGCGCTCCGTGAGGAGGAGCGCCAGGCGTGGAAGCGGATCATCCGGGTGCTGTCCCACGAGATCAACAACTCGCTCGCGCCGATCAAGTCGATCAGCGGAAGCCTCCAGAACCTGCTCTCCCGGAGCGAGCTTCCCGAGGAGACGCACGAGGACGCGCACAGGGGACTGCAGGTCATCACGAGCAGGGCGGAAGCCCTGGGGCGATTCATGGCCTCGTACGCGAAGCTCGCCCGGCTTCCGCAGCCGGAGCTCGGATCCGTGGACGTGCCCTCGCTGGTGAAGCGCGTCGCCGACCTGGAGACGAGGGTGAACGTCGAGGTCCTGGGCGACGGTGCCCTGACGATCCAGGCGGATCCGGATCAGCTCGAGCAGGCGCTCATCAACCTCGTGCGCAACGCCGCGGACGCGACTCTGGAGGCCGGCGGCGGCAACGTTCGGATCCACTGGCAGACGCGCGAGCGCCGGCTCCACCTCCTGGTCGAGGACGAGGGCCCCGGCCTGGGCGACACCGCGAACCTCTTCGTGCCCTTCTACACCACCAAGCCCGGCGGTACCGGCATCGGACTCGTCCTCTCGAGGCAGATCGCGGAGGGACACGGGGGCACGCTCGTTCTCGAGAACCGCCCGGACCGGACGGGCGTCCGGGCGAGACTCACCCTGCCGCTGGATCCCACCGCCTGAGCGAGGCGACCACGACGAAGGCGCTCCAACCCGTCGGTGGGGCGATGCGGACGGGCGCAACCCTTCCGTGACACGTCGTGTCCCACGGGTTGGAAGAGATAGAAACGGCGATCAACGGGCTCTTCTTTGACAGATCTCGAACTGGTCGAGCGGGTCAGGCAAGGCGATCAAGAGGCCTTCCGAGCCCTCTACGACGCGAACGTGGACCGGATCTACCGTCTGGCCTACCGGATGGCCGGAGAGGATGACCTCGCCCGGGACTTCACGCAGGAGGCGTTTCTGCGGGCGTACCAGCGGCTGGGCCAGTTCCGGGGGGACGCGGCGTTCTCCACGTGGCTGCACTCGATCGCGGTTTCCGTCAGCCTGAACGGGCTGCGGAAGGTCGATCGCCACCGCAAGAGAGAGCGGTCGCTGGAGGGCGCCGCGCACGTCTCCCGGAGGCAGACCGGTCTCGAGCCGGACTTGAAGGACCGGTTGGCCGCGGCGGTGGACGAGCTTCCGGAGATGTACCGGACGGTGTTCCTGATGCACGACCTGGAAGGCTACAGCCACGCCGAGATCGCCGAGAGCATGGGCGTCGCCGAAGGCACGTCGAAGGCCCGCTTGTTCAGGGCCCGGGCGAGGCTGCGGGAGGCGCTGGGAGACACGGTCGAGGAGTGTGTGTGACATGTCCGAGGAACGCATGGACGACCTGATCGCTTCGCTGGCGCGGGACTACAACGCGCCACCCGAGACTCCGCGGGAGGAGATGTGGAACGTCCTGGAAGCGAAGCTGAACCGACGCGAAGGCGAGGTGATCCCGCTGGAGCGTGCGCGCCGCGAGGCTCCCGGAACCTTCCACCGGACCGCCGGATGGGCGGTGGCCGCCGCGGCGGTTCTGGTGCTGGGCATCGGGATCGGCCGCATGACGGCCACGAAGGGATCGGCCGGATCGGCAGCCGCAGCGATCAGCGCGGCCGAGCGCGCGTCCCTCGTCCACACCGTGACGTTGGCGCACCTGGGACGCTCCGAGTCGCTCCTGACGCTCGTCCGTGCCGATGCTCGCAGCGGGCGTGTGGACCCCCACGTGCTGGGCCTGGCCAGGGATCTCCTCACGGAGACCCGCCTGCTGCTGGACACGCCGCAGGACCAGGAGGCGGACCCCGAGATGCGGTCGCTCCTGGAGGATCTGGAGCTGGTCCTCGTGCAGGTCGTGGGAGCCGAGGACAGCCAAGTGAGCGGTGACAGGGACGCACGGACGGAGTTGAGCCTGGCCCTGCAAGGGATGAACGAGCGAGCGGTGCTGCCCAGGATCCAGGCGGCGATGCCGTCCGGCCCGGGGCTCTCCGGGACTTGAGGAGGAAGAGATGCGTGCAATGAAGACGGGGATCGGGGTCGGGATGATGCTGGCTCTTCTGATGGGGAGCGCGTCGGCCGGCGCTCAGAGCGTAGCCCTGGGGAGTGGCGTCGCCCGCGCGGAGGAGGACGGGCCGCGGGCGGAAGCACCCGCGGCGTGGATCCAGGAGGATCCGGGCGCCCAGGCATACAAGGCCGCGCGCGAGGCGCTGAATGCCCGGCGCTGGCAAGAGGCCGCCCGGCGCTTCGAGGCGCTGCGCAGCGAACACCCGAAGTCGGGCTACGTGCCCGACTCCTACTACTACCAGGCGTTCGCGCTCTCGAGGGAAGGCACCCGAGCTTCCCTCGGGCAGGCGATCGAGCTGCTCAAGATCCAGCAGCAGGACTATCCGAAGGCGGCCACGGGGCAGGACGCCGCCGAGCTGCGTGTTCGGGTCGAGGGCCAGCTCGCCCGCCAGGGAGACGCGTCCAGCGCCGCCGCGATCGCCCAGCAGGCGTCCCAGCCCTGCCAGGGGGACCAGGAGGTTCGCCTGGCCGCCCTCGGTGCGCTCCTCAACATGAACGCGGAGCGCGCCGTGCCGATTCTCCAGGAGGTCCTGAAGAACCGGGACGAGTGCTCCGTGGAGCTGCGCCGGAGGGCCGTGTTCCTGCTCGCGCAGAAGATGAACGACTCCTCGGTGGCCATTCTCCTCGACCTGGCCCAGCGCAATCCCGATCCGGACCCGGAGGTACGCAAGCAGGCGGTGTTCTGGCTCTCGCAGGTCGAAACGCCCGCCGCGCTCGCCGCGCTCGAGTCGATCCTGAAGGACGGCAAGGATCCGGAGCTGCAGCAGACCGCTCTGTTCGCGATCTCCCAGCACGGCGACGAGGCGGCGGTGAAGGTCCTGCGCTCCTACGCCGAGCGCACAGACGCGCCCAAAGAGCTGCGCGAGAAGGCGATCTTCTGGATCGGGCAGAGTCAGGAGGCCGGGGGACCGCGCTATCTGATGGACCTCTACGGCCGACTCCAGGATCCCGACCTCAAGGAGAGGACGATCATGGCGGTCGCGCAGGGGGGTGGCGACGAGGCCCGGAGCTGGCTCCTGGCGCGCGCGACGGACCGATCCGAGAGCGTCGACGTGCGCAAGAACGCGTTGTTCTGGGCGGGGCAGACCGGGGCCCTGGGAGCGGACGAGCTCGGCAAGCTGTATCGGTCGCTGGACGCCCCGGAGCTCAAGAAGCAGGTGATTTTCGTCGCCTCCCAGGAGGACGAGAAGGGAGCCGTGGACTTCCTGATGGACGTGGCCAGGACGGAGAAGGACAAGGACCTTCGCCAGAATGCGATCTTCTGGCTCGGCCAGAGCAAGGACCCGCGGGTCGCCGACTTCCTGCTCGGGCTCATCCGGAAATGAGCGCGAGGATCTGGGTCGCCCTGCTGATCGCCGCCGCCGCGCCGAGCGTGGCGGCGGCCCAGGATCTGGCCGACGGGGTGGCGCGCGTGGGGACGGGCACCGTTCGGTTCTCCTACGCCACGCGACCGGACGTGCTGATCTGCGACGATGGGATCCAGATGGGCGAGCATCACACCCGGTGGCGGTCGGACGGAGGGTGGAGCGGAAGGAACTGCAGGAACGGGCCGGCGGAGGTGGAGATGGAGGTTCGGGAGGGCCGGGTGCGGGGCGTGGAGCTCGTCCGTCGAACGGCGAGCCGCACGCGGGGGGCGGTGGATCTCGGTGAGGTGCCCGCGCCCGGGGCCGCCCGCTACCTCCTCGAGGTCGCACGCACGGCGCCCACCCGCGCGGGAGAGCACGCCGTCTTCGCGGCGGTTCTCGCCGACGTGGAAGGCCTCTGGCGTGGGCTTCTGGACGTCGCGAAGGACCGCTCCGTGACGAAGGGCGTGCGCAAGAGCGCCCTCTTCTGGGTCGGGCAGGAGGCGGCCGACTCCGCGACCCGGGGGCTGAGCCAGGTGGCGGCCGACGACGACGAGGAGCAGGACGTCCGGAACGCCGCGGTCTTCGCGCTTTCGCAGCGACCGGCGGACGAATCCGTTCCCGTTCTCATGGACCTGGCGCGTACCGCCGGACAAGCCGAAACGCGCCGGACGGCGATGTTCTGGCTCGCCCAGTCGGAGGATCCACGGGTTCCGGCGTTCTTCGAGAAGATCCTCGTCGGGAGAGGGGGCGGCTGAGGCCACTCGCCGGCGACGGCACGGGAAGGAACGGGCGGGCCGGGATTCCGGCTCGCCCGTTTTTCGTGTCTCCCCGGTAGGGCCGTGGTCGGTGAAAAACAGCCGTTTTGGCTCGTGGCGTGCCATACGCCGGAGCATTACCTTGCTGTGCAGCGAACGTCGTCGCACCGCGCGCCGTGGTCCCGAAGGCGCGCGGCATGGAGACTCTCCCCGGTTACGTAATCCCTTTGTACCAACGTCCTCTGAAGGTTCTGCTGGTCGAATCCGATCGCGACTACCTCGACGTGCTCCGCGACCGGCTGGGAGACGTGCGGTCGGGCCACCTGGAGATCGACTGGGCGGGCGAGTTGAGCGACGCGCTGGCCAGGCTGACGCAGGGAGGCATCGACGCGGTCCTGCTGGACCTGATGCTCCCGGACAGCGAGGGCGTGGTGACGTTCGAGCGCATGTACGCGTTCGCTCAGGACGTGCCCATCGTCGTGCTGACCGATCTGAACGACGAGGACGTGGCCATCAGCACGGTCCAGGGTGGCGCGCAGGACTATCTCGTGAAGGACGAGGTGCAGCCGCCCGATCTCGTGCGATCCGTCCGGCATGCCGTAGAGCGTCACCGGCTGCTGTCGGCACTGCGCAGCCTCTCGCTCATCGACGACCTCACGGGGCTCTACAACCGGCGCGGGTTCTCGGACCTGGGCGAGCAGTATCTCAAGCTGGAGCGGCGCAAGGGACGCGGGATCACGATGGTCTATCTCGACGTCGACCGCTTCAAGACGATCAACGATTCACTCGGCCACCATGTGGGCGATCGGGCCCTCCTGAAGGTGGCGGACATTTTGAAGGCGACGTTTCGGCGCTCGGACATCATCGCCCGCCTTGGCGGCGACGAGTTCGCCGTTCTCGCGCTCGAGACGGGCGGCGAGAACGCGGAGGTCCTCATCAGCCGACTCAGAGAGCGGATCGCCGAGTTCAACGAGCTGAGCCGCGAGCCGTACCATCTGTCCGTGAGCATCGGGATGGCCCGTCACGACGTCGAGATGCAGATGCGCCTCGAGGATCTGGTGACCGAGGCCGATGGCGCCATGTACGAAGAGAAGCGGCGCAAGCACAAGGCGGTGTTGGGGTAGTATGACGGATCCCGCTTCGAAGCGTGCAGGAAACGAGAGCCAGCCGGCGGCCGTGCACTGGCTCGTGCGCATCGCCGAGCGCGGCGGTCTCGGCGAGGACCGCTCGGGGGATCTGCCCGACCTCGCGCCGAGCGCACGGGCCGTGGAGGCGTGGTCCGCGGTCACGAGAGCCTATGGCGTCTCGGATCAGAGGCTGGCGCAGCTGGTGGCCGAGTACTTCCGCCTCGACGTGGCCGACTTTCAGGGCGCCGACCCGAACGCCGTCCTTCTCATTCCCGAGACGATGGCGCGGAAGCACCACGTCTTTCCTCTCGTGGAGGACGATCGCCGCTTCGTAGTGGCGACCTGTGATCCGACGGACGTGGAGGTCGAGCGGGCGCTCGGGTTCACGACGGGACGCGCGATCCTCTTCGAGGTGGCCCCGCCGGCCGCGATCCAGGAGGCGATCGATCAGCGGTTCTCCCCCGAGAGGGCGGTGGAGTCCCTTCTCGGCACGCTCGAGGCCGAGAGCGACGACATGCTCAGGCTGGTCGAGGAGATGGGCCCCGAGTCCATCACGGAGGAGGACGC
>CAZVYM010000145.1:0-8877 GCA_964630935.1 uncultured Gemmatimonadaceae bacterium | reverse complement strand
GCCACGCGCGGATACCATTGGGCGACCTGGTAGAGCGAATCGGCGAACCGGCCCATCCGCATGCTGCCGTCCGGCACCTGGAAGTGCCACTCGATCTCCAGGGTCGCGGAGCTGTGCGCGGCGATCGGTTTGCTCAACCGGACCTGGGCGTTGGTCAGGTTGAAGTTCATCGCGATCGGCGCCGTCTGGTGCTGCGGTGGACGAAAGCGGCCTTCGCCCCGCGCCGCGGGCGTCGTCAGATCGACGGTCTGGCCGTCGATGGTCATCGCGGTGACGTTCATGCCGTCGGTGGTGTGGGGCACCGGGGCGTTGCGCGGCACGTCCGGCGCGAACGCATTCTGATCGAGACGGAAGACGATGTTCCGCATCTCGTTCGGGCTGTTGTTGTGGAGCACGATCGTCTCGCGGCCGGTCACCACCGACGTGGTCGGGTCCAGGCTGGCGTGGATCGTGTAGTCCGTGGTCGTCTGCCAGTAGTTGGGCCCGGGCACGCCGGTCGAGTCGCGCGTGCCGGCCTCGAACGCCTGCCGGATCATGTTGGTGATGGGGATCGTGCGCCGGATTCCGCGGGGAGGCTCCTGCGCGGTCGCGTGATCGCCCGAAGACGCACTGAGGAGCACCACGCCGATGAGGACCCGTAGAGCTCGTTTCATGGTTGTCGCCTGGTGAGAGTCCCGTTCGCTGCAAGGGCAGGAGGTCGATCCGCCGGGAGGGTCGGCGCCTTCGGTGGCTCGCGGATTTCTGAGACACCACACACTAGGGAGGGGGCGCGCGGAGGGCAACGAGGAGGCGCCGGATCACCGTTCCGAGGCCCGGAGCGAGGTAGTGGGTGCGCGTTACCCCAGCTCCACGTCCTCCACGTGCTGGCTGAGCATCCACTGATGCCCGAACGGGTCCTTGATCCGGCCAGCGCGGTCGCCGTAGAACTGGTTCTCCAGCGGGTAGATGACCTCCGCGCCCGCGTCGAGCGCCGCCTGCCAGACGGCGTCGACATCCTCCCAATACGTCGCCATGATTACGCTCACGCGGCCGCCCAACGAACCGGGCGAGACCGCGGGCGCGCCCTCGTCCGCCCCTTCCTCCGTGATCATCACGACGGAGTCGCCGATGCGTAGCTCGGCGTGGATCAGTTGCCCGCCCGGCGCGACGAAGCGCTCGCCGATCTCCTCGGCGCCGAACGCACGGCGGTAGAACTCGACGGCCGCGGCACCGTCAGGAATGACCAGGCGGGGCGTGACCGTGTGTAGATGATCCGGAACCGGCTTTGGTGTCTTCATCCGGTCATCGTGCGGGCAGGACCCGGTCGGGGCAAGCCCGCAGTCTACAAGCGCAGTCCCAGCGAGATCGGGAAGTACCGGGTCGTGAACCGGTCTCCCTTGACGTTCACGAACCGCAGCTCGACGAATCCGCCCAGGTCGTGCGACCCGAAGCTCAAGCCCACGCCGACGTGGTAGCCGGTACCGATCGACGAAGAGACACCGACGTCTTCGAAGCTCGTGCGATATTGGCCGATCCCGGCCAGGACGTAGGGCGACATCCCCTGCCCACCGAGCGAGAGAACGGCGCTCCCCGAGCCCGACACGACCGTCACGTGTCCGATCGACGTGGCGCTGACGAACCGGCCCGCCTCCCCCTCCGCGCGCAGGGAGACGGGCACGTGCGGCACCTCCAGCTGGAGGCCCAGGCGCCCGTGATAGCCGGGCTCCGCGAGCTTCGAAAACTCGCCGGACGGATAGCTCAGGCCCGCCTCCAGGAGGAACTGGAGCTGAGCGCAGGCGGGAGCAGGCACCGCGAGAGCCGCGACAGCAAAGGCGACGGTGACGCCGCAGAGCGGCAAGCGTCTCATGAGCGGGAGTCTCGGTGATCGGGAATCAGGAACGGTTGATTCGGTACCGGCGCCGTCGGTGCAGGTCAGAGCGACTCACTACTGTGACACCACCCGGTACTCGGGTGCAAGCAGCTCCGGCGCCCGGAGGCGAGCGCGTCTTGTTTCTGGCCAAATCGCGTGACCGCCCTCATCTTCGACCACCATGTCCGACCTGCCCTCCCGCCTCGTGGCCGCCCTCGACGGCCGCTACCTCGTCGAGCGCGAGCTCGGCGCCGGTGGAATGGCCACCGTGTACCTGGCCCAGGACATACGCCACGACCGTGCGGTGGCGCTCAAGGTGCTCAAGCCCGAGCTGGCCGCGGTCATGGGTGCCGAGCGCTTCCTCTCCGAGATCCGCACCACCGCCAACCTCCAGCATCCGCACATCCTCCCGCTCTACGACTCGGGGGAGGCCGACTCCTTCCTCTTCTACGTGATGCCCTACGTGGAGGGGGAGACGCTTCGCGAGCGGTTGGCCCGCGAGAAGCAGCTCTCGGTCGAGGAGACCCTTCGTATCGCCAAGGCCGTGGGCGGCGCCCTCGACTTCGCGCACCGCAAGGGCGTGATCCACCGGGACATCAAGCCGGCCAACATCCTCCTCCAGGACGGCCAGCCGCTGGTCGCGGACTTCGGCATCGCGCTCGCGGTGGCGCAGGCGGGCGGCGGGCGGCTCACGGAGACGGGCCTCAGCCTCGGCACCCCGCACTACATGAGCCCGGAGCAGGCCACGGCGGATCGGGATCCGGATGCCCGCTCGGACATCTACTCCATGGCGTGCGTGGTCTATGAGATGCTCACGGGAGAGCCTCCCCACCTGGGAAGCAGCGCCCAGGCGGTGCTGGCGCGCATCCTCACCGAGACGCCCCACCGCGTACGTGACACCCGGCCCACCGTCCCCACCCAGGTGGACGCGACGCTCGCCAAGGCGCTCCAGAAGCTCCCGGCGGACCGATTCGATACGGCGGCAGACTTCGTGGCGGCGCTCGAAGGGCGCATCGCGGTGGACACGGGACCCATCGATGCCGCCCCCGCTCGGGGTGAAGGCTCCGGCGCCGCCCATCGCCCCTGGCTCTGGCCGGCCCTCGCAGGCGGTGCCTTGGTCGTGGGCGCCGCGGTCGGATGGGTCGCTCGGGCACCGAAGTCTCCGGCGCCGCCACCCGTCGTGCGAATGTACGTCGAGGGCGACTCCAGCTACTCCGTGACGAACGCGTGCTGCGGTCCGTCCGTGGCCATCTCCCAGGACGGGAAGCGCATCGTCTTCATGGCCCGAACCTCGACCGGGATGATGCTCTACCGGCGGGATCTGGACGATGCGGACGCGCATGCGATTCCCGGCACCGAGGAGGCCCATACGCCCTTTCTCGATCCGACGGGCCGCTGGCTCGGATTCGTGAAGAACGATCGCTTGATGAAGACCGACCTCGCCGGCGGGACACCCCTGACCATCGCCGACGTCGGCACGTCGCGAGTCTGGGGAGCGGCCTGGGGGGACGACGGGTTCGTGTACTTCACTCCTGAGAACCAGGAGGACACGTCCGCGATCTACCGCGTCAGCGCGCGGGGGGGAGCGCCGGAGCGGTTCTCGGCCCCGGACACGGCCGTGGAGGCGGGGCGGGTCAGCCCCGCCGCGCTTCCCGGAGGACGCGGCCTGCTGTACGTGAGCTGGCCGAAGACCGGTGGAGACGCGGCGGCGTGGGTGTCGGTGCTCGATCTGAAGGACGGCTCGACCCACCGGCTCACGCCGGGGATCCAGCCCTACTACGCGGACGGGACGCTCGTCCATGCCCTCGCGGACGGATCGATCATGGCGCAGCCGTTCGACCTGAAGTCCCTCCACCTGAGCGGGGATGCGGCCCGCATCGGCGAAAACGTCATCACACACAACGCATCGGACACCGAATACGCCATCTCGTGGTCGGGAACGCTTGTCACCCGACACGGTGGCGGGACCGGCGGCGGAACCGTCGGTACGGGCGGCAGCATGCCGGTGATCCTCGGATACGATCTCACGGGCGCGATGGTGGGGCAGTACGAGGCGTCCGGTGGCACTCGGCTGCCGCGAGGGATGCCGACGGTCTCGCCGAACGGGAAGTTCATAGCCGTCGTCCAGTCGAAGGACGACGGTGCCAGCGTCGACCTGTGGGTGCTCGACCGCAGCACGGGGCTGGACGCCCTCCTCTCCTCCGGGAAGGGGGGATTCGCGGTCTCGCCCATCTGGAGCGCCGACAGCCGGGAGGTGCGCTGGATCGAGTACGAGGACACCAGCACCTACGGACTCGGGCCCTCGAGCGCGTTCGCCTCGGCGCTGGCGCTGCGGGCCTCGAAGCCTCAGCCGATGAGCCGCCCCGTGGACCTGAGTGGGCCGGCGAAGCCGTTCGCTCCCGAGATTTCGCCGAAGCTCTCCGGTCCGTCCTGGGGGGGGAGACTGGGACTCCCCTCCCGCTCCGGAGGCCCCATCCCGTTCACGGCCAACGGATCTGGGAAAGACAACGCCGACCTCTGGATCATGAATCCGGACGGGACCGACCCCCGACCTTTCCTGGTGTCCCCCGCGAATGAGATGGAGGCCGCGGTCTCCCCCTCCGGGAAGTGGATCGCGTACGTCTCGGACGAGACGAGCCAGGACGAGATCTGGATGGAGCCGTTCCCGGGCGGCGGTTCGCGGTCCCGGATCTCGCAGAACGGTGGCGACTACCCGGTCTGGGTGTCCGACAGCCTCCTCGTCTTCGTGAGCAACCGTGCCGTGGTCCTGACCAAGTTGGAGATGAGCGCGGGGCAGGTGCGCGGCTCCGGGTATCAGACGATCGTCGATCAGGTCTCGAGCGACTGGGGCCTCCGCCCCCTCGACGCGCGCCCGGACCGCGAAGCCATCTACGTCGTGGTGAACACGGGCACCGCCCGGCTTCTGGTGGAGACGGACCGGATAGGGCAGATGACGCTCGGCGGGAGCGGTTGACCGGGGGGGCTTTGCATTGCGACCGCGTTCTTACATCGTTGGGTCCTGACGTCGTACCGACCCTCCCTCTTCTGCCCCCTTGCCCGAAGACGTCACCGGCCGCTCGGCCCCAGCCCTTGGGACGTGCCGCCGCACCGAGCGCGAGCTCGGGATTTGCGGCGTGTCCGAGGAGCACCTTTCGGATGCCCCGGAAATGGAATTCGATCGCGCGGCCGCGCCGGAGTCCCCCGTCCTTCTGAGGGAGCGGCCTCCACCCCCGATCGTCCATCCTCGCCTCCTGGCGACGTCGGGTTCCGCACTGCCCCCCCGCCGTCGATCATTTCACGCTGTTCAAATGAGGTTGCAATGAAGATCCGACTGGATTCTCGGGTGCTCGGGGCCGCCACGGCCCTTTTCCTGGTCACCGGCTGCGGTACCGACATGCCGACATCACCCACGACCGCACCCACGGTGAGTACGGCACCCAACAGGGTGTCCCAGATGGATTGGGCCTCAGCGCCCAGCGGCGAGCGGATCGTGGGTCGGTCCGCCATCGAACCCGCATACAACGCCGACAGCGGGGGACTCATGTATCTGCTGACGCCCATGGGCGCGCCGTTCCCCGCGAAATCGAACCCGAACTCGTGGTCTCCGCTGTACATGGTGGTCTACCCACCGAATTCGACGGCCGCGGGGGACGGGCACTTCAACTGCGAGGGGGTGCCCGGTAACTGCCCCGACCACTCGGGATTGGCGGCCGGGATCGCTACCCACGCCCAACCCGACGTCTACGGCACGGATTCGACGGCCGTGCCCGGACACGACCACGTCGCGGATCCTCCCGGCAAGCCGGACTTCAACGTCCCGTGGCGAGTGATCGAGGTCGTGTTCACGGATCAGGGGATGAAGGACGGCGCCGTGGACACGCGTCTGACGACCGATACGCAGATCATGGCCGCGATCGACGCCGGTGACGCCATGCCGATCGACCTCGGGATCGCCTTCATCTGTAGCGTCGTCCCCGCCAAGCTCTACTGGAAGGGAACGCCGGTCGGCTGATCCTGCCGACCGCTGAATAGAAGCGGCGGCCGGCCCCGCGCCGGCCGCCGCTTCTTGGTCCGGGAACGAGGCGGGCCGGCCGGCGGATCGCGCTCGGGCGTGGCCGAGCCCGGGCGGTCGGCTCCTTCAGCGGGCGGCCATGGGGTCTTCCCGACTTGACTTTCCTCGGAACCCCCTCAATCTGAAGACATCGAAGCCTGCCCGAGCCGGTGCATTCGACCGGTGGTGCAGCGGCTCATGACGCCGCGGCCGCTCGGAAACGGCCACGGGCGCCGACTCCTTCATCGGAAGGAGGCGTTCTCATGGCTTCCTTTGCCCACCCCCTGGGACCCCGAGCGCTTCTCGGAGTCGCTCTTCTCGTCCTGATCGCCGCTTGCGGCGACGAGGCGCCACGAGTCACGGACGTGGAGGTTCCGCTCCCGACACTCCATGCTCCGTCTCAGCCAGCCAGCGTGTTGCCTTCTTCCAGCGAGGCTGTCGAGCTCGGCAAGGCGATCTTCTTCGACACGGATCTTTCGCGCAACGCGAACCAGTCGTGTGCCTCCTGCCACGATCCCGACTGGGGATTCACGGGTCCGATCCCGTCCGTGAACGCGCACGGTGCGGTCTACGAGGGCTCCGTCCCCGGGGCTTTCGGAAACCGTAAGCCGCCCTCGGCGGCATACGCCACGCAGAGCCCCATCCTCCACTTCGCCAGACAAGGAGGCGGCCTTTGGCTCGGTGGGAACTTCTGGGACGGTAGAGCCACAGGTGATCTCCTCGGAAACCCGGCGGCGGACCAGGCCCAGGGCCCGTTCCTGAACGAGCGCGAGCAGGCATTGGGAGACGCAGCTTGCGTGGTCTACTTCGTGTCGGTGAGCACGTACGCCGACCTCTTCAGGACGGTCTGGGGCGACGCGATCTTCGCGGTCGACTTCGGGACCGATCCGGAGACTGCCTGCCGAAGCGGAGAGTCACTCGGGCTGTCGCCTGACGATCGCACCGTGATCGAGGAAGCCTACGACCAGATCGGCCTGACGATCGCCGCGTTCGAGGCGTCCCCTGAGGTGAACGCCTTCACCTCCAGGTTCGACGCCTACCTGAGGCACGAGACCGAGCTCACTAGGATGGAAAAGCGGGGCCTGGCTCTGTTCAAGGGCAAAGGCAAGTGCTCCCGCTGCCACTCCATCAACGGGGCAGACCCCCTCTTCACCGACTACAGCTACGACAACCTCGGGACCCCCGCCAATCCGGAGAACCCGGCGCTCCTCGACGAGGGCTTCGTGGACTACGGCCTCGGGCCCATCGTCGGTGACGAGGACGAATGGGGAAAGGTGAAGGTCCCCACGCTACGCAACGTGGCCAAGCGGCCGACACCCGACACGAAGGCGTACATGCACAACGGGGTCTTTCGCAGTCTCGAACAGGTCGTGCACTTCTACAACACGCGTGACGTGCTGGGACAGTGCAGCCCTTACGTGACGCGTGACGATCCGGCGTGGGGTGTGACCTGCTGGCCGCCGCCGGAAGTCGAGCAGAACGTCAACGATGGCGAGCTGGGCGCCCTGGGGCTCTCGGCCGAGGAGGAAGCCGCGCTGGTGGCCTTCCTCGAGACGCTGTCGGACGGCTGGGGAGGCTGAGGTAGCGACCTCTTCCTCTTTCGCTTCCGGATCCACCCGGGCACGCGCATCGCCATCAGCCCCAGGTAGATCGTCCCCAGAAGGAGGGGGATGCGCACGTCGGCCTTGACCGACCAGTAGTAGTGGACCACCCCGAGCGCCGCCGTCACGTAGACGAGGCGGTGCAGGGTGGTCCACTTCCGGCCCAGGCGGCGGATCGACCTCTTGGTCGAGGTCAGCGCAAGCGGGATCAGGAGCACGAACCCCGTGAACCCCACGGTGATGTAGGGTCGCTTGACGATGTCGTCCTTCATCCAGCTCCAGACCAGCGTCTGATCGAGGCCGGCCCACACGCCGAAATGCAGGAAGGCGTAGAAGAAGGCGAACAGTCCGAGCGGCCGCCGAACGTTGATGAGCGGGTTCCATCCGGTGAGACGGCGCAGGGGCGTGACGGCGAGCGTGGCCAGAAGCGTCACCAGCGTGGTCATGCCGGTCACGTGCTCGAGCTTCTCGATCGGGTTCGCGCCGAGCCAGTCGTAGAAGTAGCCCGCCACACACCACGTCAGCGGCGCGAGCGCGCCGAGCCAGATCCCGACCTTGAGGATCCGCACCTTCGTCAGGTTGCTCACTCCGTGTCGCTCCAGGGTTCGGTCGGCGGGGTCGGGGGATCGTTCACCCTATCCACGGCGGGGCGGCGGCTCTTCAGAACCACTTCGCCAGATCCATCCCCTGATAGAGATGGGCGACCTGGTCGCCGTAGCCGTTGAACATGAGCGTCGGACGCCTGCGGAGCTCTCCCAGCCTGCGCTCCCTCGCCTGGCTCCAGCGCGGGTGGTCGACGTGCGGGTTCACGTTGGCGTAGAAGCCGTACTCGTTCGGAGCGGTCAGATGCCACGTGTTGACCGGCATCGTCTCGACGAACTCGATCTTCACGATCGACTTGATGCCCTTGAATCCGTACTTCCACGGCACGATCAACCTCAGGGGCGCTCCGTCCTGGTTGGGCAGGTCCATTCCGTAGAGGCCCGTCGTCATGAGCGTGAGCGGGTGCATGGCCTCGTCCATCCTCAGCCCCTCGACATACGGCCACTGCAGCACGTCGGTGCGCTGCCCCGGCATCTCGGACGGCCGGTAGACGGTCGTGAAGCGGACGAACTTGGCGTCACCCGTCGGCTCCACGCGCTTGATGAGGTCCGCAAGAGGGAAACCCCGCCACGGGATGACCATCGACCAGGCCTCCACGCACCGGAGCCGATAGACGCGGTCCTCCATCTTGTAAGGCTTCAGGAACTCCTCGAGGTGATATTCGCCGGGCTTGTCGACGTGACCCTCGATGGACACCGTCCACGGCCGCGGATGGAAATCCCCGGAGTTGCGCGAGGGATCGCCCTTGCTTGTGCCGAACTCGTAGAAGTTGT
>CAZVYM010000144.1:0-8907 GCA_964630935.1 uncultured Gemmatimonadaceae bacterium | reverse complement strand
CACGCAGCTCTCGGCCGTCACGATGATCGGCACGACGGGTCGAGGAGCCACGGACGGGCTCCGGTTCGTGCAGTTCTATCTCGGCCTACCGATCGCCATGGAGTCGTCCTTCTGACCCAGATGCCCGTGAGTCCCGACCAGGCGCTCCGCGTCGCCCGCGCGACGGGTCGGCTGCGCGCGTTCGACTTTTCGTTCAACCTGCACGACCCTTACAGGTTCTGGTCGGGCATCATCGGTGGCACGTTCCTGATGATCTCGTACTTCGGGACCGACCAGAGCCAGGTCTGCTATCACGGCTTGGGCCACGGCATGGCCAGAGCCGCCGGAGCCCGCGCCCGCCCGACCCAGCCGGCCAGCGCCGCAAGCGTGAGCAGGTACGGGAGTGCCAGGAAGAGCTGGTAGGCGACGTCGAAGCCGAGCGCCTGGAGGAGGAACTGGAGCGCCGACGCTCCGCCGAAGAAGAGCGCGGCCGCCAGGACCCAGAGCGGGTTCCACCGCCCGAGCACGACCACCGCGATCGCGATGAATCCGCGTCCCGCGGACATGTTCTCGGCGAACGTGCCGGCATGGGCCAGCGCGAGGTGCGCACCCGCGACACCTCCGAGGGCACCTCCGAAGAGCGTGGCCCAGAAGCGTGTCCACCGGACGCGGACCCCGGCGGCTTCCGCCGCCGAGGGCTCCTCGCCGACCGCACGCAGCTCGAGCCCCCATCCCGTGCGGAAGAGGAAGACCCACAGGATCGGCGCGAGCACGTAGGCCAGGTACACCGTGGGGGCCTGGTCGAACAGGGCCCCGCCCACGAGCGGAATTCGGTCCAACACCGGAACGGGCCACGCGGCCAACGTGGGCAACGAGAGCGCCGTGCCCGTGGCTCCGAAGCGGGCCTGATAGATGGCCCCGGTGAACCCCAGTCCTCCCATCGTGATGGCGGTGCCGGTGATGATCTGGTCCGTCCCGAGCCCCACGGCGAAGACGGCGAAAACGGCGGCCACGACGAGACCGGCCCCGGCTCCGACGACGATCCCACCCACCGCGGACCCGAGCCAGAGCGCACCCAGAGCGGCACCCAGCGCCCCCGCGATCATCGAGCCCTCGAGCCCGATGTTGATGACCCCGCTCCGCTCGGTGACGGTTTCGCCCAACGCCGCCAGCGCCAGAGGTGCCGCCAGGCGAACGGCCGCCTCCAGAAAGGCCGGGAGCGCTCCACCGTCAACCATCGCCCACCCCCGCACCCACGAGCTCGACCGTCTCGCGGGACTCCACCGCGCCGCGGCGTCTGCGGCTCCTGCGGATCCGGTCTACCGCCAACACGGAGAGGATGACGAGCGCCTCCACCGCGCCGACCCAGACCGAGGGAATTCCCGCCGTGCGCTGCATCGCGCCCGCACCTCCCTCGAGCATGCCGAAGAAGATGCCCGTGAGCACGACCACGCCGGGCTCGAGCCCCGCGAGGAGGGCGACCGCGATCGCCGTGTAGCCCCACCCGGGCGACAGCCCCTCGTAGAGCGCGTACGTGACGCCCGCCACCTCCACCCCACCGGCCAGCCCGGCGAGCGCCCCCGAACCCAGGAAGATGGCACGCACCACGCGGTCGGCGTCCATGCGGCCGGCGACGTGGGCGGCCTCCGGCGAAGCGCCGACCGCCCGCACGGCGAACCCGACCGGCGTCCACCGAAGGAACGCCCACAGGAGCAAAGCCAGCGCCACGGCCAGGGCGAAGCCCACGTGCAGGCGGGTTCCCGGCACGAGGATCGGGAGATGGGCGGCGGCGGAGATCGGGTCGGTCTGCGGAAAGACGTGCCTCGACTCCTGAAGGGGGCCGTGGACCGCGTAGGCGGTCAGGTCGATCGCCACGAAGTTCATCAGAAGCGTGGTGATCACCTCGCCGACGCCGAGGCGGAGCTTCATGAGCATCGGAACGGCCGCCCATGCCGCTCCCGCGACGGCCGACGATGCGAGGACGGCGGGGATGAGGATCCAGGACGGCAGGGCCCCTCCGTAGATTCCGACCCACACGCCGGCCACGGCGCCCGCGTAGAGCTGACCCTCGGCGCCGATGTTCCAGACGCCGCCGCGGAAGGCGAGCGCGACGGCCAGGCCCGTGAGGATCAGCGGCACCGATCGCACCAGCGTGATCGAGAAGATCGCGTCGAAGCTGCCCAGCGCTCCGCCGACCAGGGCCGTGAGGGCCTGCCATGGATCGTACCCACCCGCCCGCAGGGCGGCGGCCGCCAGAAGCGCGGTCAGCACGAGCGCGCTCAGGGCCGCCGCCGCACCCCCCAGCCTGCGCCTGTCAGGCCGGCGCACGGGATCCGGCGAGCATGAGCGAACCCACGCCCTCGCGCGTGCGCCGGTCCGGCGGCACCTCGCTCAGGCGACCGCGCACCATCACCAGGACCCGCCCCGAGAGCACGAGCACCTCGTCGAGGTCCGTGGAGATCAGCACCACCCCGGGCGGCGGGGCGTCGGTTCGCCCGACCAGCCGATGCAGCTCCGCGTGCACGAACACGGTGGCTGCCACGTCGAGCCCCCGGGTGGGGTTTTCGGCCACGAGGAGATCCTGGGCCACGGCCAGCTCCCGGGCCACGACGATCCGCTGCTGATTCCCGCCCGACAGCTCGTCAGCGAGGGTGCGTGTCCCCGGCGCCCGCACGTCGTAGCGTCGCATCAGGCGATCCGCCCGCCGACGAAGCTCGGCCCATCGGAGCACCGGTCCGGAGCGCATGCGCTCGTCCCGATGAAGCGCGAGCGCCACGTTCTCCGCCAGATCGAAGGAGCCGATGACGCCCTCGCGCGTACGGTCCTGCGGGATGAAGCCCACCCCCCCGGGGATCCGTGCCTTCCCCTCGTCCAGGGCGAGGCGGCCGGCCAGGACCCGAGCCAGCTCCTTCTGTCCGTTCCCCTCCACCCCGGCAATCCCGACGATCTCACCTCGCCGGATCCGAAGCGACACGCCGTCCACCGCCCAGGCACCTCGAGCGCTCCGGACCCGCGCATCCTCGAGCGTCGCCACGAGGTCCGGTTCGGCCTGCCGTGGCCGCTCTCGCTCCGTGGATTCCGTGTCGGGACCCCGGTTCTCTCGCTGGCGGTGCATCGCCCGGACGGGCGGGTCGGATTCGTGGTGGCCGCCGAGCGCCCGGACGCGCGCCTCGGATTTCTCATCGTCCCGGCCCACCATCGCGCGCGTGAGCGTTCCGGCGTCCACGTCTTCCCGGCGGGCCTCGAGCACGGTCCGTCCGCGCCTGAGCACGGTCACCCGGCTCGCCACGCCGAGGACCTCGTCCAGCTTGTGGGCCACCAGCGCAACCGCCCTTCCTTCGGCAGCCAACTCCCGCAGGAGCTGGAATAGCGCATGCACCTCGCCGGGCGTGAGCACCGCCGTCGGCTCGTCGAGGACGAGGATGCGCGGCTCCCGGAGCAGCGCCTTGAGGATCTCCAGGCGCTGGCGCGTGCCGACCCCCATCCCTTCCACGGGGGCGTCGAGCGGCACTTCGAGTCCGGTGCGCTCGGCCAGGGATCGTGCGTCGGATGCGAGGGACTCCAGGTCGAGACGGAAGCCGCCGCCGGCCCGCAGACCCAACGCCAGGTTCTCGAGCGCGGACAGTCGGGGCACGAGCGTGAAGTGCTGGTGCACCAGGCCGACGCCGGCGGCCCAGGCGTCCCGGGGACTGTGGAGATCCCTCGGTTGCCCGTCGATCTCGACGGCGCCCGAATCGGGCTGAAGGAGACCGCCCAGAACGTGGAAAAGCGTCGTCTTGCCCGCCCCGTTCTCACCCAGAACTCCGTGCACATCCCCAGCGCTCAGCTCGAGACGGGCACCGTCCAGCGCCGTGACCGCGCCGAAGCGCTTCACGACGCCGGTGAGCCGGGCCGCCGGTGCGCTCACGACCCGCCGGATTCGCCCTCGACGAACGGCACCCGCGGGACCTCGAGCGCCCCGGAGCGTATCGCGTGCCTCGCGTCGTCGACCCGCTGCTGAAGCTCGGGCGGGATGTGATCGGCCAAGGCCGGGTTCTCCACGAAGTCGATGACGCCGTCCTTCTCCCCCGTGTAGACCGGCTTGCCCCCGAGCTTGCCCTCATTCCAGAGGCGGGCCACCTCGAGGAAGGCCCGGGGGATGCGGATGAGCGCACTCCCGAGGATCACGTCGGGCGCCACGTGGTTCTGGTCGTTGTTCATGCCGAGCGCCCACACCGTGTCACCGGATCGGGTGGACTGCCGCGCGGCCTGGAAGACACCGAACGACGCCGCGTCCACGTTGTGGATCAGCACGTCCGCCCCCTGCCGGATCTGCGCGAGGGCCGCCTCTTTGGCGGCGCCGACGTCGTCCCAGTTGCCGATGTAGGAAACGAGCACCTTCACGTCGGGGTCCACCACCTCGGCACCGGCCTTGAAGGCCTTGAACGTGCCCTGCACCGGCGGAATCGCCACGCCTCCGACCGCGCCCACCACGTGCGAGCGGCTCATCCCTGCGGCCACCATACCGGCCAGGTAGCTCCCCTCCTCGAGCTTGAAGATGAGCGGAATCACGTTATGCGAGACCCGGCCTCCGCTGCTCACGACGATCGTGAGGTCGGGGAACTCCTTGCCGGCCCGCATCGCGGCGTCCTGATACTCGAATCCGTGCGCGAAGACCAGGTCGTAGCCCGCGTCTCCGTAGGACCGGAAGGCCTCGTCGAACTCCGCGGGCGTCTTCGTCTGCTGGTGGCTGATCTGAGCGCCCAGCGAGTCGCGGATCAGGAGAAGGCCCTGGTAGGCGCCGGCGTACCAGCCGGCGTCGCTGACCGGTCCGGACGTGAGGAGGGCGACCCGAACGTGGCCTCCCGACGTGCTGTCGGCCGGCCCCGGGCCTGACCGCCGCTCCCCGCCATGGCACGCCCATGTCAGCATCACCACGGCCGCGACGGTCGGAACGATCCATCGATGGCGTAACCCTGTCACGCGGTGGTTCCTTCATAAGGGGAAGGTCGAGTCGGCACGTCGGCACGCCTCGGACGACTTGGCAATTAGTCTAACAGATCGTAGGGCCATGGCGCTTCCGACGGAGGGTGCTCGCCGGCCTCGGCGACCCGCCGACTATTGCCTGTTCGTACTCCGAAGGTGCGGGTATGTTGGGAGCCACTTCGCACCCAATCGAGCGCCCCTCCCGGAGCATCCGTCCATGAATCAGCCCCGCGACCAGTGGACCACGAACATCGGATTCATCCTCGCGGCCACCGGAAGCGCCATCGGCCTCGGGAACCTGTGGAAGTTCCCGTTCATCACCTGGCACAACCGGGGCGGGGCGTTCGTGCTGGTCTATCTCCTCTGCATCGCGGGCGTGGGGCTGCCCATCATGCTGGCCGAGCTGCTCATCGGCCGGAAGACGCAGAAGAGCCCGGTCGGCGCCATGCGGGAGGCGGTCGGACCGGCGTGGGGGCTCGTGGGGGCGTGGGGCGTGCTCGCGGGCTTCACCGTGCTCAGCTACTACACGGTCGTGGCCGGGTGGTCGCTGTTCTACTTCGTGAAGACGATGGGCTGGAGCCTCATGGGCTTCCCCGCCGCCACGCAGACCGGGGCCGTCTTCAACGCCGCGGTCGCGAACGGGCCGCTGCAGATCCTGCTCTCGGGCCTCTTCATGATCGCCACGGTGAGCATCGTGTATTTCGGGGTGCACAGCGGCATCGAGCGGGTCAGCCGGATCTTCCTGCCGATCCTTTTCGCCATCTTGCTGCTGCTGCTGTTCAGCGCGCTGAGCATGTCCGGCTCCGGAGAAGCGCTCCGCTTCATCTTCCGCCCCAACTTCCACGAGCTCAAGCCGCCCGCGGTCCTCGAGGCGCTCGGCCACTCGTTCTTCACGCTGTCGTTGGGGATGGGAGCCATGATCACCTACGGCTCCTACATCAAGCGCGACAAGTCGCTCGTGACGGCGGCCGGTACCATCGTTCTGCTCGACACGCTCGTCGCGCTCGTCGCCACGATCATCATGTTCTCGGTGATCTTCAGCGTGCCCGGCCTGAGCGACCAGGTGAGCGGCTCCACGGTGGGGATGCTCTTCATCTCCCTGCCGCAGCTCTTCTACCAGGTGGTACCGTTCGGCCGCATCCTCGGCCCTCTCTTCTACGTGCTGGTCGCGCTCGCGGCGCTGACGTCCACGATCTCGATGCTCGAGGTCGTCGTCAGCTACTTCATCGACGAGAAGGGGTGGAGCCGCCCCAAGGCCACGATCCTCAGCGGCGCGGCGATCTTCGTCGTGACGATCCTGTGCGCGTTGTCGTTCGGGGCCGTCCCGGCTCTGTCCGACTTCACCGTGTTCGCGGGCAAGCAGGGTCTCTTCCTGACTCTGGATCACGTCCTCGCCAACTGGCAGCTCCCGATCGGCGGACTGTTCATCACCCTGGGTGCCGGATGGTTCATGACGCGCAAGGCGACCGAAGAAGAGCTGGTCGACGACAAGACTCCGCCGTGGTTCCGCTACGGGATGTGGCGGTTCTTCATTCGCTTCGTGGCTCCGATGGCGATCGGAGCGATCCTCATCGCCATAGCCTTCTTCGGGAAGGACTTCTCGTAGAGCCCAGGTGACGGCGATCTGCGCCGCGGAGTACGGGCGGGCCGGGAGCGACCGTCGAGGCGTCCCGCTCCCGTACGTGACCGCGGAGAGGCGTGTGACGTAGATTCCCGACATCCGAGCTCGTGACGCCCATCCTGTTCCGAGACGCGCGAAGCCATGCTGAGGTGGATCCGCGGAAAGCGCTTCGATCTGAAGACGACGATCATCCTGTTGATCCTCGCTGTGGCGTTCTGGGCGGTCTTCAGTTGGGCGCGGATCAAGGGCTTCGTGCCGGCCGAGTTTCGCCAGGTGGGAGATTCGTCGGCGACTCGTTAGCTCTTCGGCGGGCGGGAGACGCCCATGGGGTCGCTCGTTCGGGACCGCTCTCCATGTCGGTACGCTCTTCTTCGGGGCTCGCTTGGCGGCGCGGCGGAGCGCAGACGAGAAGAAGACGCGACGCGGCAAGCCCCGCCGCGTCGCTAGGCAAGCCCCGGACGGAAAGGAGGAGCAACGGCGAGCGGTCCCCGAGAGGAGCCGCCCCGTGCCCCTCCAACCCCCTCAGCGAAGAATCGCCGGCAGTCTCCGCACCACCACCGTCGGCACGTCGAGCTCGTCCGTCGTCACGTACGCCACGAGTCCGCCGGGCCCGAACGAGTCGGGCATGCCGATCCCGTCCCGAGCCAGCGTTCCGACGTACATCCCGTCCGGCCGCAGGACGTCCACGGGTCCCTTGTCGGCAGGTGAATCCCCTCGGCGTTGGACCCAGATCTTCCCGGTCCATCCGGTGGAAAGCCCCATGAGGACGGGGACCACCGGGTAGAACTCCATCTGGTCGATCTGGCTCTTCATCATCTCCTTGATCGCGCCGGGATCGACCTGCCGTACGGCCCCACCCGGTGTTCCGACGCGCACCACCATCTTCGGGCCTTCCCCGGCTTCCAGCTCCTCGAGGCGACGCTCCTTCTCCGCCTTTTCGATCTCGTCGGTCATCGGTCGGGGCTGGAACGGCCGTCGGATGACGCGTTGGACCGTTCCGTCGGCGTCGGTCACCTTCACGGCGTAGTCCGAGGAGTCGACGTAGGCGATACCGCCGTCCGGCAACACGCCCACGTAGAGCCCCGGCTCGAACGTCCGGGGTCCCGCCATGGCCATACGGAAGCTCATGCCTCCTCCGCTGACCTCTTGGGGCCGGGCGTCCCGGGGGGGCTGCCAGGCGTCCACCACCGTCTCCGGCACCACGCTCGCCGAATCGAGCGAGATCCTCTGGATCGGGCGCGTCGTGGGCGGCTGGGGTCGCTGCCCCGGCCCCGTCGACATCGAGACCGACACGCTGCCGCCGCCACCCGACAGGATCGCCCCGCCACGCGGATCGGCCTGGATCTCTCCGATTCGGAGCACGCCTCCGTCTCGGTGGAAGGGCAGCTGCTTCTGGAACCTCCCGTCCGGCCCGTAGATCACGTAGGCCTGGTGTCCCATGTCCGTGACGACGATCGAGCCGTCCCGGAGAACGGTGAAGCCCGTCGGACCCCCGAGCTCACCGGGCCCGCCCCCCGGCGAGCCGACCTCTCGCACGAGCTTGCCGTCGGGTCCCACCACCACGACGCGAGAGCTCTGGGTGTCCAGGATGTACAGATTCCCTGCCGCGTCGAACGCCGTACCGCGCACGTCTCCGAACGTCTGCCAGTCCGGACCGTCGAGGGATCCGACCGAATAGACGTCCTCCAACGACGGCTCGATCACCCGGTCACGAGCGGGCAGCTCCGTCACCTTCTGGGCCCCGAGGGGCCCGACCGTCGGCGCCAGGGACATCGTACACGCGAGCACCGTTCCGATTCCGACGACAATCCGCCCCATGCGCACACCTCCGTTGCTGTGGACCCACCCAATCATCCCCGTGGACTACACACTCTAACGTCCACGATCCACTCACCGCCGATGCTCGATCCTCCACTTGTGTGGATGACCGGCGGGCTCTTCGCGGTTGCCCCCGTGGAAGGCGACACCTTGCGCCCCTCGCGGGGGTAGCACTCGACCGGCCGCCCGCCGAGACTCCCGGCCCGACCAGGAAGCCGGCACGTGGCGCTTCGCGCGCGGGGCTCCTATGCTCGGTGGCGGCTCGTTCACGACTCGGAGAAAGACTGCCACGATGATCCAAGACCTCCTCGATCGGCCCGTCACCAAGCGACCCACCACGCTCGAGTGGGACGGCCGCGTCCTTCTTCTCGTCGACGACGCCGAGCTCATGCGGGCCCAGCTCTTCGAAGGTCGCGACCTGCAGCTCACCGACGAGCTGAAGGACCGGCTGCGCGACCAGATCTCGACCGACGAGATCACGCCCGCCTACATCTGCTACTTCTTCGACGAGACACTCGGCGAAT
>CAZVYM010000143.1:0-8956 GCA_964630935.1 uncultured Gemmatimonadaceae bacterium | reverse complement strand
CCCAACCTGAGCGACTGGGACGAGACGTGCGCGGCCTACGGGAGCGTGGTCTGGAACCACAAGATGTTCCTGCTCGAGAAGGACGGCGGCTACGCGGACGTCATGGAGCGGACGCTCTACAACGCCCTGAACACCGGGGAGTCGCTCTCGGGCGATCGGTACTTCTATCAGAACCCGCTGAAGTCGTTCGGCGACTACGAGCGCTTCGCCACGATCAACGTCCCCTGCTGCCCGCCCAACGCCGTCAGGATGATCGCCTCGGTGGGTCGCTACATGTACGCGACGGACCGCGCGAGCGAGCTCTGGGTGAATCTGTTCGTCGAAAGCGACGCGTCGACGCCGCTCGCCGGCGTGCCCGTCCGGATCCGCCAGGAGACGCGCTACCCATGGGACGGCGCGGTCAAGCTGCGTATCGATCCGGAGTCGGAGACGCGGTTCGTGATGAACCTCCGCGTTCCGGGCTGGGCGAGGCAGGCGGTCGTGCCCGGTGACCTCTATCGATACGCGAGCGACCCCGGCGAGCAGCCGCGCCTCCGCGTCAACGGCGAGGCCGTACCGATCCGGCTCGAGAAGGGCTATGCGCGCCTCGACCGTGCCTGGAAGAGCGGCGACGTCGTTGAGCTCGATCTACCGATGCCCGTCCGCCAGGTGCTCGCCCACCCGAACGTGGAGGACGACGTCGGCCGGGTGGCCCTCGAGCGCGGACCGCTCGTCTACTGCGCCGAGTGGCCGGACAACGACGGGCGCGCCCTGGATGTGGTCGTGCCCGAGGAGGCGGCCTTCGACACCGAGTTCCGTTCGGACCTGCTCGGGGGCGTACAGGTGGTCACGGGGGACGTGCGCGCGATCCAGAGCCCGAAGGTCTCGGAGGCCGACCGCACGGCGGCGCGCTCCGTGGTGGCGATTCCATACTACGCCTGGGCCAACCGGGGCATGGGCGAGATGGCCGTCTGGATGGCGCGTGATCCGAGGAAGGCATGGCTCCCGCCGGTGATGCCGGACGGGGTCGCGGCCGTGCGCTCCTCGGGCGGGATCGAGAAGACCTGGACCGGCTACAACGACCAGAACAGCGACATCGGGGCGGTCTACGACGGGCGCGACCCCATCAGCTCCGCCGACGAGTCCAACCGGTACTTCCGCATGCGGCCGCCGGTGGGCGAGCGCGCCTGGATCGAGTACGAGATGGAGCGGCCGACCCGGATCTCCTCTTCCCGGGTCTACTGGTTCGACGACAAGCGCTTCACGAAGGTGCCGAAGTCCTGGCAGGTCCTCTACCTCGACGGCGACGCCTGGAGGCCGGTCGCGGCCCGAGGTGGATATGACGTCGTGAAGGACGACTGGAGCGAGGTTCGCTTCGAGCCGGTCACGACCACCGCGGTGCGCATCGAGATCGAGCCGCAGACCACCTCCTACGAGTCGGGCGAGATCGGCCCGCCCGCCGCCATGTTCCTCACCGAGGACGTGGAGTGGCGGGAGCTGGGGGTGCTGGACTGGAGGGTCGCATAGGGACGGGGGGGAGAGGCGTGCCCGAGAGTGGCATCGTCTTCGTCGTCGACGACGACGCCCGCAGCACCGATACGCTGCGAGAGCTTCTCGAGGGAGCCGGATACCGCGTCCATGGCGCTCCCGGTGACGACGAGACGCTGGGCGCCATCGTGTCCGCCGGCCCCGATCTGGTCCTGCTCGACGCGCACCTGGGGGAGGCCGATCCGTTCGATCTGCTTCGGGAGCTGAAAGGGAGCCAGGCCGCGCGTGACACCCCGGTCATCTTCATGACCGCGCTGGACGACGTGGAGGCCCGCGTCCGGGGCCTCGAATCCGGGGACGACCTCATCGTCAAGCCCTTCGACACGCGCGAGGTGCTGACCCGGATCGAGCGCCAGGTGACCGTATCGAAGGTGCGCGCCGCCCTCCGCGAGTCGGAGGCGAAGTTCCGCTCGGTGATGGAGTCGGCGATCGACGCGATCATCTCGGGCGACGCCGAGGGCAGGATCCGGTCCTGGAATTCCGCGGCGACGGCGTTGTTCGGATTCCGTGAATCCGAGGCGATCGGCCAGCCGATCGAGCTGATCATCCCGGAGCGCTTCCGCCGGCAGCATCAGGAGGGCATTCACCGCGTGACCTCGGGCGGGCCCAGCCACGTGATCGGCAAGACGGTCGAGCTCGCGGCGCTGCGAAAGGACGGAACCGAGTTCCCGGTCGAGCTGTCCCTGGCCACCTGGTTCCTGGACGACGAGCGGTACTACACCGGGATCATCCGCGACATCAGCGAGCGCAAGCAAGCCGAGCAGAAGTTCCGATCGGTCACCGAGTCGGCGATCGACGCGATCATCTCCGCCGATCACACCGGGGTGGTCGTGAGCTGGAATCAGGCGGCCACCCGAATCCTCGGGTACACGGAAGAAGAGGCCGTGGGGCAGCGCCTCGAGCTGATCATCCCCGAGCGATTCCACGAAGCCCATCGCACCGGAATGGCCCGCTTCACGGCCACCGGAGAAGCCAGGGCCATCGGCCGGACCGTGGAGCTCTTCGCACGCACGAAGGACGGCGGCGAGGTGCCCATCGAGCTGTCCCTGTCCACCTGGACGGTGCGCGACGAGCGCTACTACACGGGTATCATCCGCGACATCGGCGAGCGCAAGCGCGCGGAGGCGGCGCTCCGCGCGAGCGAGCAGGCGCTGCGCGACAAGACGGAGGAGCTGAAGCGGAAGAACGAAGTGCTCGAGGAGACGCTGCGCAAGCTTCACGACGCGCAGAACCAGCTGATCATGCAGGAGAAGATGGCCTCTCTGGGCAAGCTCAGCGCGGGCCTGGCCCACGAGCTGAACAACCCCGCCGCGGCCTCCCAACGTGCGGCGGCCCAACTGCAGGCGAACCTGGAGCAGCTCCAGGACGTCCGACTGAGGCTGGGCGCGGAGAGAATGGAGGAGGCTCAGCTCGACAGGCTCATGGAGTTGTATCGGACGGCCTGGGAGGGCGCCCGGAAGCCGATCGAGCTCTCCGCTCTGGCTCGCAGCGATCGCGAGGCCGTCGTCGAGAGCTGGCTGGAGGGCCGCGGGATCGAGATGACCGGCGAGCTGGTGCCTGCGCTCGTCGGTCTGGGCCAGGGCACGGAGGAGCTCGAGGAGCTGGCGCGTATCTTCTCGGAAGGGCAGCTCGCGCTGCTCGTCGATTGGCTCGCCCGTACCTACACGATCTTCACCCTCGTGGACGAGATCGGGATCGGCACCGGTCGGATCGTCGAGGTCGTCAGGGCGCTCAAGACCTACACGCACCTGGATCGGGCGCCGGTGCAGTCGGTGGACGTGCGCGAAGGGATCGACAACACGCTGGTCATCCTCCACAGCAAGCTGAAGAAGGGTGTGACGGTCCACCGGGAATACGCCGCCGACCTGCCGGCCATCCAGGCGTACGTCGGCGAGCTGAACCAGGTGTGGACCAACCTGGTCGACAACGCGATCGACGCCATGGAGGGGAAGGGCACCCTGACCATCAGGGTCCGCGCTGAGGGGGCGTGGGTCATCGCCGAGTTCGAGGACGACGGACCGGGCATGCCCGAGGAGATCCGGTCCAAGGTGTTCGACCCGTTCTTCACCACCAAGGCGCCGGGCGAGGGTACCGGACTCGGCCTGAACATCAGCCGCAACCTCGTCGTCCAGAGACACGGGGGAGGGATCACCGTGAGCTCGAGGCCGGGGAGCACGAAGTTCACCGTCCGCCTGCCCATCGACGCGAGCCCGGCGGAAGGAGCGCCGGGGGAACGGGGAGAGCCATGAGCAAGCCCGTCATCATGACGGTCGACGACCAGCCGCAGGTGCTCAACGCGATCACGCGGGACCTGCAGAGCCACTACCAGCGGGACTTCCACGTCGTGAAGGTGGGCTCGGGCGTCGACGCGCTGGAGGCCGTGCGGGAGTTCAAGCGACGGGACACGCCCATCGCCTTGTTCGTCGTCGATCAGCGCATGCCGACGATGAGCGGCACGGAGTTCCTCGCGGAGGCGCTCAAGCTCTACCCGGAGTCGAAGCGGGTGCTCTTGACCGCCTACGCGGACACCGACGCGGCCATCGCCAGCATCAACGCGATCGACCTCGACTACTACCTGATGAAGCCCTGGGACCCGCCGGAGGAGCGCCTCTACCCGGTGTTGGACGACCTGCTGGGCGATTGGCTGGCCAGCGTGCCGATCCCCTACGACGGCATAAGGGTCGCCGGCACCCTCTGGTCGGCGAAGGCCTACGCCGTGAAGGAGTTCCTGTCGCGCAATCAGGTGCCCTACAGGTGGATGGACATCGAACGGGACTCGCAGGCCCGCGAGCTCGTGGAGACGAGCGCCGAGGATCGGCCTCGACTGCCGATGCTCTTCTTCCCGGACGGCAGCGTGCTCTCCGATCCGGACCTTCGCGCTTTGGCCGAGAAGGTGGGCCTGCGGGCGCCCGCGCGGCAGCCGTTCTACGACTTGATCATCATCGGGGCAGGCCCGGCCGGATTGGCCGCGGCGGTGTATGGAGCGTCCGAAGGGCTACGCACCGTGGCGATCGAGCGCGAGGCGGCCGGAGGGCAGGCCGGGACGAGCGCACGAATCGAGAACTACCTCGGCTTTCCGAAGGGGATCTCGGGAGCGGATCTGGCGCGACGGGCCCTCACCCAGGCCAAGCGTCTGGGGGCCGAGATCCTGTCGGCCCACGAGGTCGCCGGCCTGCGGGTCGAGGACCCGTACCGCATCGTCGTGCTCGACGACGGCGCCGAGCTGAGCTGCCACGCGCTTCTGCTCACCATGGGGGTCAAAGTGCGGGAGCTCGACGTACCCGGCCTGAAGCCGCTCGTGGGCTCCTCCGTGTACTACGGCGCGGCCACCTCGGAGGTCGTCAACTACAAGGGCGGCAGGGTGTTCGTCGTGGGTGGCGCGAACTCCGCCGGCCAGGGCGCCGTCCACCTCTCCAGGTACGCGAGCCAGGTGACCGTGCTGGTCCGTGCGGACTCCTTGAAGCAGAGCATGTCCAGCTACCTCATCGACCAGATCGAGGGCACCGGGAACATCTCGGTCCGGTGCAACACCGAGGTCGCGTCCGTGACGGGAGGCGATCACCTCGAGACCATCACCTTGAAGGACACGGCCACCGGTGAGACCGAAGTCGTGCCGGCCGACGCGATGTTCATCTTCATCGGCGCCGTCCCCAGCTCGCAGATCGCAGCGGGCGTCGTCGAGCGCAGCGAGGACGGGTTCATTCTCACCGGCACGGACCTGATTCGCGACGGCCGCCGCCCGAAGGGGTGGAGGCCGCAGCGCGACCCGTTCCTGATGGAGACGAGCGTCCCGGGCATCTTCGCCGCGGGGGACGTGCGCCACGGCGTGGTCCGGCGCGTCGCGTCCGCGGTGGGCCAGGGTGCCATCGCGGTGAGCCTGGTCCACAAGTACCTGGAGACGGTCTGAGGGGAGAATACCCGGACCGCCTCGGCGCTACCGCCTCAGTGCGCGGACTCCTTCAGGAGCTCCGCCAGGTACTGCTTCCAGAGCACCGCCTTCGTGTGCGACCCGTGCCCGACGGTCTCCGTGCTCTCGGGGATGACGACCGCCTTGCCGTGCTTCACCCGCTTGATCTCCTTCTCGAGGATCCCCTGGTCGGGCGGATTGATCAGGTCGTCCGCGGTGTTCACGGCAATGAGCGGGACCTTGATCTTCTCGAGGTCGGGAGCCGGGTCGTAGTCCTCGGAGGCCGCGAACGCGTACGCGACGTCGTTGGCGTCGTGGGTCTGGACGAAGCGGTCCTCGTAGCTCTCGAGCTCCTTGTCGGCCGCCGCGAGGGTGGGCGCCCGCAGGTAGTGGAGCCGCGGGTTGCTCCCCATGAAGAGCATGAGGCCGGCCGCGATGCGCAGCCCCTCGGGCTGGGTCGTGTAGTCGCCACCGTCGTATCCGGGACCGTTCCGGATCGCGTCGATCAGGAGCTTGCGCCAGATCCGGTTACGCCCGCTGATCGGGCCCGGCAGGCTCGCCAGTGGCATCAGCGCGTCCATGAAGTCCGGGTACATCTCGCCCCAGAGCCAGCTGTGCATGCCGCCCATCGACGTGCCCATGACGAGCCGCAGGTGGTCGACGTGCAGGCCGTCGGTGAGCATCTCGTGGTCGGCGCGGATCATGTCGCGGTAGCCGTACTTCGGGAAGCGCGCGTGCAGGCCGTCGCTCGGCTTGCTCGACTCCCCGTGGCCGATCCCGTCCGGGAGGATCACGTAGTACTTGGCGGTGTCGAGGAGCTGGCCCGGTCCGAAGAGCACGCCGGCGAACTGGGGCACCAGGAAGTTGCCTCCCCAGCCGGTGGTACCATGCATGATGTAGACGGCGTTGACGGCGTGGCCGTTCGCGTCGGTGCGGAGCGTGCCCAGCGTCCGGTAGTGGAGCTTCAGCTCCGGAATGGTCTCGCCGTCGTCGAATCGGAAGCCCCGGATGACGTAGTCGCCCTGGGTCACCGCGATCTGCGGGGGCCGGCCGCGCTCCCTGCTCCGATCTCTGCTTTGTGCCGAAGCCACGGAGGCGGTGCAGGCCGCCGCGACCAGGATGCCCAGGATGGACCTCGATCGTGCTCGCATGACGCTCTCACTCCTTGTCTCGCGTGCGCACCGCCTTCGTCCGGCGCGCCGCGGTCGTTCCGTCTTGGATCCCCGAGTGGGGATTGCACGGAGAAGAGTATTAGGGGCTGGGACGTGGTCGGGCCAGGCCACCCCTGGGCTGCTCGCGTCTGGGCTCGAGAGCGTGTAAGATACCGATCGAGGCTATCGACGATGCCGAGGAGGGTAGGCGACGCCCACCGACCCTCCTCGAGGAGGGCGAGACGATGATGGATCCAGGAAGTCGCACCGGCGCTCGACCACCCTGGCCGGTGCTCACCGCCCTGGCACTGCTCCTCGGGCTCTGGCCCGTCTCGACCATGCAGGCTCGGGCGCGGTCACGGACGCCTCGCGACACGGCCTGGACCCGGATCTACGGAACCGTCACCGACGCGCGGACGGGAAAGCCCGTTCCCGGCGTCGCGGTGGTGATCGTCGGGATGAACATCGGGAGCCCGACGAACGAGGACGGGCGCTACGTGATTCTCGCGGCTCCAACGACGGCACGCGAGATCGAGCTCCGGCGCACCTGCTTCCGAACCGTACGGGTCGACGTCTCTTCGTCGCTCTCCACGGATCAGCCGCTGCGCGTGGACGTCGGCCTCCCGTTCCAGAAGCCCGAGTCCCGGCCCGGTGTCGTCGTGCCACCCTGGGCGTGCCAGGAGTTCGAGCGGCGCTGACGAAGGGCCCGCTGCTCGCTCCGACCTCGCCTCCGTAGCGCGCACCGGCCAGCCGGGCCCGCAACCCCTGGGCCGGCTGCCCGCCACCGCCGGGGCTGCACATAGCTTGCGGGGCATCGGGGGGGTAGATTGGTGCATCCGTCAGCGACTCGATCGCCGGCGGGAGGAGCGACCTCATGAGCCGATCCCACCGCTTCGCGCGACGCTCACCTCTCGGCCTCGCCGCGCTCGCCTTTCTGTGCTTGGCGGCTTCCCCTGTCCACGCGCAGCGCGTCCAGGGCATCGTCCTGGACCAGTTCACCAACCGCCCCGTGAGGGGAGCCGACGTGGCGCTGGTCGGGGAGAGGGGCAAGGTGGTCGCGCGGGCCATGACCGGCGACGATGGGCGCTTCGCGCTGAGCATCCCGAAATTCTCCGGCTACCATCTGGAAGTGAACGGGCTCGGCTACGCATCCTTCACCACCAAGATCTTCTTCGCCGACTCCACCCAGGACGTGTCGGCACAGGTCGACCTCGCGCCGGACGCGATCAAGCTGGAAGGTCTCGAGGTGACCACGAGGGCGGTGGAGCGGAAGCTCCGACTCGCTGGGTTCTACAAGCGGGAGGCCAAGCACGTCGGCTACTTCATCGGGCCCGAGGAGATCCACGAGAAGGTGGTGAACCGCATCACGGATGCGTTCTATGGGATCCCGGGGATCCAAGTGCGACCGGTCTCGTCTGTTGGTGGGAACGAGGGGTGGGAGGTGACCGCCCGCGGTGCCGAAACGCAGTCGTTCACGGGCGGAGTGTGCTTGCCGAGTGTGTTGCTCGACGGGGTGGTGTTGAGGAACGGGGGTTCGGCGCTCAGGGATCAGACGATAGCACACGTCACACAGGCTGCGACCGATCCCATGAAAGATGTGGGCACCTGGTACCAACTCATCGACCCGTCCGACGTCGCGGCCATCGAGGTCTATCCCGGTGCGGCTGGGCTCCCGGTCCAGGCGGCCGGCTCCGTCAGTCCCTGCGGTGCCATCCTCATCTGGACCAAGGACCGCTGAGCCGCCGATGGCAGTCCGTTGCCGTTGACGGATGCCATCGTCCCGATGGCATCATCCAACCATGACCAGAACCATCAAGATGGACCGCTCGGGCCGGGTCGTGATCCCGCTCGTCATCCGTGAGAAGTATGGGCTCGCCGACGGAGCCTACCGGGACGTTCTCACCTCGCCGCTCCTACGCCGGCTGCCCCTCCACCGCCGCCGTCGCCGCGTGCGTCTTCCGCCACTCCTCCCAGAAGTTCGCGACCGGCCCCACCAGGAAGAGCGCGTAGAATGGCGCGTAGACCACCTCCATGAGCCGCAGCACCATCTCGACGGCCGCCACGGTCACCACCACGGCGATTCCCGCCTTCTTGCCGGACACCGTCGTCTTCGGATCCGTGACCATGAAGAGCGAGAAGAGCTGGTACATGGGACCGGTGAGGGGCGCGACCTCGGCCAGGAAGGTGTGACCCGGGAGCAGACTTCGCACACCCGCGAACAGGATGAACGAAGCGAGGTAGGCGAGCGTGATATGGGCGCGCCCCGCCTTCCACACCGTGTAGATGCCGATGGCCCAGATCACGATCATGGGCAGCAGGTTGTTGCCCCACTGAACGCTGAGCGGCGCGACGGCCCAGGGCGCGAGGAAGA
>CAZVYM010000142.1:0-8968 GCA_964630935.1 uncultured Gemmatimonadaceae bacterium | reverse complement strand
GGACTCCCTGCTCGTCGCCCAGAGCGATGTAGCAGGCCAACAGGATGGCGGCGGTCGCGTTGATCGTCATCGACGTGGACACCCGGTCCAGGCGGATCCCCTGGAACAGCGTGCGCAGGTCGTCCAACGAGTCGATGGCCACGCCGACGCGGCCGACTTCGCCCTGCGCCATGGCGGCGTCGGAGTCGTAGCCCATCTGGGTGGGCAGATCGAAGGCCACCGAGAGGCCCGTCTGGCCCCGCTCCAGCAGGTAGAGGAAGCGGCGATTGGTCTCCTCGGCGGTTCCGAACCCGGCGTATTGCCGCATCGTCCAGACGCGGCCCCGGTACATGTCGGGATGGATTCCGCGCGTGAAGGGGTATCGCCCGGGCTCTCCGGGCTCCTCCCGGGTCGATCCGGGACCGTAGACGCGATCCACCGGGATCCCGCTGTCGGTGACGGGGCCGTCCGTCGTGCGCTCTTCGGTCATGCCGCTCCGTCTCCCTCCGGGTCGGCGAGCTCGACCAGGATCTGGTCCTTCTCTACGGCCTCCCCTTCGGCGACGTGCACACGCGTTACCACGCCGGCCGAGGACGCGCGAAGCTCGTTCTCCATCTTCATGGCCTCGACGATGACCACTCCTTGCCCTTCTTCGAGGCGGTCTCCCTCCGTCACCTCGACCTTCACGACCAGGCCCGGCATCGGTGCCCGGATCGGTCTCGGACCCACCGGGTCCGCGCCGGCGCCCGTCATCTCCCGGATCGCCCTCGTGCGCTCGTCGACGACTTCGGTGCGGTAGCGGCGGCCCCGCACGAGCAGGTTCCAGCGCCCGGCGCCCTCCGGCCGCACCACCAACCGGTAGGATGCCCCGTCGAGCAGCAAGGATCGGACGTCGGTGCCTTCCACCGCGGCGAGATCGGCCTCCACGATCCTGCCGTCGACGCGTATGCCCTCTTCATCCAGCTCGACCTGAAAGGTCCGACCGCCGACCGAGACGTGGTAGAGCATCAGGAGCCCCTCGATTCGAAGCGGGCGACGGTCTCGACGTGTGGCGTCTGGGGAAAGAGGTCGAACGACCGGATCGCGCGAAGCTCGTAGGCCTCTTCGAGACGGGCGGCGTCGCGTGCGAGCGTGGCGGGGTCGCAGCTCACGTAGACGACGCGCTCCACCGGGCGCTCGACCAGCAGCCTGGGAATCGACGCGTGAATGCCGGTACGCGGAGGGTTGAGCAGGACGAGGTCGGCCGGGAGCGCGTCGGCGAGGTGCAGCTCCACCCGACCCTCGACGATCTCGAGGCCCGCGGGCGCCTGCCGGCGGGCGGCGTCGCACGCGTCGGGGTCGAGCTCGATCCCGGTGACCACCCAACCTTGACGCGCCAGCTCGCGACCGTATACCCCCACGCCGCAATAGCCGTCGACCGCACGACCGGTGCCGGCGCCGACGATGTCGAGCACGTGATGGCGCAAGAGCGCCGCAGCTTCCCGGTTCACTTGCAGGAACGCGGCTCCCTCCACGGGGAGCGCCTCCCCACCCCAGACGTCCTCGACGCTCTCCCCGGCGACCCGGCGGGCGCGAGCTTCGCCCTCCGGCCGGTGCCAGACGGCTGTGAACGCGGCGAGGGACGCGACGGCGGACGCGTCCCAGTCGGGCGATCCTCCCTCGACGAGGAGCGACACACCGCTCGCGGCGGCGCGCAGCGTCAGGCGGAGCCGACCCCCCGGCGGGAGGTGCCGGGCACCCGGACCCCAGGCCTCCCGGAGCGCCTGCCAAGCTCGGATGATCGGCTCCTCCGGGAGCAGGCACTCACCGTGGACGTCGACCACGTGGGCGGGCTCCTCCAGCGCGTGGAAGCCCGCGACGACGCGTCCTCCGCGCAACCGAAGGAGCGTGAGCGTCAGCCGGTTTCGGTAGCGGAGCGTCTTCGGAGACGCGGTCACGTCCGGTTCGTGCATGTCCAGATGGCCGATTCGGCGCAGCGCGTCGGCGACGAACCGCCCCTTCCAGCGCAGCTGCTCGGGATAGGCCACGTGCTGGAGGGCGCACCCTCCGCATCGGGCGTACAGCGGACAAGGCGGTTCCACGCGCTCCGCCGCGGGCCGCAAGATCTCCTCCAGGGTGGCGTCCGCCCAGCGGCGGTGACCCTTCGCCACCTGGATGCGAACTTCGTCGCCGGGAGCGGTCCGAGGCACGAACGCCACCGGCCCGTCGGGCAGATCGGCTACTCCGGCACCGCTCGACGCGAGCGCGCGCACCCGGACGACGGCACGTGCTCCGGGCTCCACGGATCGACTCGGCCCGCCCATGTCAGCGTCCCCGCCAGGGCCGGGCGCCCCGGCGCCACGGCGTGAGCCCGGGGTCCTGCGCGCCGTTCGCGGAGGCGACGCGGGGGGTCCGGTGGCGCCTGCGGTCTTCGTCTTCCAGAAGGGCCGCCGCCACCGCTACGGCCACGAGTCGCTCTTCCGGGATCTCACCGTCGAGGAGCTCCGGGTGCTCCTCGAGATAGCGAACGCTCAGCGCGCCGGCCTGGAAGTCGGGCTCTTCCATGATCCGCCCGTGCAGGGGGGCGCTCGTCTCGACCCCTCCCACCACCAACTCGTCGAGGGCCCGTGCCATGCGGGCGACGGCCGCCGCGCGCGTGGGCGCGTGCACCACCAGCTTGGCGAGGAGCGGATCGTAGTGGAGCGAGACCTCGAAACCGACCTGGATGCCGCCGTCCCAACGCACGCCGGGTCCGGTCGGTACCGTGAGGTGGGTGATGGTGCCCGTGGAGGGCAGGAACCCGCCCAGCGGATCCTCCGACGTGATCCGGCACTCGATGGCGTGCCCGTTGAGCACCACGTCGTCCTGCGAGAACGGCAGCGCTTCGCCACTGGCCACGCGCAGCTGCCAGGCCACAAGGTCGAGTCCGGTGACGAGCTCGGTCACCGGATGCTCCACCTGGAGCCGGGTGTTCATCTCGAGGAAGAAGAACGCGCCGTCCTGGTACAGGAACTCCACGGTCCCCGCGCCGACATAGTCCACCGCACGGGCGGCACGGACGGCCGCGTCTCCCATCCGAGCGCGCTCCTGGGCGTCGAGGACGACCGAGGGGGCCTCCTCCACCAGCTTCTGGTGCCTGCGCTGGATGGAGCACTCGCGCTCGCCCAGGTGGATCACGTTCCCGTGGGTGTCGCCCAGGACCTGGATCTCCACGTGCCGCGGCCGACTCAGGTAGCGCTCCAGGTAGATCCCGCCGTCACCGAAGGCGCCGAGCGCCTCGCGCTGGGCGGCGGAGAACGCCTTGGGAAGCTCCTCCTCGGTTGCGACGACGCGCATGCCCTTGCCTCCGCCGCCCGCCACGGCCTTGAGGAGCACCGGAAAGCCGAGCTCCCGCGCGGCGTCGACCGCTTCTTCGACGGCGCTCACGGGGTCGGTCAGACCCGGCACGATGGGGACGCCGGCCTCCTGCATCCGCCGGCGAGCCTCGGTCTTGTCGCCCATGGCCGAGATCGTGTCCGCCGATGGTCCCACGAAGACGAGCCCGGCTTCGGTGACGGCTCGGGCGAAGGGCGCCCTCTCGGACAGGAAGCCGTAGCCGGGATGCACGGCCTCCACGTCGGCGCGTCGCGCGATGTCGAGCAGGCGATCGATGCGGAGATAGCTCTCCGACGACGGCGCGGGCCCCAGGAGATACGCCTCGTCGGCGGCCAGCACGTGCGGAGCGCACCGGTCCGGCTCGGAGTAGACGGCGACCGTCCGGATGCCGAGCTCACGGGCCGCGCGGATCACGCGTACCGCGATCTCGCCGCGGTTGGCGATGAGCAGGGATCGGATCACGGGCGAGGGCGCCTCGAGTGGGTCCGGTGGTGGGGATGGGCGTGGCGCGGCGCTCGGCCTGGTCTCTGGTACATCCACGCCCGGGGCGGCCCGAAGTTAGAGAGCCCCGGCGGGGCTGGAAAGTCCGGACGGGCGGGATGGACGCGGGGCGAGCGCCCCCGTCCACCCCGCCGACGGGCCGGTCCCGCGACGGTCAGCCGGTGGCTCGGTGCCCCGATACGCTCATCGACTTGCCCTTTCGCATGATGCGGAACGTGATGGTCTCGTCGGGGCTGTAGCTGCGAAGGATCCGGCGCACCTGTTCCGGGGAGGTCACCGAGCGCGAGCCGATCTGCAGGATCACGTCACCGGCCTGCAGGCCGATCGGCGAGTCCGCCCGGACATCGCTCACCAGCACGCCCTTGTCGGTACCGAAATAGCCGGCCAGACCGGGATTCAGGGCCACGAGCTGGGCGCCCCCGGGGCAGTCGTCTCCGAAGAGCGTGATGTCGGCCCGATCGGCCCCCGGGCAGCGGTCCGCCGGATCGAAGCGGTCGAGCCGCAGGGCGTGACGCGTGGAATCCGGAAACCAGCCCCGCAAGAGCACGTTCGGCGCGCCGGCGGAGTCGCCGAAGATCCGCAGATCTCCACGCGGCTCGACGAAGCGGTACTCCCGGATCCGGGGCGCCAGCCCCCGCATGCTGTCGTTCAGGCGCCCCATCCGTTGCCTGAGATCGCGCATGCGCACGCGCATCGTGCTGTCGGCGAAGACCCGGATTCCCATGCGGTCGGTCAGGTCCTTGGTCTCCACGGTGGTGTTGTGTGATTTCCCGTCGCGGAGATAGGTCACGGGGACCTTCTGGTCGGGCTCGAGATCCTTCGTGATCGCGAGGAGGCGCTGCACCGGGACGGATTCGTCCGGGTCGATGCCCTTCTCGGCGTCACCCCCGAGGGGAGCGAGGAGGCTCTTGCCGTCCACCCGGGTGATGATGTCCCCCTTCCGTATTCCCGCCTCGGCGGCGGGGCCGTCCTCCAGCACGCTCTCGACCCGTGCGCCCTTGGCGTCGTCGCCGCTGCTCTGGCTCGTGCTGACCGTGATCCCGAGTCTGGCCCGATGATCACGCTCGGGAAAGACCAACGCCATCGAGCGGGACGAGGGAAGCCGGAGGCACGTACAGTTCGCGATCTCCTTCCCGGCACTGTCCACGCACCGGCAGTCCTGGCGATCCCCTCCACTCTGGGCGAAGAGCGGCGCGACGAAGGTCACGGCCGTCAGCCCTCCCACCGCCAGGATTCGAGCCACGGCGCCGTACGACGGGCGCTCACGCATCATCTTCATCGACCTCTCCTCCGTGGTGTTGCTCCGGTACGGTCCCGTGCCGGGAGACGCGATGCGGCGTGTGGGCCGGCGGCGGAGCCGATCTCGATCCATCCACCCCATGGGACGCCGTGGAGTCGAGGAGGGGTTGTCCGGGAGGGGCGCGCCCGCCCGAGGGCGATTCGTGCTCGGATATCCGCTACGAGAAGGTCGGATCGAGCGTAGGATCGGCGCCGAGGGAGGTCGCGCCGCGCTCAGAGAGGGATGTTTCCGTGCTTCTTGACCGGGTTCTCGTCTCGTTTGTTGCGGAGCATGTCCAGCGCCGAGATCAGGCGGGGCCGGGTCTCGCGGGGGTCGATGACGTCGTCGACGTAGCCGCGGGCCGCGGCGATGTACGGGTTCGCGAGCCGGTCGCGGTATTCGTTGATGCGGGCTTCGGTGGCGGCCTCCGCGTCCTCGGCTTCGGCGATCTCGCGCTTGAAGAGGATCTCCACGGCGCCTTTGGGGCCCATGACCGCGATCTCGGCCTGGGGCCAGGCCAGGTTGACGTCCCCGCGGATGTGCTTGGAGTTCATGACGTCGTAGGCGCCCCCGTAGGCCTTGCGGGTGATCACCGTGACCTTGGGCACCGTGGCCTCGCTGAAGGCGTACAGGAGCTTCGCGCCGTGCCGGATGATGCCTCCGTGCTCCTGCGTCACGCCGGGGAGGAAGCCCGGGACGTCCTCGAACACCACCAACGGGATGTTGAACGCGTCGCAGAACCGGACGAAGCGGGCGCCCTTGTCGGAGGCGTCGATGTCGAGAACGCCTGCCAGAACGGCGGGCTGGTTCGCCACGATGCCGATGGAGTGGCCGCCGAGGTGCGCGAAGCCCACCAGGATGTTCCCGGCGAACTGCGCGTGGACCTCGTAGAACGCTCCGCCATCCACGACGGCCCGGATGACATCATGCATGTCATAGGGGCGATTAGGGTTATCCGGAACGACCTCGAGTAACTTCTCGTCCTGACGGTCGTGCGGATCCTCGCCGTTTCGGCCCGGCGGGAGCTCGGTGTTGTTCTGGGGAATGAAGTGGAAGATCTCCCGGACGGCCGCCAGGCATTCGGGCTCCGAATCGTATGCGAAGTGCGCCACGCCGGACCTGGAGGCGTGCACGTCCGCGCCCCCGAGCCCCTCCATGTCGATATCCTCGTGCGTGACCGTCTTCACCACGTTCGGTCCGGTGACGAACATGAAGCTCGTCCCACGCACCATGTAGACGAAATCGGTGATGGCCGGAGAGTAGACGGCCCCGCCCGCACAGGGGCCGAGCACCACGCTGATCTGCGGGATGACGCCCGACGCGAGCGTGTTCCTCAGGAAGATGTCGGCATAGCCTCCGAGGCTCACGACACCCTCCTGGATCCGCGCGCCCCCGGAGTCGTTCAGGCCGATGATGGGGGCGCCGTTCTTGAGCGCCATGTCCTGGAGCTTGACGATCTTCTCGGCATGCGCCTCGGACAGCGAGCCGCCGAAGACCGTGAAATCCTGGGAAAACAGGTAGACGAGACGTCCGTGGATGGTTCCGTAGCCCGTCACGACCCCGTCTCCCAGGATCTTGCGATCCTCCAACCCGAAATCGCTGGAGCGATGGGTCACGAAGCGGTCGATCTCGACGAACGTGCCCTCGTCCACGAGCAGGTCGATGCGCTCGCGAGCCGACAGCTTGCCGCGCTCGTGCTGGGCCTTGACGCGGTCGGGGCCGCCTCCCTTCTCCGATGCGCGTCGCAGCTCCTCCAGCGTCTTCAGCTTGTCGTGGATCGACATCCTCGGTGGCCTCGTCGCAGGGGTTCGTCGCGGGGACCCTACGAGCCTACCGGCACGAGCGTCCCGTGGTCCAGGCGCACGACGTGCGTGCGACGCACGAGTTGGCCGGATTCCACGCTGAACACGCCCGTCGCGCCCTGGACGTCCTTCAAGTGCGCGAGGGCACGGCTCACCTCCGCCGGCGTGCGGGCCCCGTCCTGGATGGTCCTCAGGAGAATCAAGGCGGCGTCGTAACCGAGCGCCGGTACCGGGCTGACGAGCGAGCGCTGGAAGTGATTCTCGTAGGCTTCGCGGAACCGGGCGTACCCCGCGGATCCCGGACCGGATTCCACGGGAGCCGTGGCCACCACGCCCGTGGTGTGCCTCTGGTCGACCGACTGGAGCACCTGGGGGTCGGTCCAGCCGTCGGTGCCGAGAACCTGGATGGCCAGCGTGTCGAGGCCGTAGAAGGTCACCTGCGGAGCCAGGTATCCGACGTCTTCGGCGGGAACCGGCAGGAAGAGGGCGACCGGGACGAGGTCCTCGACGTGCAGCGTGTCGTCGGGCCCGAGATTCAGGGCCTCGATCTCCTTCTGGCGCAGGGAATCCCGGGCGGCGAGGATCTCCGACCGGAACGAGGTCGAGCCGACGTCGTAGGCGAACGTACCGACCACCGGAAGGCCGAGCGAGTCCGCGGCGGCCACGAAAGCGTCGGACTCCGAGACGGACTGCGGCGTCGTGGAGTGGATGATGGCGACCCGCTGGATGCCGGCGTGCGCCGCGTATTCGGCGATGGACGCGGCCGCGGCCGGGTCGGCGCCGGCCAGGGAGTAGACGCCGGGCGGTGCGTTCGCACCCAATCGGGCCGTCGGAGAGATGACCGGGAACGTATCGGGACGGCTGTCGGCCGCCGCCAGAAGGATCCGGTCCTCGAGCAGGCCCACCGCCCCGACCAGTCCCGCGTCCTCCGCCTCTCGCAGGGCCGAGACGGCGACGGCCGGGTCGCCCTGGTCGTCGCGGGCGTCGAGCCGCAGCGGAATCCCCTGATCCCGGGACGACGCGATGGCCACCTCGACGCCCTCGGCCACGAGGGAGCCGAAGGCGCGGAGCCTCGGTGAGCCCGTGGTGGGCAGGATGGTGCCGACCCCCACGGTGGCGGGGAGCGCTCCTGCCGGGATCTCGCCACGAGCGACGGACGCCGCGGTCGTGGAATCGACTCCGGTCGCGCCGGCCGCCAACGCCATGCGGGCGTATTCCGCGGCCTCGTCCGCCCTCCCCCGCTGGAGGAGCAGCAGCGAATAGCGGGCGGCGAGCACCGGCGCGAGAGGCGCGCCCGGAGGCATCCCGGTCACGAACGGGCGGAGGGTGCTCTCTCCCAGGTCGCCCACCACGTCCCGGCCCACCGAACGGGCATGCTCGACGGTCGTCGCGGGAGCGTCGGACGGAACGCGCAGCAGGCGATCGAGCGCCGCGGACCCGTCGCCGAGGCTGTCCTGTGCCTGAGCCTGAAGGACCCGGACGTCTCCGACCCTCGGATCTCCGGGCGGGAGAAGGCTCACGTAGCGCTGTCCCGCGCTGTCCGCCTCCGCGAACGCCCGGCTCGCAAGCGCCGCGCGGGCCTCGAGCAGGAGGGCTCGACCCGATACCGGAGCGGACGGGTAGGACATGACGATCTCGCGGCTCGCCCGTAGCGCATCCTCGGGCCGGCCGGTCTCCATGGCGGCCTGCGCGTCCCGGAACAGCTGCGCCGCTTCCGCCTCCCTGTTGGGAGAGATCCCGCCCGGCTCCAGGATCGGCTCGGGCAGGGCCGGTGGCTGGGCCGCCGGTGGCGGCGAGGAGCCGCGGGCACAGGCCGATGTGCCGGCGGACAGGAGGAGCGCGGCGAAAAGGAAGCGCCCGAACGCGTTGCGCGTTCGGGCGATCCCGGTCCAGTGAATCATCGTCTCACGATCGGCTCGAGAGGCTCAACCTTCCTTTTCCTCTTCCTCGGCCTCCTCCGCTTCCGCGGCGGCCTCGGGAGCGTCACCGGCCTCGTCCTCCGGCTCGGCGGCCTCCTCCGCTTCCGCGGCGGCCTCGGGAGCGTCACCGGCCT
>CAZVYM010000141.1:6842-9105 GCA_964630935.1 uncultured Gemmatimonadaceae bacterium | reverse complement strand
CACCGGGATCGCGAAGTTGAACACGAAGAGGACCAGCCCCTTCACGTTCGACGCGCCCATGATGCGAAGGCGCACGGCGACGAAGCCGAGTGCCGCGATGCCGAAGACCGGCGCTACGACGTGGAGAGCGAGCGACAACCGACGGGCTGGGTCGAGATGGGGTCCTGTGCCAGCGGAGGATCAGTGCCCACCGTCAAGGTGCCTTCAAGCGACCGTTCAACGCGGGCCGGTACTTGGCGTAGAGGCGCCGCGCCACGGCCAGAGCGTCCCCGCTGGGCTCGGTCGGGAAGGAGTCGTGTCTCCGCGACCAGGCCTGCTCCCACTTGCACATCTCCGCCGCGTACGGCTCGCGGTCGAACGTGGTGCCCTCGGCGAGCGAGCGGTTCAGGCCTTTGAAGAACGCCTGCCAGCGCGGCTTGTAGTAGTCCGAGAACATCCCCTGCCACTGTTTGTGCGCGTAGAGGTTCAGGTCGTCGTTCTCGCCCTCGGTGCACTTCGTCCCCCAGAGCGTGATGATGTTGCGTGCGTTCCACTCGTAGAGATCGCGCTCCGCGGGCGTCGTGCCCCAGCGCTTGGCGTCCTCCAGCCAGCGCCCGAGCAAGAACTCCCGACGCGTGCCCACCAGAGCGTCGAGGTCGTCGAGGAGGTCGAGCACCCGGTCCTCCGCGGCGCGCAGCGCCGTCTTGTCGCCGCGCTCGTAGGCTGCCTGCACCGAGTCCACGAAGGGGAGGCCGAGCTGGCCGAGCACCTGACGCGTGAGATTCACGACGTCATAGCGATAGGGGTCTCGCGCACCCAGCTCGGGCGCTGCCGCGAGAAGGGAGTCGAGCGCGTCCACGAGCCGATGCGGATCATACGGGGGGATCGGCTCGCTGCGGTACGCCATCCCGGGAACGCGGAAGCCGGGACGCTCCGCCAGGTATGTGCCCGTCTGGGCGCCGGAGCGATACGCGGTCTCCAGGAGGATCTGCCACGCCTGCCAGGCGTGCGCGTCCGCCCTTCCGTAGCGGCGCGTGACATAGTCGCGCGCCCAGCCGTTCAGCTCCGGCACCTTCCGGCGCCAGACCTGGTCCATCACGAAATCGGGCACGATGGGGTTGTATCCGAGACCCTCCATCATCATGCCGAGCCCGGAGAGCTTGCCGTGCTCGGGGCTCTGGAGCGCGTCCGAGAGGTTGGCGGCCACCCGAGGGAGGTCGCCGTTCACGCTCACCTTGCCGCCGAAGTTGTAGAGCACGTTCCAGATCCACGGCTTGCCGTAGAAGGCCTCTCGCTCCTTCCAGACCGGGTGGCGATCTCCGTAGAGGTCGAGCACCACCATGCGATCGTCGGGGACGGCTCCCAGGAGGGCGCGCGCCTGGGGCTCCTTCCAGAACGCGGCCTGGTAGTAGAGGAACCACCCCTGGAGCACCCAGACCGCGGCGGGATCCACCGCGTGCATCGACTCGTAGATCGAGCGCCCCATTCCTGCCAGGAAGGCGGAGTCGTCCGTAGGTGGGTTGATCTCGTTGAAGGGATCGGCCGCGTAGAAGTGGTCCGTGCCGAAGAGCTCGGCCTGGCGTTCGATGAAGCGTCGACCGATGCGTTGGAAGAGCGGATCGGTGGGGTCGAGGAACCAGGTGCCGGAGAATCCGGCGGACCAGTCACCTGTCCGGTGGATCTTCGCGTTGGGAAAGAGCTCGGTGATGGACTCGGGCACGTGGCCGGTGAAGCCCTGCAACACGGGCGTCATGCCGAGGGCGCGCTCACGCGCCAGGATGCGGCGCTCCAGGGCGACGTGCGTGTCGATCCAGTGCTGCGGGAGAGGGCCGCCGAGGCCGTCGATGTTGCCCATCCACCCCCACGGCAGATAGGCAGGCCCCACCAGGAACGCGCCGATCTGCGCGTCGCTGAAGCCCAGGTCGCGCAGCACCAGCTGCCAGGTGCCTTCCTGCCCGGTAGCGGAGAGTGGCATGTTGATTCCCTGCAGTGCCATCCAGTCGATCATCCGCTCCCACTGCGCCCAGTTCCACCAGGCCATGCTGTAGGAGAACGTGCAGTAGTTGAAGAAGTACCGGTACCGGTACGGCGTCGTGACACGCACCTTCTTCGCAACCACGGGGAGCGGCGTCGGCAGGTGCAGGGGCTGGACGGGGATGGCGACGTTGATGCCCGCGACGTGCTCCAGGTACCATTTCAGGGCCGAAGCGATGGCGATCCCGCTCGATCCCCGCAGGACGACATTGCCCGCCACGCTCTCGACCTCGAAGACGTCGCGGCCTTC
>CAZVYM010000141.1:0-6742 GCA_964630935.1 uncultured Gemmatimonadaceae bacterium | reverse complement strand
CTCGGCCACCCCCGCCACCAACCGGTCCACTTCGGCGGCGGTCGTGTAGCACGCGCAGCCGGCGCGGACCAGGCCACCGCGCACGCCCAGATCCTCGGGGACATGCGCGGCGTAGAAGCTGCCGTGTGAGACGAAGACGCCGTGTCTGGACGACAGGTGCGCCGCCACGGCGCGCGCCTCATGTCCCGTCACCGTGAAGGACAGCGTGGGCGTCCGGGGCAGGCCGGGCGGCGGACCATAGACGGTGACACCGCCGATCGCGCGCAGCCCGTCCCACATCCGTGCGAACAGGGCTTCACCTCGCGCGTGAAGGCCGGCGTATGCCGCATCGAGGCGCTCGCGGCGGGTGTCGCCCTCGCCGAGCGACGCCAGGAAGTCCACCGCCGCCGTGATGCCTGCCATGTCTTCGTGGCTCTGCGTCCCGGTCTCGAAGCGCTCGGGCGCGGCCTGGGGCGCGCACGGCAACCGCGGCACGTCGAGGCCGTCGAGCAGCTCGGCGGCTGCGTACATCACTCCCGAATGCGGGCCATAGAACTTGTAGGGGGAGCAGGTGAGGAAGTCGCAGCCCAGGGCCCTCGCCGAAGGAAGCACGTGGGGTACGGCGTGCACGGCGTCGACGACGGTCCACGCGCCGAGCTCCCTGGCCCGCTCGATCAGCGGTGCCACGTCGGTGACGGTGCCGAGCGCGTTGGATGCCCAGGGCAGGGCGACGACCCGTGTGTTCCGGTTGAGCGCGCGCTCGAAGGCCTCGACGTCCAGGGTGCCGTCCTCGACCTGGAACGGCACCTCCCGTAGCGTCACGCCGCGCTCGCGGCAGAGCGCTTCCCACGGCGACACGTTGGCCAGGTGGTCGAGGCGGGTCACGACGATCTCCTGGCCCGGGCCCAACGCACGCCCGAGCGTACGGCTCAGGTGGTAGGTGAGCGTGGTCATGTTCGGGCCGAACGATACGTCCGCCGCACCACACCCGAGAAGGTCGGCCATGGCCTGCCGTGCCTTCTCCACCACCGCATCGGTCTCCGCGCTACTCGGGTACGCCCAGCGCCGATTGCCGTTGTGGTGCAGGAGGTGGTCCGTGATCGCGTCGGCAACCGCGCGTGGCACCTGGGTGCCGCCGGGGCCGTCGAAGTACGCGACCGGTTGTCCCGCGTGGACGCGCTCGAGCGCAGGAAAAGCCGCGCGGATATCGTCGAGGGCCCTGATCGGACCATGTTCGGTGGGCGAGGGCAACACGGGCGACGAGCCTCCAAGGTGCCATCAGATGACCGGGAGATGCGGGCGTTTGGAACGACGACGTCGCCGTCCACGCCGGACAAATGACGCCGACGGCGCGCGGAGGGCAAGACGGAGAAGGTGCGCCCGTCCCCGGGCCGGGCCCCGTTTCGCCGAAGACTCCTGTGGACTTTCGTGTGCAATGCCGGCTGACGGTGCAGCGGACGAGGCCGCAGACCTCAATCGTGCCGGAACGCGGAACCCACGAAGCGCACGAAGATGAAGCCTGCCTGGCATATGTTGGTGATCAGGGCGGTCACATACAGGGCACCGGGATTTCCGAAGGGAAGACCGAGCACGACCGCTACCAGGCTCGCCTGCTCAACGGCTTCGAGGGAGCCGACGACGGCCACGGCGAGCCTGTCCGGCTCGAAGCTTCCGCGCACGGGCCGGTAGGCGAAAAGGAACGAGGCGAGAATCCCGTTGTCGAAGATGAGGAACATGGCGGCTGCGAGGCGCCAGGTGAGGTCGGGATCGAGACCATAGCCGTCCAGTCCAAGGGGGATCAGCGCGGCGGCGACGCCCGCGACACCGCTCGAGATGACCAGGCGGAGACGGAGCAGATCGTGAGCGGCCTCTGCGGGTTTGTCCGAGGCAGGTCGGATTACGCTGACCAGCGCCGCGAACCCGGCAAAGGCCGCCCCGATCTCGGCGAGCGACAGGAGGGTCTCGGCATTCTCCATTGGGGTTCCTCTCGGGGGGGGACCGCCCGCCATGTCATCCCGGCACCCGCACTCCTGGACGCGGGCATCGGCTCGACTTCCTACAGGACGCCCTGCACGAGCCCGCGGAACGGGGTACCAAAGATGGCGCTGTCGCGTTTCGAGACAACCCTGTGCTCGCTCGGCCGTGACGAGATGGCCGAATCGGCGGGGCCGCGGCACATTGCTCACGCAGTCCGCCGCCGTGGATCACATCAACGCCGCCCTGGAGGAGAGCGTGAACCAACCCCAGCGCCGGAGCATGATCCTCCTCCCGCTCGTCGTCGCGACCGGGACCGCGGTCGCCTGGGCCGGAAGCCAAGGCAGTATCCGCGTAGGCCGCCTGCCTGTCTTCGCCCTGTGCGGGGCGCTCGCGTTCGGCATCAACTGGCTCGTCTTCGTACACGCCTATTTCGCCGGAACCGAACGCTTCTTCGACCTCACCGGCACGGTCACCCATGTCTGCGTGGTGGGAATGGCCCTCGTCCTGGCCGACGCCACCGATCCTCGCTCGCTCCTCCTCGGAGGAATGGTCCTCGTCTGGGCGGTTCGCCTGGGCACCTTCCTCTTCGCGCGCATCGAGCGCGTCGGCGCCGACGCCCGATTCGACGAGCTCAAGCCCAGCTTCTCCCGCTTCCTTCTGACGTGGACGCTCCAGGGGCTCTGGGTGTTCCTGACGCTCGCGGCCGCGTTGGGAGCGATCACCAGCGAGGGCAGCGTTCCCCTCGGCGGCCTTGCCGTGGTGGGTACGTTGACCTGGTTGCTGGGCTTCGCGATCGAGGTGATCGCCGACGAGACGAAGCACCGCTTTCGCGCCGACCCGGGCAATCGAGGTCGTTTCATCCAGAGTGGGATCTGGGCCTGGTCGAGGCATCCGAACTACTTCGGCGAGATCACCCTGTGGGTCGGCGTCGCCATCGCGGCGCTGCCGGAGCTCTCCGGCTGGGGGTACACGACGCTGATCTCGCCGGTCTTCGTCTACCTCCTGCTCAGGCGGGTCAGCGGTATTCCCCTGCTCGAAGCCCGCGGTGAGGAGAAGTGGGGGCACGAACCGGAGTACCAGGCATACCGGGAACGCACGCCCCTGCTGTTCCCGCGCCCCCCCGGTCAGCGGTGATGTCGGGTCGTCTGGAGTGAACGTACTGGCGCTCAGGCTCTGGCGGCTCACGGCCTGGTCCGGACCGTCCCGGTCCCCCGCCGCCGCTCCAGAGTCGAGCGACCGGTGAGGATCACCGAGGGTAGGGTGGGCCCGCCGAAGTCGCGTGGGCCGCGGCACTGGAGCCGGAGACTCACGCCCATGACGACGCGGCCGCGGCCGCGAAGCCGGCTACCCGGACCCGCCCCCCCTCACGGAAGCCCTCTCAACCTCCCGCGCGCCAACTCGTCAAGATCCTGGGCCGACCCTGGAGGAGGCGGTTCAGGTCGGCCACGGGGCCGTTGACGATCCCGCTCAACTGGGTGGCCCGCTCCCGGGTGGACCGCTCGATGAGGTCGAGGACCTCGAGCTGCCCCCGGGTGGGCCTGGCCTGTGCGCCGTTGATGCCACCGGCGACGAAACGGAGCTGTTCGACCAGGCGCGGCCAGTGGCGGTAGCCCATCCCGTCGGGCGGGCGGCTGGTCTGGTCGGAGAGCGCCCGCAACTGCTCTTCGGCAGCAGCAGCCGCGGCTCGGATCGCCTCCGCGTTCGGGACGCTCTTGCCCTCGATGGCCGTGAGCGCGTTGTCGATCTGCTCCTTGAGGTCCGCGATGGTGGCGAGCATCTCGTTGAGGCGAACCTGGATCTCGAGCGCGCGGTGCGCAGCCGCGAAACGGGCTTCGTAGTCGGCCTGGGAGACGGCGGCGTTGGGATCTCCCCGCAGGCGGAAGTCGGTGGAGAGCTCCTGCCCGTCCGCGACCAGCGTGGCCGTGTACGTTCCGGGCACGGCGGTCGGACCTCCCTCGCCTCCGCCTCGTCCCCCGCGGCTTTGCGCCGTCGCCGCGCCACCGGCGCCCGTCCACTGCAGGTCCCAGACCACGCGATTGATGCCGGCGTGGGGGGCGCGCTCGTGCAGCTCGCGAACCAGCGTGCCCGCGGCGTCGGTGATGCGCACCGTCGCGCCGCCGCCGGCCCCGCCTTCGGCGGGCGCCCTCAGCCGGGCCGCGGCGGCGTCCGACAGGTAGTACTGGACGTAAGCCCCGGGCTCGGGGTTCTCGCCGCGGAACGTGCTTTGGCCGAGGCTGCTGCCTCGTCCCCACATCTCCCAATCGGTCGCGGTCCGCATGGCGAACAGGTGCACGTCCCGGCCCAGCGCGTCACCCAGCTCGACCAGCGGCTGGATGTCGTCCAGGATCCACGCGCCGCGCCCGTGCGTGCCAATCACGAGGTCGTCGTAGCGGGGCTCGATGCGCATACCCCGCACGGACACACGCGGGAGGTTGTTGCGGATGGACGTCCAGGTGCGGCCGCGGTCCCACGATACGTAGATGCCGCGCTCCATCCCCACGAAGAGAAGGTCGGCGTTCTTCGGGTGCTGCCGCACCACCTTGACGTAGTCGTCCTGCGGAAGTCCGGCCGACAGGTCCCGCCAGCTCTGCCCGTAGTCGTCCGTCTCGTAGAGGTGCGGCTTGAAGTCGTCGAGGCGGTGGTTGTCGACCGCCACGAACGCGACCCCGCGCTCCGTGGGCGATGCCTCGATGTTGGAGATCCAGGTCTGGGCCGGGAGCCCGCGTACCCGGTCGCGCACGTTCGTCCAGCTCGCTCCGTCGTCACGCGTGATCTGGATGTTGCCGTCGTCGGTGCCGACCCAGATGATCCCGCGCTCGACCGGCGATTCCGCGATGGTCAAGATCGTGGTGTGGAACTCGGCAGCCGTGTTGTCGTTGTAGATCTCACCGCCCGAGTCGCGCTGCTTCTCCGGATCGTTCGTGGTGAGATCCGGGCTGATGACGTCCCACGAATAGCCTTGGTCCGAGCTGCGGAAGAGGACGTTGCCACCCCAGTAGACGACCCCGGGATCGTGGGGTGAGATGTGGATGGGGGCGTCCCAGTTGAAGCGGTACTTGGCCTGCTGCATGTTCTCGCCCTGCGAGCCCACCATCCAGGGGTAGGGCTCGATCGAGCGCGTCATGCCGGAGTTGGTGTCGGTGATGCGGAAGTAGCCACCCTGGGCATTCGAGTACACCAGGTTGGGCGCGCCGGGCACGGGTACCGTGTAGAAGCCGTCCCCGCCGGAAACCGTGTACCAATCGCGCTCCAGGATGCCGCTGGGGTCGTTGGTGCGGCTGGGACCGCACCAGTTGCCGTTGTCCTGCAGCCCGCCGCACACGTAGTAGGGATCGCGGTCGTCCAGCGCCACGTGGTAGAACTGCGCGAGCGACACGTTGCGCAGGATATGGAAGTTCCGTCCCCCGTCTTCGCTCACCTGGTAGCCGCCGTCGCTACCCGAGAGCAGGTGTTCCCCGTCCGCCGGATCGATCCAGAACGACTGGTGATCGCCGTGCACGTCGGAGGCGATGCGCTCGAACGTGCGTCCACCGTCCGTCGACTTGGAGAGCCTCCCCGAGAGGGTGTACAGCGTGTTCTCGTCGGACGGGTCCACGAACACGTCCGAGTAGTAGAAGGGCCGGAAGTTCAGGTTGCGGTCGGCGTTGATCATGGTCCAGGTCTCGCCCTGGTCCCGCGAGCGGAAGAGCGTACCCGCGGTGGGAAACTCCGTGATCAGGTAGACGACGTTGGGGCTGGACTGGGCGACGCTCACCCCGATGCGTGCCATCGGCTCCTCGGGGAGCGTCTCGATCCTGTGCCAGGTATCGCCCGCGTCGCGCGACACCCAGAGCCCGGTCTGCCCGCCACCGTCGTCGAAGCGCCAGGGACGTCTCCGGAAGGTCCACATGCCCGCGTATACATTGCGCGGATTGGAGAGGTCGAGATCGAGGTCGGAACAGCCCGTGTCCTGGTCGAGATACAGGACCTTCCGCCACGTCTTCCCGGCGTCGGTCGTCTTGAACACGCCCCGCTCTTCGTTGGGCCCCCACTCCCTGCCCAGGGCGCAGACGAGAGCGACGTCCGGGTCCCGCGGATCCACGACGATGCGCTTGATGCGTTCCGTGTTGCGAAGTCCCAGGTGCGTCCACGAGGCCCCCCCGTCGGTCGAGCGCCAGACCCCGAACCCGTACGACACGGTGTTGCGGGGATCGCCCTCACCCGAGCCCAGCCAGACGACGTTCCGGTCGGAGGGCGCCACCTCGAGCGCGCCCACCGAGTACACCTCCTCGTTCTGCCACTGACCCTCGAAGGTCGTTCCGCCGTCGGTTGTCTTCCAGACGCCGCCGTCGGCGCCGCCGACCCAGAAGGTCTTGGGATCGCCGGGCACACCCACGATGGCGCTCACCCGCCCACCCATGTTGACCGGGCCGATGGATCTCCAGCGCAGGCTGGCGACCGCCTGCGCTTTGCGATCCGGGGCGGTCTGGGCCGAGGCGGGCAACGCCAGCACGCCCGTTACCAGGAACGCGGCGAGGATCGAGCGCGGGGTTCGGTTCGGGCTTCGCATGACGTCGGCCTCCTGCGTGAAGGTGTCGTCGACCGGGGCCTCGCTGGGATACGACTGCGCCACCCGCGCGCGCCGTTCGCGAGCCTGGGGGCAGTGTATCTCAGGGGCCGTCCACGGATGACGGCCACCTCACTCTGGCAGGAGCACGGTAGGGTGGGGGAGAGGGTGGGGCAAGTCGCGGGAACCGCGACCCGTTCACGGCTTCAAGGTGCGCTCGAAGAACCGGGTGATGACAGC
>CAZVYM010000140.1:0-9500 GCA_964630935.1 uncultured Gemmatimonadaceae bacterium | reverse complement strand
GTACGATCGTGCGCGAGGAGTCCGGCCCCTATCCGTTCGTGGATCCGTACGAGACGATGTCCCGCTTCGTGAACGGCGACAAGGAGGTGCTGTGGACGTCGGAGCGGAGCGGCTGGAACCAGCTCTACCTCTACGACGCGGCGACCGGCAGGCTGGAGAACCCCGTCACGCAGGGTGACTGGGTGGTTCGCGACATCGTGGCCGTCGACGAGAAGGCGCGCCAGGTCTACTTCCTGGCGGCCGGAGTCCGGCCGGGCCTCGATCCGTACTACACGCAGCTCTACCGGGTCGGCCTGGACGGCAAGGGGATGAAGCTCCTGACCCCGGACAGCGTCGACCACACCGCGAGCTTCTCGCCCGACAGGCAGTACTTCGTCGACAATGCATCGGCTCCCGATCATCCGGGCGAGTCCGTGCTGCGCCGCGCGAGCGACGGCAGCGTCGTGCGCGTGCTCGAGAAGACCGACGACTCCGGGCTCACGGCGATGGGCTTCCAGCCGGCCATCCCCTTCCAGGGCACGGCCGCCGACGACACGACGCCGCTGTGGGGAGCGATCGTGCGGCCCACCAACTTCGACGCGTCGAAGAAGTATCCGATCGTCGAGTACATCTACACCGGCCCGCACGGCTTCTTCGCGCCCAAGACGTTCGCGGCCGCGGTGCGGCTGCAATCGATGGCCGAGCTCGGCTTCGTCGTCGTGATGGTGGACGGGCGCGGCACCAGCGGACGCTCGCGCGCCTTCCACAGCTTCTCGTACCACAACCTGGGCAACGTCTTCATCGACCACGTCACGATGATCAAGGAGATGGCCCGAAAGTACGCGTGGATGGACTCGACGAGGGTCGGCATCTACGGCACGTCGGCTGGGGGCTACGGCTCGGCGCACGCGTTCCTGCAGTTCCCCGACTTCTACAAGGTGTGCGTGTCGACCTCGGGCGATCATGATCCGAGGCTCGACAAGGCCGTGTGGAACGAGGTGTACCAAGGCTATCCGTTGGGCGAGGACTACGTGGACCAGGCGAACCAGCAGCTGGCGCACGACCTGAAGGGTCACCTGCTGCTGATCCACGGGGACGTCGATCAGAACGTCAACGCCAGCGAGACCATGCGCCTGGTCGACGCACTGATGAGCGCCAACAAGAGCTTCGACATGCTCTTCGTGCCCAACATGAACCACGGCGACAGCGGCCCACACGCGCTCTACGTCAGCCGGCGCCGCTGGGACTACTTCGTCCAGCACCTGCTCGGCGTAAGCCCACCCGAGGACTTCCAGATCCACGAGGCGCCGCGCATGCCCAGGCGGAGGTGAGGGCCGAGCGGCTCTTCCGGCTCTCCGGATCGTCCCGGCTAACCGATCCCGTGCACGTCGGCCGTGAGGCCGTCGGCGCCGGCCTTGCCGCCACTCGTCCCACCGGTTCCCGCCAGACCGAGGTCGAACGTGTTGGACGAGTACGTGAGGCTGCCCATACCGTCGGTTGCGATCCCGATGGACGGACCGCCGCCACCACCGCCGCCGTTCCCGCCCCGTCCTCCGCTGCCGCCGTCCCCGCCGTCTCCGCCGTCGTAGCCCGAAAACAACCTGGAGCCGCCGCTACCTCCGGACCCGCCCGCGCCTCCCCCTGCGCCGCTACCACCCCGGCCACCATCGCCTCCGCCGGCCGTCTCGATCCGGTTGCCGGTGACCGTCACCTGGGAGTTGCCGGTCACGACCACACCGAGCGATCCGCCTCCGCCCGCCCCGCCGGTTCCACCTTGACCGCCGACTCCCCCCTGCCCTCCGCCACCGCCTCCGGACCCGCAGGCGGTCGCGACCCCTGAGCCGGCCCCGCCGCCACCTCCGCCGCTACCGTTCGTGCCGTTCTGGCCCGGCGCTCCGGATGCCTGGATGTAGTTCCCCCCGCTGACCAGACCGAACGCGCTGCCCCCATCCCCGTCGCTTCCGTCGGAGCCGGCCCCGCCATTCTTGCCATCGTGACCCGCGGATTCGGCGGCGCCACGACTCCCTCCTGCGCCTCCCTTGGGGCCCTTCCCATCCTTCCCGTCGTCACCCAGGAACGCATTTCCAGCGCCCCCCGCCCCCCCACCCCGCGCGGTGCTGGCGCCCCCGCCCGTTCCGCCCTTGTTCAGATCGGTGCCGCAGATGACATCGTCCTGCCCGGTGCCCCCGTTCGACCCCTTCGAGGGCCTGGACCGGTCCACCCCGGGATTGCCGGCGAGTCCCCGCCCGGCGACCAGATCATTGCCACTGATGGTCACGTCGTAGCTCGTGTGAACCGTGATGGCGATGGAGTTCCTGTCGCTTCCCCCGGCATCTCCGGCGACCAGCGCCAACCCGTCCAGAGTGACGTTGCCGACGTTCGAGATGCGAGCGGCTCGGCCCGTGGCTCCCACGACGGTGCGCCGGCCGGTCCGGTTCCAGGTGGAGCCGTCGAACCCGCCGAAGATGTGCACGTTCGAGCGAGGTGTGAGTACCTCCGTGTAGGTGCCACCGGCTACGTAGACCGTGACTTCGCCCTGGGTGTGGTCCAAGGCCCAACCGATGGTCGCGAAGGGGGCCTGGCGTGTGCCCGGGTTCTGGTTGTCGCCGCGTTGGGCGTCCACGTAGATCAGGGTGCCCTGGACCTCGATGGGGCCGGGCCCCGTGGGATCCGCACCCGTGCACCCCGCGACGACGAGCCACAATGTGGCCGCCACGGCTTGGACGGATCTTGCGCCGAGCCTCGCGGTCAGAGAGCGATGCGATCGGTAGGCTGCGTTCCTCATGGGGTCCTCCAGCGTGGCCGCCCGGGCGGGTGACAAGGGGCATCTGTGTCCCAAGACGCGGAGTTTCCCACGAAGACGTGTCACGGGGATGCGATGGGCATCCGGCCGCGAGTGCCCTGCGCTGCAGCCGAGGTGGGCACGGAGGTTCCAGTTCCGGCCGCGCACCGCAAAATATCGGCAACCTCTACTGGCATCAGATGCGGCGCGGCAAGATGGTCCCCCGCCGGGCCTCTCCTCACTCCGCCTTGAGGGCCTCCGATGCCTCCACGCCCAGCGCCCTCTGTGCAGGGTACCAGCTGGCCAGTACGCCGGCGGCCAGCATCGCCATTGCTACCGACGGCAGGATCCACCACTCCCCGGCAGGGACCCTGAAGACGAAGAGGCGCCTCGTCTGCACGAGGAGCAGGCCCAGAGGCGCACCGAGGGCGGCGCCGAGGGCGACATGGAAAGCGGCCCGCCCGGCCACGGAACGGAGCACGGCGCCCCGCGACGCACCCAGGGCCACACGGATGCCCACCTCCCGCAGGCGCCGGGACACGGTGAAGGACACCAGGGCATACGTGCTCACCACCGAGAGCAGCAGCGCCATGCCTCCCAAGGCGCCCAGCAGCGCCCCGAAGAGGGCGAGGGCCGTGGCGTTCTCCGACGCCACGTGGTCCAGGGTCTGCACCCTGGAGACCAGGAGCTCCGGATCGACGCGAGCCAGCGCTCGTCGGAGAGGGTCGGCGAGCGTGGCGGGGCTCCCGGACACGGACACGGCGAGGTAGACCCAGGACGGATCCCGGAGGGGCACGTACACGCCGGCCTCCAACTCCGGATCGCCCACGCTCAACCCTAGATCGGGCACCACACCCACGATCTCTCGCCATGGGGGTGGGGCCGCGTCGTCTCCGCCCACCCGGGTCCGGGGCACGAAGCGCACACGCCGCCCCAGGGGATAGCGCCCATGCAGGAACTTCCGCACGAACGACTCGTTCACCACCGCCACCTCCGGAGCTCCCGGCAGGAAGTCTTCCCGCTGGAGAAACCGTCCCAGGACCGGCCTGGCACCCAGCGCCGCCAGGAAGCCGGGTCGCGCCCCCACCACCGGCGCAATGTGCGGCTCCGCCGGAGGCTCGCCCGGTGCCGCATCCACGGACACGGGTACGGTGGGGGCCTCGACCCGCGGCACCTGGGTTGCGAAGCCGGCGTGCTCCACGCCGGGAAGCACGCTGACGGCCGCCTCGATACGCCGGTAGGTGACGTCGGCGGAATCCGCCCCACCCGGCCCACCCAGGGACATCCCCGCCGTGAGGATGTGGTCCTCGGGCACGGAATCGAGTCGCCCGGCATACAGGGACATGCCGCGCACGGCCAGGAGCGCGGCACCGAGAAGCGCCACCGACATGGCAACCTGCAGCACCGTGGTCACCGGGGCGCTTCGGCCGAAGACACCGCCGGTGCCGCCCCGCCCCGCGGCGCTCAGGGCTTCGGCAGGGGCACTCCGGGTAGCGCGGAGCGCGGGTACGCCGCCGGCCACCGCAGACGCGACGACGGTGACCACCGTCAGGAACGTCCACGTGGCGGGGCCGGGCATGAAGTCGACCCAGAACGGCAGCTCGCTGCCGAGCCAAAGGGAGACCCGCGCCATGAGCTCGTGCAGCGCCGCGCCACCCAGGAGCGCCGCGATCCCACCCAGAAGGAGGACCTCGCCGAAGAGCTGCAGCACCAACTGGTGGCGCCCGGCCCCAAGGGCCGCGCGTACCGCCAACTCTCCCCGGCGCGCAGCGGTCCGGGCGGCCACCAGGTTCCCCACATTGGCGGCGATGACCAGGAGCACGGCGACCACCGCGGTGAACAGCGCGCCGATGAACAGCTGCACCATGCCCTTCTGGGGTACCTCGGCGAACGGGCGCACCTGGACGCGCACACGCTCGGCGCCTGCATGGTCGTCCTGGAAGGCGTCGGAAAGTGATGCCAGCCGCGCTTCGGCGCTTCTGCGGTCGACGCCCACCTTCAGGACGCCGAACACCACCAGATGGCGAATGCCGTCGCCGGCTCCGCGGAGGTCAAGCTCCCTGAAGGGCATCCACACGTCGGGGCGATCGGGGAAGTCGGCGCCGTCCGGCATCACGCCCACCACCTGGCGTGCCACGCCGCTCATGTCGATCTCGCGTCCCAGGATGCCAGGGTCGGCACCGTACCGACGCCTCCAGAGACGCTCGCTCAGGAGGGCCACCGGCGCGGCCCCCGGGGCTCCGTCCTCCGGAACCAGGGTACGGCCCAGGACCGGACGGTACGGTAGGACACGGAACACGTCGGGTGTGGTGACGACACCTCGGACCTCCTCGACCGCGCCCTCGCCGTCCAGGAGGTTGACGCTCCCGTCCGCCGCCGCGCCGAGGTAGGCGAACGTGCCGCTGGAGCGCCTGAACAAGTCGAGACGCTCCCCGCCTACGGCGGCCCGGGCTCCGTCCGCCGCCCGGGTGGCCTCGACGCGCACGAACCGGTCGCCCGCAGGCAGAGGAAGCCGGGGAAAGAAGGTGGTCTCGGCCAGGATGAATGCGGCGCCGGCGAGGCCGATGCCCGTAGCCAGCGCCAGGACCGCCGCGATGTTGAGCAGCGGCTCCTTGCGAGCCATGCGCAGCGCGAGCTTCAGGTCGGTACCGGAGAGCCACCGAGGGGGCATGAGGGCCCCTCGTAGGCGGGTGCCGACGAAGGCCGCACCCACAACCGCGGCCTCCGCCGAGGTGACGATCCAGGCACGCAGGGCGCCGACCCGCACCCGGCGCCGGGCATGCATCTCCTCCAGGTCGCCCAGCACGTCTTCACGCCGGTGTCGAGGCACGCACAAACGGAGGAGAGCCCGTGCCCATCGGGGGGTGTTCACTGCCCTTCCTCGAGGATCGGGCCCAGGCCGCCCCACATGTTGCGGAGGGCGTCCTGGGTCTCGCGCACTGCCGCGAGGCCCGTCTCCGCCACACTCACCAGGCGGCGACCCTTCCCGCCGCGCTCCGGCACGGGATCGCCCATACGGGTGGAGACCAGCCCCTTCTTCTCCAGCCGTTGGAGGGTCACGTAGACCGCCGAGCGGAGCACCTCGCGCCCCGTCCGCTCACGGATCTCGTCCACGATGGAGACGGCGTGCGCGTCGTCTTCCCCCAGGCGCAACGCAGCGAGAAGAACCAGAAGCTCGAACTCGCCCAGGCCCTGTCTTCCCATCCAGCCCTCCACCGCCCGTGTAGAAAAAGTGACATTGTTACTTTAATTGTGCTGAGGCCGTCGGGTCAACGGATCCCGAGCAGCGAGACGCGAGGCCGTCAGAGATCGTTCCGCACATAGCTGCCGTAGAACGTCGAACGGAGCGCTCGACCCCAGCGACCACGCCCGCGACCGCCAGCACCCCACCTGATGCCAGGGCACGTAGGACGTCGCCAGCGGACGTGAGGCTCAGGATGAAACCGGTGGCGAGGGCACCCAGGACCGCAGGGGTCAGGAAGAAGCGCACGAGCGTCAGCCGGCGGTCCCACGAGAGGACCGTTCGAAGGCGATAGACCCGGCTCATGGTGTCGACGAGGACGACGCCCACCGCGGCCCGCACGGCCGATGGGCCGCCGATGGATGCTCCTGACACCGGTTTCCTCGCCTTAACGACTGTGCGCTCCACGTCCCGGGAAAGGAGCTTTATGCCCTGACCATGCCGCCGGGCTCGGTCATGGGCCGGGATCTGGTTCCGGTGGGGCCGGACGACGATCTTACAGGCGCCGACGGCCACGCGCCGGATCAGGCACTCCCCCGGTGCTGGAGGAGAGCCGGCTCGGGCGAGGTCGAGGGGTGGGTCACGCGCACCACCGAGGTGACCATGGCGATGGGTACGACGGTCAGTAGGCGCTCGGCCCCTGCCCCGATCGAGCGCGTCCTGCGTCCCTTCCAGGAATTCGCGCACATCGAGTCCTCCGGCGGCCTCGTGCTTCTCACGGCGACCGTGGTCGCGCTCGCGTGGGCCAACTCGCCGCTCGGGGAGAGCTATGACGCGGTGTGGGGCACGTACCTGATCCTGGGGGTCGGCGAGTGGTCGTTTCGGATTTCGGCGCACCATTTCATCAACGACGCGCTGATGGCGATCTTCTTCTTCCTGGTGGGGTTGGAGATCAAGCGCGAGGTCCTGGTGGGGGAGCTCGCCTCGGCGCGCGCCGCGGCGCTTCCCCTCGCGGGCGCGGTGGGCGGGGCCGCCCTGCCCGCGCTGATCTACTACGCCTTCAACCCCACCGGCACCGAGGCGAGCGGGTGGGGGATCCCCATGGCGACCGATATCGCTTTCGCGCTCGGGGTGCTGGCCCTCATCGGCCCGAGGGTTCCCACGGGGCTCAAGGTCTTCCTGGCGGCGCTGGCCATCGTGGACGACTTGATCGCGGTGCTCGTGATCGCGCTCTTCTACACTGCGGAGGTGCGCATATCCGCGCTGCTCATGGGGGGGGCGGTCTTTCTGGCGCTCGTCGCCATGAACCGGCTGGGCGTGCGGCACCCGGGTGCGTACGTCTTCCTGGGGCTGCTCCTCTGGGCTGCGTTCCTGGCCTCGGGGGTACACGCCACCGTCGCCGGGGTGCTGCTGGCTCTGACCATCCCCGCGCGGACGCGCGTCGACGCCGACGAGTTCTCCGAGAGCAGCAGGGAGATCCTCGAGGTCTTCGACCGAGCCGGAGTGGAGGGGGGGAGCGTGCTGACCAATCGGGGCCAACAGGCGGCCATCCAGGCGTTGACGGCCAACTGCGAGCACGCGCAGGCGCCTCTGCAGCGCGTGGAGCACGGGCTCCATCGGTGGGTGGCGTTCCTGGTCGTGCCCCTCTTCGCGCTCGCCAACGCCGGTGTTCCCCTCGCCGGCGCTTCGGGCGACGCGCTCACCCACCCCGTCACAGTCGGGGTCGTCTTGGGGCTCGTCCTGGGGAAGCCGATCGGCATCACGCTATTCTCCTGGATCGCCGTGAGGAGCGGGCTCGCGTCGCTCCCGCCGGGCGTGAGCTGGCGGGCGAGCGTGGGCGTGAGCTGCCTCGCGGGCATCGGCTTCACCATGAGCCTGTTCGTCGGCTCTCTCGCCTTCGGAGAGGGGTCGCCACTGCTGAACGCCGCCAAGATCGGGATCCTGGGAGCCTCCGCGGTCGCTGCGACGCTGGGCTGGATCCTGTTGGCGGGGGAGCGCGCACCAGCGGAGAGAACGCGGGCACGCGAGACCGCGACCGTCGCGTGAGCGTCGGGAGTCGAACCGGTGTGGGCGTGAGGGGCCCAATCCGACGATGCCGCCACCGCCACGCCAGCGTCGGGCAGAAGTCGTTGTAGGCGGAATTGATCGGCGCCCCCGGCGTTGACAGGCTCACCCCAGGGATCAGAGGCTGATCTGTTCCGGGGATGTCTTCCACCCGGACAGCCTCTGACCATCCCGAATAGACGGAGGCGGCCGCGACCACGGCCTCAGCTCGTCCGGTGCGATCGGCCCGTCTGTACACCCGCTCGAGACCACACCGACGGCCAGCAGCCCGATGAGCGCTTTCGACAACATGATCCACCTCCTCAGGAGAGTCGCGAGAGCCAACGTGCCGCCCAGCATAGCACGGTGCCGTGAACTGGGAGTGTTCTCGCAGTTAACTGGCACTTCACGCCTCGAGGCGGGATCCATGATGAAGAGCAAGACTGTGGGCCATGGGTCCAGGCACGTGGCCGGATCTGACGAGCGCGCTCCGTGGGCATTGGATTATCTTCCAGCGATGGCAGCGTTCACGGTCACCTCCGACCTCTGGTCCGACCCCGCCCTCGAGGCATCGGCCCAGGAAGCCCTGGAGATCCTCAGGGCGTATCTGCACGTCAGGCACTTCAAGAAGGGCAACTTCCTGTGGCGCGAGGGTGACACCACCGGGATGCTGGTGGTCCTCAAGGCCGGTCGGGTGAAGGTCTACCGCGTTCTGCCCGAGGGTCGGGAGGTGACGCTGTTCATCTTTGGACCCGGCGACGTGTTCGGCTTCCTCCCCTTCCTCGATGGTCAAGCGTATCCCGCTCATGCCCGCGCGTTGGAAGACGTACAGGCCGAGGTGATGGCGCGGGCCACCCTGCTCCAGGTGTTCGAATCCGAGCCGGAGTTGGCGGTGACGCTCATCGGTCTCCTGGGCAACCGGCTCAGAGCTTGCTTCGACCTGATCCGGTCCCTCTCCATGCCGGGTGCCCGGGCCCGCGTGGCCCAAGCCCTTCTCGCCCTCGGTCCGCTCGATGGGGCAACCACCGACCGGCCTCTGATCTCCCTGCCTGTCTCCGCGCAAGAATTCGCGGGAGCAATCGGAATCGTGCCGGAGACCTTCTCGCGCGCCATGACGAGCCTCGTACAGAAGGGCATCCTCGAGCGCGTCGGATCGGGCCGTTACCAGGTACTGGATCTCGAGGAGCTGCAGCGGGCCACGGACCCGGACGTGGAGTAGCGTCGATCGACGGGACATCCGTCCCCCTCCTTCCCCACCAGTTGACTCTGGTCAATGTCGGCCCCGAAGCCGCGGGCCACCTTCCCTTTTACCTGGGCCGAACAAGGCCCCAAGAGGGAGGGAGCAATGACCGGCAACACATTTCGATTCGGATTCGTCCTTTCGGCCGCGGTCGTTCTGACCGGATTCGAGCCGATTTCCTCTTTGGCTCAAGGGGATCCCCCTACGACGTCGGCGCGGTTCGACACGGTGCACGTCGGCATGGCCGACGCCATCGCACGGGCGCTCGACGCGAA
>CAZVYM010000139.1:0-9503 GCA_964630935.1 uncultured Gemmatimonadaceae bacterium | reverse complement strand
ACTTGCGGGCGACGCGCTGCATGGTCGACATCATCAGCTGCTGGTGGTCGGCCGCCTGGTTCGCGTCCTCGAAGATGGGCGCCATCTCGTACTGGCCGGGAGCCACCTCGTTGTGACGCGTCTTGAGCGGCACGCCGAGCTTGTAGAGCTCCGTCTCGACCTCGTTCATGTACTCGAGCACACGCTGCGGGATGGACCCGAAGTAGTGGTCCTCCATCTCCTGCCCCTTCGGCGGCTGCGCGCCGAAGAGCGTGCGACCCGTCGTGACCAGGTCGGGACGGCGGTAGAAGAACTCCTGGTCGATCAGGAAGAACTCCTGCTCCGGGCCGAGCGTGGCGCGCACGGCCTGGGGAGGGCTCCCGAAGAGCCGAAGCGCACGCCGGGCCTGCTCGTCCAACGCGTGCATGGAGCGCAACAGCGGCGTCTTCTTGTCGAGGGCGTCACCCGTCCACGACGCGAACGCCGTCGGGATGCACAGATACGCCCCCCCGTTGCTCTTCATCAGGAACGCCGGGGAGGTCGGGTCCCACGCGGTGTAGCCCCGAGCCTCGAACGTGGCCCGCAGCCCCCCCGACGGGAACGACGACGCGTCGGGCTCGCCCTGGACGAGCTCCTTGCCGCTGAACTCGGTGATCGCGCGCCCGTCGCCGAGCGGCGTGAGGAAGGAGTCGTGCTTCTCGGCGGTGAGCCCCGTCAGTGGCTGGAACCAATGGGTGAAGTGGGTGGCGCCCTTCTCCATGGCCCACTCCTTCATCGCGACGGCGACCGCGTCGGCCACCGAGGGGTCGAGCTCGTTGCCGTTGCGCACCGTCGAGAGGAGCGCCTCGTACTGAGGCTTCGGCAGGCGGGACTTCATCTGGTGGAGTCCGAAGAGGTTCTCTCCGAACACCTCCTCGAGGCCGGGGCGCTTCTCCTCACCGCCGTTCGCGACGGGGGGAGGCGTGTAGGTGGCGGCGGCCAGAATGTCGAAACGGGGAATCAGTCGGGTCATGGACAGGGTCCTCCGGGGGACAGGTCCTTGGAAGCTCGGCCTACCAAGCTGTGGTGACCCGTGAGTACCGACAAGAGGTTCGGTATACTAAATTGCATAAATGAATTTACGCTAAGTTTTATAGATTAGGCTTCTTTTCGGGATTTTGTGATGGTCTTCACGGGCCGGCACCAGGAGCTGGGGATCCTCCGCTCGGCCATCGATCGGCCCGATGCCTCGCTCCTGAGCGTCACCGGCCCCAGGGGTGCGGGGAAGACGACGCTCGTGCGAAAGGCGCTCGCGGGTGTCCCCGTGCTCCATCTCCGGGTCCCTCCGCTCCCCGAGCCGCGCCAGCGGGAGGCGCTGGCCCGGCACCTCGGTGAGTGGTTGTCCGCGGGGGAGGGATCGGTCCGGCTCGACGCCGATTCGGCTCGGTCGTGGGCGAGGCTCTTCGGCGCATTGGTCGACGCCGCGCCGACCGAGAGCGCCACGCTCGTCCTCGTGCTCGACGATGCGCACCGGCTCGCCGAGGCGCGCGCGCGCGTCGTCGCGCCCCTGGAGGAGGCGCTCGAGCGGGCCCGCACCGAAGGACGGAGGATCCACGTCGTCCTGGTGGGCCGTCCGGGGGATCTCCCGATCGGCGGAGAGCCCAGCGTGCGCCTCGGCCCGCTGCCCTTCCGCGCGGCGGCTCCGCTCCTACCGGGCTCCGAGCCCAGAGACCGCATCCGCGCCTACGCGGTCTTCGGAGGCCTGCCCGCGCACCTGGCCCTGTTGGATCCGGAGCAGACGCTCGCCACGAACATCCGCAAGACCATGCTCGAACCCGGGGCCCGGTTGGTCGACGCCGGGATCGACCTCCTGGAGCGCGACTTCCAGACGCCGTCCCGGTACGCGGCCATCCTGTCCACGCTCGCGCGGGGGGAGGCGGACTGGAGCCGAGTGCACCAGGGGGTGCCCGACCTCACCCGGAGCGGACAGGTGGCCCCCTACCTGAAGAGGCTCGAGGAGCTCGGGCTGGTGGAGATCCGCCGCTCGCTCGACGCACGCCCGCGCACCCGGAGTCGACGGTACGCCGTCGCCGATCCGTTCGTCGCGTTCTGGTTCCGCTTCGCGCTCCCGTGGCGCGAGGTGGAGCGCGGCGCCGAGGCCTTCGCATCCGCCGTCCGGCGCGATCTCGACGACCACGTCGCGCGCGTCTTCCCCGCGATCTGCAGACAGCACATGGGCTTCGACGTGATGGAGTCCATCGGTGTGAACGCGCGCGAGATCGGAAGTCTCTGGGGGCCCGGCTACGACATCGATGTCGCCGGGCTTCTACGGTCGGGCGCGGCGTTCTACGGACGAGCCGTCTGGACGGACGGCCCCGCGGGCGTGCGCACGCTCGAGGGCCTCGACCGCGAGATCGGAGAGACCCGTTACGGGTTCGGCCGGGAGTCTCGGCTGCGGGTGCTGTTCTCCGGAGGAGGATTCACGCCCGGCCTGGAGCGTGCGGTCGCCCGCCGCCACGACGCGCTGCTGCTCGGTCCCGAAGCGATCGTGGGGGCTTGAGGAACGATCGGCACGCGACGGCGCATCAACCGCGCAACGCCTGCATCAGCCGCAGATTCTCCTCGTGCGTCTCGCGATAGAACGGCGCCAGATCGCCCGGCACCGCGGGCTCGCCTCCTCGAGCGAGCTCGCGCAGATAGGAGGCCGTCCGCTCCACGAGCTCGAGCCCGCCCACCGGGCCGTGCGACGGCACCACGGTGCGCACGCGCCCGTCTGCGATCCAGCTGTCCAGCGCCGCCACCCAACCCTCCACGGCCGCGGCTTCGTTCACGACGGGGAGCGGCGTCTCCACCGCGTCGCCCGCGAGAAGGATGCCCCAGGCCGGAACGAACGCCACGATGGAGTCGGCCGTGTGGCCGGCGAGCGCGCGCAGCTCGACCGTCGCGCCTCCGAGCTCCAGATCGAGCCGCTCGGCGAAGGTCCGCGTCGGGGCGACCAGGCGAACCATGCCCCAGGCGCCCGCGTCTGCCGCTTGTCGTCGCGCCAGCTCCTCGCGGGCGTCGCCCTCGAACCGGGCGACGGCGGCCTCGTGGGCGACCACGTCCTCGACGTCACGGAGACCGCACGTTCCCCAGGCATGATCCCAGTCGGCATGGCTGTAGACGACGGTGCGGGGGAGCGTGCCCGCAAGCCCCTCGACCGGTGCCACCTGGTCCGGGTGCGCGAGCACGTCCCAGACGACCGCACGGGCGCTGCCCAGGAGCACGGCGGAGCGAACGTCGAAGGCCTCCATCTCCGTCTCCAGAAGATGGAGACCCGGCCGGAGCACCCTCGGAATCGGGGGAATCATGACGAAAGCTGCCATCCTCCCTCTCCGGAGCAAAGACCGCCTTCACCGTGGAAAGCCTGCGGTTCGGAGGACGTACATTCCTCTTGGAAGCCACGAAGCGAGACGCCGCGCGCGACGCGGCGCGTCAAGAAGCCGAGACCCTCCAGGAGACCATACCCATGGCTGGACGGTTCGCGCTCACGATCCTCGCCTTCGCCGTGGGAGGCCTGCTGATGCCCGCCGGGCCGCTCGCCCGGTTGGCCGCACAGGACACGAGCGGCGCCGTGGGCCAGCGCTTTCGCGTCCTCGTTCCCCCGTTCGAGCCGAAGCAGGGCGCCGACAACGATTTCGGGAAGGACGCGGCCGAGAGGCTACGGGAGCTCCTCAACGGCCTGGCCACGCACCAGCCCGTAGAGGAAAAGGAGATCAAGGACTCCGCCAAGCGCTTCAAGCTGGACTGGGAGGAGCTCGACTGCGCGCACACGCGCCAGCTCGCCGGTGAGATCCATGCGCAGGTCGCCCTTTGCGCGGACTACCACGACCAGGCCGACAAGCGGAAGGCCGTCAACGCGACGTTCTACGACGTCGCGAGCGACGAATCGTTCGAGGTCGAGCCCCGGACGTTCGGTGAGAAGCAGGCGGATTCCGCGGCCGTGTACATCTTCCGCTCGTTCGACACCTACGTGCAGCAGGTCAGCGCGGCCCGCTACTGCAACGTGTATGCGCAGAGCAAGGACTTCGAGAACGCGATGGAGAAGTGCGACCAGTCCATCGAGCTCAACCCGAACGCGGTCGGCAGCCGATACACGCGCGCCAACATCCTTTTCCAACAGGAGAAGTACGACGAGGCGATGCAGGAGCTGGGGCGGATCCTCGACCGCGACCCGGGCAACCTCGATGCGCTCTCTCTGTCCGGCTACATCAGCGCGACGCAGGGCAAGGACGAGGAAGCGCGGGCCTTCTACGAGAAGTATCTGGCCCTCAATCCGAGCGACGTCCAGGTGCGCATGAAGATCGCCTACGACCTCGCCCGGGCCGGGGACCCGGTCGGTGCGATGCAGATCATCCAGGTCGGCCTCGATGTCGAGCCGGACAACGTCGACCTCCTGGAGCAGTATGCGGGCTTCGCGTTCAATGCGGCGCTGGAGGCCGATCGGGGAGCCACCGAAGGAGACGACAGCGCCGCCGTGCCCGCCGAGTCCGTGAAGTACTATCACGAAGCCGTCCAGGCGGGAGAGAAGGTGTTCGCGGCCAGGGGCGAGGAGACCTCGGTCGTGTTGCTCAGGAACTCGATCGCGGCCTACCTCAAGCTGGGTGAGGTCGACCGCGCGCTGGAGCTCGCGCAGCAGGCCGTGAAGGTCCACGCGGGCGAAGACCAGATCTGGTCGGCGTACGCCAACGCGCTACACGACGCCGGCCGGTTGGACGATGCGATCACGGCGCTGGACTCGGCCAAGCGGATCAATCCCACCGATGCCAACCACGGCCTCAGGCAGGCCAGCTGGCTCATCCAGGCCGGACGTCTGACCGACGCCGTCGAGATGCTCAGATCCAACGCGGCGCGCGGCCAGCAGGAAGCGGACCGGGCCGCCCAGATGATCTTCGGCGACGCGTACAACAACGGCATCAAGAAGGAGAAGTTCGACTACGCCTCCGAAGCGCTGGAACGCGCGAGGCAGCTCCCGAACCTGAGCGCGGAAATGAGACATCAGCTCACGTTCTGGGAGGCCTATGCGATCTACCAGGGCGCCGTCGCGGGGCAGAAGCCCCAGACCCTCGCCACGGCTCGCGCCACGCTGCCGAAATTCCAGCGGGCGCTCGAGCTGTTGAACGACGTCGGCAGCTACCCGCAGACGGTGAAGGTCGACCTCGATCAGATGAAGGCGAACTGCGGCCAGTACGTCGAGATCCAGCAGGCGATCCTCAAGCGGGGAGGTTGAAGGGACGGCGGCGGGCGCCGCCCCTCATCGCTCGCTCGTGCCGGCCGAACGCCGCGGCCTCACCCGTCCCTCGGGCGGAAGCGCCGTGCTCAGGGCGTCGAGATCGTCGAAGCCGAGGCCCAGACTGCGCACGGTCCGGCGAAGGCCGTAGACACCGCGGGCCTCGACGGGCCGGTCGAGCTCCAGGACCTTCCACGCCGCTCCGGGGAGCGCCAACCTGAGGTCGACGCCTCTTCGCGTGGCCCTCTCCTCGGCCGTGGGCGCCCTGATGCCCACGATGGAGCCGAGGGGGACGTCCAGCCTCCAACGCAGGCCGAAGCGGATGCGAAGCATGCTTCCTTCGACGCAGGCGGGCAGCAGACCGCACGCCCGCCAGTCGGCCCAGAGCCAGAGCGCCCCGTAGAGACCGAGCCCGGTGAGGATCCAGGCCAGGCGGTGGCTCCATAGACGGACGAGGAAGTGGACGCTCGCCACCTCCGCCGCGGTCGCCATGAGGAGCACGAGGACGATCGCACCGTAGGCCGACTCGCGGTGGTAGGTGAACGCACACGCCGGCGTCGGCTCGCGCTTGCGCGCGAAGAGTCCGTAGTACAGCACGGACAGCTCGTAGGCGATGGCGTCGGCGAATCGGCCCGGTCCGAACGCCTCGGTCGCGGCGTCCCGCAGGGAGGCCTGGACGTCTGGCGCCTGCGAGGCCGACGCCGTGCGCCGAAACGCCTTCCGTCCGGCGATCACCTTTCCCGCCAGGAAGGCGAGGCTGAGGAGCTCGAGAGGCGCCGCCGCGAGATGGGCCGCACGCAGCCCACCCTCGTGCCCGGCCGGGAGCGTCGAGGCGGTGAGGAGCATCGACAGGAAGAAGAGAGGGATGAGCGCTCCCCACCTCCAACCGAATTCGCGTCCGAGGACCCACCAGGTCACCAGCGATGCGCCCACGGTGAGGTCCAACCCGGCGGCCGAGTCCACGAGCCCCGGGTGGGCCGTGTGGGCGCCGGCCAGCGCCGCCTGGCGGTCCGCCACGACCATCGCGCCGAGGATGAGAGCCCAGGCCGCGACGGCGACCCGGCGGGGGAGCGGCAGTACGGCTCCGGCCGCGACGGAATCGAAGATGTCGTCCTTACGCATCGGCCTACCCTGTACCGTCTTGTCAGTCCTGCGGAGACGGATCGAAGAGCACGCGCTCCAGCGTGGCGGCCAGCCACGCCTCGTAGCGGCTCCCGCTCCACCCCCGCTCCGTGACGAACAGCCGGAACACGTCCGGCCCGCAGAGGGCCCACATCACATCCGTGGCTTCCCGGGCGGTGAGGCCGGGTGCCAGCGCTCCCGCCGCCTCCCACTCGGCCACCAGGCCTCGCACATGCTTGTGCCGCCTTCCCTCGCCTTCGATCCACATCTCCTGGAGGTCGGGCTCCACGCCGGAGACGGCACGCGCGATCTGGATGATATCGGCGCCGGCCCGGAAGAACCGGGCGGAGAACGCGATCCGCTCACGTAGCTGCCGTGGCGGATCCCCGGCGGCCGCCTCCACGGCCGCCCGCATGCCCGGGAGGTCCGCCTCGGCTGCGATCTCGTCCAGAAGCCCCATGAGGATTTCCTTCTTGGATCCCACGGAGGCGTAGAGGGTCTGGACGGCCACGCCGGCGTCGTCGGCGATGGCCTCCATGGTCGCTCCGCCATATCCGCGGGCCACGAAGAGCCGCCGTCCGGCGGCCAGAATCCTCCTCCGCGTCTCCTCCGCCTGCTCCCGCCGGCGGCGGGAGCGATACGGTCGCTTGACGTCCGCCATATTCGATATAGTATACTCTAATGAATTGAGTTGTATTCCAAGTATCGCACGACCTGCCCTTCAACGAAAGAGACCCTCCCATGAACGGATACTCGATCGCCCTGTTCCTGCACCTCCTGTCACTCGTGGTCGCCTCCGCGGCGGCCGCCCTCACGACCTTCGCGGCCCTGCGTCTTCGGGGTGCCGACACCGCGGCGGCGGCGATCTCGTGGCTCACGCTCACGGAGCGGGTCGTGCGCGCTTTCCCCGTCGCCTCGCTGGGGCTCCTGGGCACCGGCATCTACATGACGCAGGCGCGCTGGACCTGGTCGGTTCCGTGGATCGACGCCGCCGTGGTGGGGCTCGCCCTGATCATGGCGCTCGGAGGGGGGGTGGAAGCTCGCAGGGGGCGTGCGCTCAGGATCGAGCTCGAATCCTCCGGCCTGACGCCCGCGTCGCGCCGGCTCCTTCGCGACCCCGTGAGCTGGAGCGCGAAGATGACCACGCTCACGCTGGTCGCCGGCGTGCTCTTCCTGATGACCGTCAAGCCGACGGGCGCCGGGTGCGTCTCGGTGCTTCTCGTCGCCGTCGTCTCGGGTGTGCTCGGCGCGATCCCGATGTGGCGCACGGCCGGCGCGGAGGTTCCTGAGCTGGTCGGGTCCCGCCCGTCCTGATCTCGTTCTGGTCGCCCTGCCGGCGGTGGGGCTGCCGGCCCGCGACGCTCAGTGCTGGAGCTGCTGGGTCGGCGGCAGGGTCGGCAGCCTCACGACGATGCGGGTCCCTTCGCCCGGACGACTGTCGATGTCGACCTCGCCGCCGGCCATGAGCGCTCGCTCGTGGAGACCGATCAGCCCGAGGCCCGCAGACCCCCGAGGCAGTCGGTCGAGCGAGAAGCCGCTTCCCCGGTCTTCGACGATGAGGGTTACGGCGTCGTCATCCAGCGCGAGCGTGACCGAGGCGGAGGGAGCGCCCGAATGGCGCACCACGTTGCTGAGGGACTCCTGCGTCATCCGGTAGATCGCGAGCCGGGCGTCGAGCGAGAGCCTCTCGTCCACTTCCGCGAGCACCGTATCCACCTCGAGGCCCGAGCTCTCTCGAAGCCGGCGCGCATGCGCCTTGATGGCCGCGGCCAGCCCGACCTCTTCCAGCTCGGGCGGTCGCAGCCCACGCGCCATGCGCTTGACGCCCTCGGCGATGTCGGCGATCTCGTCCCGAAGCTCGCCCAGCGCGTCGCTGGGCGCCGCCTCTCCGAGCTGCATGCCCAGCAGACGGAGCTTCAGCAACAAGGTGGCCAGACGCTGGGCGGTGTCGTCGTGCAGGTCCCGGGCAATCCTGCGTCGCTCGTCCTCGACGGACCGCATCGCTCCTTCCGAGAAGTCACGCAACCGCTTCATGGCCGTGATATCGCGCACCGAGCACAGCACGCGAGGGCCCTTCGCGCCCACCCAGGGGCTCAGGCTGATCTCGACGTCGAACTCACTGCCGTCTCGACGGCGGCCGCGCAGATCCAGCCCGGCCCCCATCGGCCGTAGGTGGGGATTCTTCGCATAGCGGGCTCGGTGCTCCCGATGGGCTGCTTGCAGGGCGGAGGGGATCAGCCGTTCGACCGTCTGGCCGAGTAGCTCCTCGCGCTCGTACCCGAACAGCGATTCCACCTGGGAATTGAGGGCGAGGATGACGCCCTCATGGTCGACGATCAGGATCGCGTCGGGCAGGCCCTCGAACACCGCCTGGTACTCGTCTACGTTCACCATCGTATCTACCCGCCTCTTGAACGCTTCCCGTCCACTTCCGGACATCCGCCAGCACGGAGTCCGTCCTCCCCACACTGACCCCCATTCGTCGAACGCGCCAGTCCCGGTCGGGACGGAAGGCCGGCCATGGGTCTACCGCCCGGCTCGACTCCTCGCCCGCCCGTGAAAGTGCGCGGCAGCGGCCGCCCGGAAAAAGAGGAAGTACGTGATGACGCCGAAGATCAGCACGTGCGCGGCGAGCGGTCCGGCCTGCCGAATGCTCAGAGCGACGTGGAATGCCATCCAGGCCGCCAACAACCAGCGCGCCCAGTTGCCTCCGCGGATCACGAAGGCACCTCCGACCAGTGCGGCCACCCCGACGGCCAGGACCCACAGGTCGTCGGCAGCGACGGCCCCGGGCGGGCGCAGCGCCGGCGCGAGGCCGCGGAAGAGGTCGAAGCCACCGAGCACGAGGAACAGCACACCGATCACGAGGATCGAAGGGGGCGGCATGCGAGTCGGGCGGTCCCGGGTGCGCCCTGCGTCGTCAGTCTCGTCCAAGAACGCCTACTCCGTTCCAGACGACTCAGACGTCCAGGTTCTTCACGTACTTGGCGTTCTTCTCGATGAACTGACGGCGCGGCTCGACCTCGTCGCCCATGAGCCGGTCGAAGAGCTGTGAAGCGATGGCCCCGTCTTCGATCGTGACCTGGAGCACCGTGCGCGACTCCGGATCCATGGTGGTCTTCCAGAGCTGGTCGGGGTTCATCTCACCCAGCCC
>CAZVYM010000138.1:0-9628 GCA_964630935.1 uncultured Gemmatimonadaceae bacterium | reverse complement strand
AGGTTCTCCGCCAGGTCGATCGGATTGAAGATGATCGCCGTGTAGAAGTAGGTGAAGAACAGGATCAGCAGGCCGTAGGTCAGGTAATACGGCCACGTCTGCACCTGGAAGATGTCCGCGATCGCTTTCAGCCAGGGCCACTGCACGAACGCCGCCGCGGTGCCCGGCACCACGATGAACGACTGCGCGAAGATGATCGGCATGACGCCCGCCGAGTTCACGCGCAGAGGAATGAAGCTCTTCTGACCCTCCTGGATGCGCCCGCGCCCTACCACCTTGCGCGGGATCTGCACGGGGATCTTGCGCGCCGCCATGGTCATGGCCACCACGCCGGCCGACACGCCCACGATCACCGCGAGCAGGGCCACCAGGCTGAACGCGCCGATCTCGCCGACCATGAACGACTCCCAGGTCCGCGCCACGGCGGCCGGGAAGCTGTCGATGATCGAGAAGAAGATCAGCAGGCTCATGCCGTTGCCGATGCCGTGCTCGGTGATCTGCTCGCCGAGCCACATCACGAAGACCGCACCGACCGTCAGGGCCAGCACCGTCGTGAAGGTGAAGACGAAGCCGGGCGTGGTGACCGCGCCGGGCATCGACTCGAGGAACTTCGCATAGCCGAACGCCTGCACGAGCGCCAGACCCACCGTGGTGTAGCGCGTCCACTGCTCGAGCTTCTTGCGGCCGTCCTCGCCCTCCTTCTGCATCTTCTCGACGGTCGGGAAGACCGCGGCCAGCAGCTGGAACATGATGCTGGCCGAGATATAGGGCATGATGCCGAGCGCGAAGACCGTGGCCCGGCGCAGGCTGCCCCCCACGAACATGTCGTAGATGCCGAAGAAGGTGTTCTGGAGGTTCCCGAACTGCTCGCGCAGCACGCCCACGTCGAGGCCCGGAACGGTGAGGTGCGCACCGATCCGATAGATGAGCAGGATGAACAAGGTGAAGAGGATCTTCTCCTTGAGCTCCGGGACCTTGAAGAGGTTTCCGACCGGATTCGCCATGGTTCGCCCTCAGCGGCCGCTCAGGCCGCGTCCCCCGCGTCGGCGAGGCTCACCGAGCCTCCCGCCGCCTCGATCTTCTCACGCGCGCTCTTGCTGAAGGCGTGGGCCTCGACCTCGAGCGCCTTGGTCAGCTCGCCCTGTCCCAGGACCTTCACCGGCTTGCGGGCGGAGCCCACGAGCCCGGCGGCCCTCAGGGCCACGACGTCGACCTTCCCCTCGAGGCGGTCGAGGTCGCGCACGTTGACCACCTGGTACTCGACGCGGTTCTGATTGCTGAAGCCCCGCTTCGGGATGCGGCGTACCAGAGGCATCTGGCCGCCCTCGAAGTAGGCATGGACGGAACCGCCCGAGCGGGCCTTCTGGCCCTTCTCGCCGCGACCCGCGGTCTTGCCGGTGCCGGAGCCGGGGCCCCGGCCCACGCGCTTGCGGTTGCGGTGTGAGCCCTTGGCGGGGCTCAAGTCGTGAAGCTCGGCCATCGTACGCTGCCTTCGGTTACTCGTCGATCTCGCGGACCGAGACGAGGTGACTGACTTGGGCGACCATCCCGCGGATTGCGGGATTGTCCTCGTGAACTACGCTCTGCTGGTGCCGTTTGATCCCCAGGGCTCGAAGCGTGCGGCGGTGCTTGGCGATCCGCCCGATGCCGCTCCGGACCTGGGTGATCTCGATCTTGCCCGCCTTCTTCTTAGCCACGGCGCACCCCCAGCGATTCGACGGACACGCCTCGCTCCTCGGCCGCCTTCTCGGCGGTGACGAGCCGCGTCAGACCGTCCATCGTGGCGCGCACCACGTTGATCGGGTTGTTCGTGCCCAGGCTCTTCGTGAGCACGTCGCGGACCCCCGCGGCCTCCAGGACGGCGCGCACCGGCCCGCCGGCGATCACGCCGGTACCGGGGGCGGCAGGACGCAGCATCACTCGGCCCGCGCCCCATTCCCCCACGATCTCGTGCGGGAGCGTGCCGTTCTGGACGGGCACCTTGACCATGCTGCGGCGCGCGCGCTCCAGCGCCTTGCGGATGGCCTCCGACACCTCGTTGGCCTTGGCCAGCGAGATTCCGACCTGGCCCTTCTGGTCACCGACCGACACGAGCGCGGAGAACGAGAACCGCCGCCCACCCTTGACCACCTTGGCCACACGGTTGATGTGGATGACGTTCTCGACGAGATCGCTCTCGCGGCCACGCTGGCTCTGCTTCTTGTCCCTGGCCATCAGAACTCCAGACCTCCCTCACGGGCGCCTTCTGCGAAGGCCTTCACCCGGCCGTGGTACTTGTAGCCGCCGCGGTCGAACACGACGGTCTTGATCCCTTCGGCCAGCGCCTTCTCGGCGATGAGCTTGCCCGCGGCGCGCGACCGCTCGACGCGGACGTGCGAACCCTCCGCCTTGAAATCCTTCAGCTCCGGCGTGAGGGTCGACAGGCCCACCAGCGTCCGGCCGGCGTCGTCGTCGACGATCTGACCTTCGATGTTCTTCAAGGAACGGAAGACGACCAGGCGCGGCCGCTCGGCCGTTCCCGCGATCTTCCTCCGGACCCGAAGGTGACGCCGGCGTCGCTGCAGGTGCCGGCTCGTCCTCAGTTTGCTCTGCTTGATCATGGTCATGATGGCTTATGCTCCAGCCGTCTTTCCGGCCTTGCGGCGTACACGCTCACCCTGGTACCGGACGCCCTTGCCCTTGTAGGGCTCGGGGGGCCGGAAGCCTCGGATCTCGGCGGCCGCCTGGCCGACCTTCTGCTTGTCCGGGCCCGAGATGACCACCGTCGTCTGGTTCGGGCACTCGATGCTCACGCCCTCCACCGGCTGATAGTCGATGGGGTGACTGAAGCCCAGGCTCAGGTTGAGCTTCTTGCCCTTCATCTCGGCCCGGTAGCCCACACCCACGATCTCCAACGTCTTGCTGAAGCCCGCGGTCACCCCCTCCACCATGTTGGCGAGAAGGGCACGCGTGAGCCCGTGCAGCGCACGGTGCTGCTTCTGGTCCGAAGGGCGCTCCACGCGAATCTCGCCGTCGTCCACCGTCACCTTCATGGTGGGGTGGACGTCGAGCCCGAGCTCACCCTTGGGGCCCTTCACCGTCACCGTGCCCCCGGCCAGCTCCACGTCGACCCCTTTGGGGATCGCCACCGGCATCTTTCCGACTCTCGACATCGTCAATCCCGCCTTACCAGATCAGTGCCATCAGCTCGCCGCCGACGCCGCGCTCACGCGCGGTCCGGTCGGAGAGCACACCGTCCGACGTGGAGAGGATGGCCATCCCGAGTCCGTTGCGGACACGGGGAATGTCGGCCGCTCCCACGTAGTGACGCCGGCCCGGCCGCGACACCCGCTCCAGGTGGCGAATGATCGGCTGGCCTTCGTGATACTTCAGGTACACACGCAGCAGACCGTGCTTGCCGTCGTCCAGAACCTTGTAGGCGTAGACGAAGTGGCTCTCGGATAGCAGCCGCGCCACCTCGACCTTCAGCTTCGACACGGGCATGTCCACCCACCTGTGTCCGGCCGTGGCCGCGTTGCGCATGCGGGTCAGCATGTCCGCGATCGGATCAGTCATCATAGCGGTTCTGGTCTCCTACCAGCTCGACTTGCGGACGCCGGGAATCTCGCCGCGGAGCGACATCTCCCGGAAACAGATCCGGCAGAGTCCGAACTTCCGCAGATACCCGCGCGGCCGTCCACAACGCTGACACCGATTGCGGGCACGCACGCCGAACTTCGGCTTGCGCTTGGACTTCTCGACGAGTGCCTTCCTGGCCATCGAATAACCCCTAGTAGTGTTTGATTACGCCGCCCCGGCGCCGATCTGCACGGGAATCGCCCCGCGGAACGGGAATCCGAGCTCACGGAGAAGGGCGAACGCTTCGTCGTCCTTTTCGGTGGACGTCACGAAGGTGATGTCCATCCCGTGGATCCTGTTGACCTTGTCGTAGTCGATCTCCGGGAAGATGATCTGCTCCTTGACGCCCAGCGTGTAGTTGCCGCGGCCGTCGAAGGAGCGGGTGTTCAGCCCCCGGAAGTCACGAATGCGCGGAATCGCCGTCGTGATGAGCCGGTCCAGGAAGAACCACATCCGGTCCTGTCTCAGCGTCACCGACGCGCCGACGGGCATCCCCTCTCTCAGTGAGAAGTTGGAGATGGAGCGCCGCGCGCGGTTCACGTTGGCCTTCTGGCCCGTGATGATGCCGAGCTCGTCGACCGCGCTCTCGAGCTGCTTGATGTCCTTGGACGCCTCGCCGATCCCCACGTTCAGCACGACCTTCACGATGTGCGGAATGCGGTGCGGATTCACGAAGCCGAACTCCTCGCGGAGCTTGGCCCGTACGTGGGTCTCGTAGTGCGTCTTGAGCCTGGGCTGCATCTTCGTCCTCTTACTGCGGCCTGGGGACCGGATTCCCGCTCTTCACGGAGATCCGCTCCTTGGTGCCGTCTTCCTCGATCCTCGTCCGCACCCGGGTGGGCTCACCCGTGGTGGGATCGATGAGCATCACGTTGGACAGCGCGATCGGGCCCTCGAACGTGATGATTCCGCCGTCCGGGTTGGCCTGGCTGGGGCGCTGATGCTTCTTGCGCATGTTCACGCCCTCGACCCGCACCTGACCCTTGGCCTTGATCACCTCGAGGACCGTGCCCTCCAGATCACGGTGGTTGCCGCGGATCACCCGGACCCGATCGCCCTTCATGATCATGGGCTTGGCGACCCCTCTCTTCTGTCTCGCCTGCCGCGTGGCCATCAGAGCACCTCGGGGGCCAGGGAAACGATCTTCATGTATCTCTTCTCTCGGAGCTCTCGACCCACGGGTCCGAAGATGCGCGTGCCGCGCGGCTCCCCCTGCGGATTGATGATCACCGCGGCGTTGTCGTCGAAGCGGATGTACGTGCCGTCCTTGCGGCGCGTCTCCTTGGCCGTCCGGACCACGACCGCCTTCACGACGTCGCCCTTCTTGATGCCGGCGTTCGGGATCGCGTCCTTCACCGTGGCGATGATGAGGTCCCCGACTCCGGCGTAGCGGCGCCGCGACCCGCCGAGCACCCGGATGCACAAGGCCGTCTTCGCCCCGGTATTGTCCGCGATGCGGAGGATCGACTCCTGCTGGATCATCTCAGTACTCTCGCTTCCATGTATTGGCGACGTGGAGGACGTTCCAGGGCGAGGCGCGCAAGGCGCGACGGCCGAGACGTACGATCCCGTCCGTCGCAGGCCGTGGCGACCGTCGCGCAACGAAGCCCTGGGGCGTCATACCGCGTCGCGTCCATCACTCGGCGCGCTCGATCAGCTCGACCACGCGCCAACGCTTGGTCTTCGAGAGGGGGCGTGTCTCCATGATCCGGACCCGGTCCCCCTCGAGGAACTCGTTGTTCTCGTCGTGCGCGTGGTACTTCTTCGTGCGCTTCACGCCCTTGCCGTAGAGCGGGTGCGCCATGCGGCGCTCCACCTCGACGGTCACGGTCTTGTCGGCCTTGTGGCCGGTGACCAGGCCGATGCGCGTCTTGCGCCCGTTCTCCCGCCCGCCTTCCGCGGTGCCGGTCTCGCCCTGAGGGGCCTCGTTCTCGCTCATGGTCTCCTGCTTCACCCGTTCTGGGCGAGCTCACGCTCGCGAAGAACCGTTTTCAGGCGCGCGATGTCGCGCCGGTTGTGGCGGAGGAGGCTCGGATTCTCGAGCTGCATCATGGAGCTCTGGAACCGGAGCTTGAACTGCTCCTCCTTCAACTCCTCGAGACGGGCCTCGACCTCGGCGCCGTCCCACTCTCTGATCTCGTCGGCCTTCATGTCTCGTCTCCCCGCCTACAGCTGCTGGTCGCGAATGACGAAGCGGCACTTGATGGGGAGCTTCGCCTCGGCCAGCTCCATGGCCCGTCGGGCGATCTCCTCCGTCACTCCCTCGAGCTCGAACATCATGCGACCGGGCTTGACCACGGCCACCCAACCCTCCGGGTTCCCCTTACCCTTCCCCATCCGGGTCTCCGCCGGCTTCGAGGTGATGGGCTTGTCGGGAAAGATCCGGATCCAGACCTTGCCGCCACGCTTGATGTGCCGCGTCATCGCGACACGAGCGGACTCGATCTGCCGGTTCGAGATCCACGCCGGCTCGGTGGCCTGGAGCCCGTATTCCCCGAAGGAAACCTTGTTTCCCCGGGACGCGGTGCCCCGCATCCGGCCCTTGTGGGTCTTGCGGTGCTTGACTCTCTTCGGCGCTAGCATCGTCGGTGTTCCTGGTCAGATACGAGGTCAGGCGCCCGTCGAGTAGGTGCGGCCTCGCCGCTCCTCCACGACTTCACCATTGAAGATCCAGCACTTCACGCCGATGCACCCGTACGTGGTGAACGCGTGGAGCTGTGCGTAGTCGATGTCGGCCCGGAGCGTGTGGAGCGGCACGCGCCCCTCGTTGTAGCCCTCGGTGCGCGCGATCTCGGCGCCGCCCAGCCGCCCGGCACACTGGATCTTGATGCCCTCCGCGCCCGTGCGGATCGCCGACTGGACGGCCCGCTTCATCGCGCGGCGGAACGAGATCCGCTGACGCAGCTGGTGGGCCACGTTCTCGGCGACCAGGTACGCGTTGATCTCCGGGCGCTTGATCTCCTCGACATTCACGGAGATCTCGCTGTTGGTGAGCACGGCCAGCTCGTCGCGCAGCTTGTCCACCTCGGAGCCGCGCTTGCCGATGACCACTCCGGGGCGGGCCGTGTGCAGCGTCACGACGATCTTGCTCGGCTTCCGCTCGATCTCGACGCTCGCGAGCGCAGCATGGCTCAGGCGGCGACGCAGGTACGTGCGGATCGTCTCGTCCTCCTTGAGGAGGCGCGGAAAATCACGCTCGGCGTACCAGCGCGACTTCCAGTCCTTGACGATGCCGAGTCGGAAACCGTGGGGATGTGTCTTTTGTCCCATATCGTTTGTCCTCGGGCCGCCCTCAGGCGTCCTGGGTATCTCCCACCACCAGCGTGATGTGGCTCGTGCGTCTCCGGCGGGGTGCGGGTCGGCCCTGGGCCGCCGCGCGCCACCGCCTCAGCGTGGGACCTTCGTCCACGAAGGCCTGGCTCACGACGAGCTCGTCGACATCGAGCCGCTCACCGCCGTCCTGAGCCTTCATCTGGGCGTTCGCCACCGCGGAGCGCAGCGTCTTCTCCACCGTCTCCGCGGCACCCTTCTTCGAGAACTGAAGGATGGCGTACGCCTCGTTGACCGACCGACCCCGGATCTGATCCACCACGAGCCGCACCTTGCGGGGACTCATGCGGATGTGACGGGCAATGGCCTTGGCTTCCATTTCGGGTCTCCGGCTCCTACTTGGCTGGCTTGGCCCGCTTGTCGGCCAGCTTCCCGCCGTGTCCCCTGAAGAGACGCGTCGGGGCGAACTCACCGAGCTTGTGACCCACCATGTTCTCCGTGATGTACACGGGGATGAACTTGTTGCCGTTGTGCACGGCCACGGTGTGGCCGACGAACTCCGGGGAGATCGTCGATGCACGCGCCCACGTCTTGACGACCTTCTTCTCCCCGCGGGCGTTCATGGTCTGAACGCGCATGAGGAGCTTGTCGTCGATGAAGGGGCCCTTCTTTACGCTCCGTGGCATACCGACCTCGGTCTCTCGATCTTGTGACGGATCATCGGCCTACTTCGTGGACTTCCCGCGCCTGCGTCCGCGCACGATGTACTTGCTCGATTCCTTCTTGTGCTTCCGCGTCTTCTTGCCCTCGGGCTTGCCCCACGGAGACACCGGGGGACGACCACCCGAAGCACGCCCCTCGCCACCGCCGAGCGGGTGGTCCACGGGGTTCATGGCCACGCCACGGACCTTCGGACGCCGGCCCCGCCAGCGGTTCGCGCCCGCCTTGCCGATGACCGTCAGCTCGTGGTCGCTGTTGCCCACCTCGCCCACCGTGGCCAGGCAGTTCTTGCGCACCCGCCGGACCTCCGTCGAGGGCAGCCGGAGCGTGACGAAGTCTCCTTCCTTGGCCACGACCTGGACGCCCGCGCCGGCGCTGCGTGCCATCTGGCCGCCCTTGCCCGGCTTGAGCTCCACGTTGTGGACCGTCGTGCCCAGCGGAATCAGCTCGAGCGGCATCGCCGACCCGATGCGGACGTCCGCCATGGAGCCCGACATGACCCGATCGCCCACTTTGAGATCACGCGGGTGCAAAATGTAGCGCTTCTCGCCGTCGACGTAGTGGATCAGCGCGATGTTGGCCGAACGGTTCGGATCGTACTCGATCTCGGCGACGACGCCCGGCACACCATGTTTGTCCCGCTTGAAGTCGACACGGCGATAGCGGCGCTTGTGGCCGCCGCCACGCCGGCGCACGGTCACGTGGCCGTGGTGGTTGCGTCCACCCTTCGCCTTGGCCGCCTCCGTCAGGGAGCGCTCGGGCCCCTGGCGCGTGATCGCCTCCCCGTCCAGCGTGGAGCGGAATCGCGTTCCGGGCGTCACCGGCTTGAACTTCTTGATTCCCATGGTTCGGTCCTATCCTCAGCCGACCTCGTAGAGCTCGATGTGGTCGCCCTCGCCGAGCTGGACCACGGCTTTCTTGAACGACGGCCTGCGCCCCATCGTCTGGTTCCGGCTCAGCCGGGCCATGAAGGAGCGCCGGGCCTTTCCGGAATACCGCATGGTGCGCACGTCATGGACCGTCACGTCCCACAGATGCTCGACGGCCTGACCGATCTCGATCTTGTTGGCACTCTTGTCGACGATGAACGTGTAGATGTTCTCCGTCTCCATCTGCTCGCTCGTCTTCTCGGTCACCACCGGAGCGATGATGATGTCGCGCGGCTCACGCATCGTCGTCCTCCTCGCCAGGCTCTGCCGCCTCGTCCGACGCGGCGTCGGCGGGCTCGGCGGCCTTCTTGGCGGTGGCCTTGGTCGTCTTCTTGGCGCCGCCCTTGGTCGCCTTCTTCTCGGTGGCCTTGGTCGCCTTCTTCGCCGTGGCCTTGGTCGCTTTCTTGGCCGGGGCCTTGGTCGCCTTCTTGGCCGGGGCCTTGGTCGCCTTCTTCGCCGGGGCCTCGGCCGCCTTCGCGTCGGTCGGCTCGGCCTTGGCGGCGGCGGACTCCTCCGCCTCCTCGTCCGCGGCCTCCTCCGCCTCCTCGGTGTCCACCGAGTCGATGGCACTCCGCTCGATGACGACCGTCTGCGCCCAGAGCACGTCGTAGACCGACTCGTCTCCGAACGGCAGCACGTTGACTTCCTGGAGGTTCCGCGCCGACAGGTGCAGGTTCGGGCGCACCCCGTCGGTGAGGATCAGCACCTTGCCCTCGGCCTCGATCGAGCCCAGGAATCCCACCAGCTCCCGGGTCTTCGGCTTCTCGAACTCGGGCAGGTCGGCCAGAACCAGCCGGTCGCCCTCCGCCCGGTCGTTCAGCGCGGAGCGGCGAGCCAGCGCCTTGACCTTCTTGGGCACGCGCTGCCGCCACCCGTGCGGGATGGGCGGGAACGCGACGCCACCGCCGGCCCACTGGACCGCGCGGATCGTGCCCTGCCGGGCCCGGCCCGTGCCCTTCTGCCTCCACGGCTTGCGGGCTCCGCCGGCCACCTGGCCGCGGCTCTTGGCCGCCGCGGTGCCCTGCCGCTGGTTCGAGAGATACGCCTTCACCACCTGGTGCATGACGCTCTCGTTCACGACGCCGTCGAAG
>CAZVYM010000137.1:0-9721 GCA_964630935.1 uncultured Gemmatimonadaceae bacterium | reverse complement strand
ACGCCGTCGACCAGCGCCAGCAGGATCGTGCCGAACGTCTGCTGCATCTGCGTGTGCTTGTACAGACGGTTCAGCACGATGTGGGGCACCGCGTCGCGCTTGAGCTCGATGACGATGTGCATCCCCTGCCGGTCCGACTCGTCGCGCAGATCGCGGATCTCGGTGAGCTTCTTGTCGCGCACGAGCTGCGCGATCTGCTCGATCAGGCGCGCCTTGTTGACCATGAAGGGGAGCTCGGTCACCACGATCCGCTCGCCGTGACCCTCGATCTCCTGGATCTCGGCGCGGGCCCGCATGACGATCCGTCCCCGTCCGGTCCGGTAGGCGTCGCGGATGCCGTCGCGTCCGCAGATGAAGCCGCCGGTCGGGAAATCCGGGCCCTTGATGAGCGTCTCGAGCTCCTCCTGCGACAGATAGGGTCGATCCACCAGCGCGGTCACGGCGTCGACCACCTCGCGCAGGTTGTGCGGCGGGATGTTGGTGGCCATTCCCACCGCGATCCCCGACGACCCGTTCACGAGCAGGTTCGGGAATTTCGCCGGCAGGACGGTCGGTTCGTCCTTCTGGCCGTCGAAGTTCGGGATGAACCGGACCGTGTCCTTCTCGATGTCGGACAGAAGCTCCGTGGCCAGCGCCGTCAGACGGGCTTCCGTGTATCGGTAAGCCGCCGCGGAGTCACCGTCGATCGAGCCGAAGTTGCCCTGACCGTCCACGAGCGGGTAACGCAGGGAAAAGTCCTGCACCATCCGCACCATGGAGTCGTACACGGCCACGTCGCCGTGGGGGTGGTACTTGCCCAGCACCTCTCCGACGACGGTCGCGCTCTTCTTGTAGGCACGTCCCGGCGTCAGGCCGAGCTCGCTCATGGCGTAGAGGATGCGTCTGTGCACCGGCTTCAGGCCGTCCCTCACGTCGGGGAGCGCCCGTTGCACGATCACGCTCATCGAATAGTCGATGAACGACTCCCGCATCTCGTCTTCGAGGAGACGGGTCAGGACCTTCTCGCCGCCCTCACCGCCGCCACCCGTCAGATCGAGGTCGTCTGCCATGCCTGGTACCCGGTCCTTCCAGAGTGAAGCCGGAGGAGGCGCTCCTCCCCCGGCGGTCTTTCGTCGAATCCCCCGCACCCGGCCAAGACCGGGTCCGTCAGGGTCTCAACGGGCGAACGGAGCCATGAGCCCGGTGGGCTCCACACCCGCGATGGCGTGGCATGGGGCACGCGTTGGCTCCTCGGTTGTCGTCTTCGGGGCTCGCCGCAGCGGTCGCGGTCGGGATCCGGGGGCTCGACGACCCTTCGGGGGGACCCGTCCAGCACCGGGACCCTCATGAGCCTCCCGAGTCCAGGAAAAATAACCCCGAGAGGGGGGGGCTATCAACCCTACAAAGCCGCTTGGCTCAACGCTTTTCGCGGTTTCGTCCGCCGAGCGGCACGCCCTCCGGATACCGACGCCTCAGGCGATGGCGATGAAGTCCTTCGACTCCTCCAGTCCGGAGCCTTCCAGAAGCGCCCGAAGCGTCTCCCGGGCACCCGGCTGACCCACCGCGCACAGGTGCAGCGCTCCGTCCACAGAGAGGCCCGCGCGGGTGTCGAGGACCGGCACGCCGTGGATCTCCTGACCGATCTTGCGCGCATCGACCTCCACGAACGCCAGGACCCCCACGCCGACACGCCTCAGCGCCCGGGAGAACGCCTTTCCGACGGGTCCCGCGCCCCAGAGCACCGCGCCCCGGCCCCGCGCGAAGACGGTTTCGGCCAGATGGTGCGCCTTGCATCTCCGGAACGCCTCCGGCCCGTACCGGCGGTCCGTGCGCGACAGGCGCTCCGGTCCTTCCCGCCAGCGCAGGAGGGTCCCGGGCGCTTTCGCCAGTCGAGCCCCGGCCGCCCACAGGCGAAGAAGAAGGTCGTAGTCCTCGGGCCATCCCCGATCGAGGTAGCCGCCGACGCCTTCGATCGCCTCGGCGCGCATGAAGAACGTCGGATGTGCCACCGGGCACTCGACGAAGATCTCGCGCGCGATGGCGTCGTGGTCGAGCGACCCGTTGAGCCACGTCTCGTAGCGCCGGGCCCCGGCCCGCACCGCTCCCTCCGGGAAGTAGCGGACCCGGCATCCGCAGAGCGCGACGGCGGGCTCCGTGTCCAGAAGTCCCCGCTGCTCGGCCAGGCGCTCGGGTTCGCAGATGTCGTCGGCGTCCATGCGGGCCAGGTAGCGGCCCCGCGCGCTCGACCGGGCCCGCTCGAGCGCGGTCACGATGCCGGAGGGCTCCTGCCGCACCACCTGGACCCGCGCGTCGCGTCGTGCCCAGTCGGCGAGGATGCGGGGCGTCGCATCCACGGACCCGTCGTCGACGACGATCACCTCGAAATCGGGCTCGGTCTGGGCTTCGATCGAAGCGATCGCGTCGGGCAGATGCCGCTCCCCGTTCCGCACGGGCAGCAGCACGGAGATGGGCGGCGGCGCCCCGGGGGTCACCGGCCGTCCTCCCGGGCTACGGCGGGGGTCACCGGTCTCCTTCCCCGGCCGCGGCGGGCGTCACGGACCGTCCGGGGTCACAGGATCTCCCGCAGGTACCGTCCGGTCACGCTCTCCGGGACGGCGGCCACGATCTCCGGGCGGCCCATCGCGACCACCTCCCCGCCCCGCTCCCCCGCGCCCGGTCCCAGGTCGATGACCCAGTCGGCCACCTTGATCACGTCCAGGTTGTGCTCGATGACGAGGACGGTGTTGCCGCCCTCCACCAGACGGTCCAGCACCATGAGCAGCTTCCGAACGTCCTCACCGGACAGCCCCGTGGTGGGCTCGTCCAGGATGTAGAGCTTGCGGCCCTTGCGGCCGGCGGCGCCGGCCAGCTCGCGCGCGATCTTGAGCCGTTGCGCCTCCCCACCCGAGAGCGTGGTGGCCGGCTGTCCGAGACGGAGATACCCGAGCCCGACCTGCTGGAGCTGCCAGAGCGTCTTGCCGAGCCTGGCCTCCCGGATGAAGAAACGGATGGCCTCGTCCACCGTCAGGTCGAGCACCTCGGCCACGTTCTTCCCGCGGAACTTCACGTCCAGATGCTCCCGGTCGTAGCGTGTGCCTCCACACGCCTCGCACGGCACGTAGATGTCGGCCATGAAGATCATCTCCACCTCGACCTGGCCGGCGCCCTTGCACTCCTCGCACCGGCCTCCCCCCGCCACGTTGAAGCTGAAGTCCCCCGCGGTGTAGCCGCGCTCCCGGGCGAGCGGCTGCTCCGCGAAGATCTTCCGGACGTAGTCCCAGGCCTTGATGTAGGTGACCGGATTGGAGCGCGGCGTGCGGCCGATCGGCGACTGATCCACGAGCACCGCATCGTCGAGGTGCGCCAGGCCCTCGAGCGACTCGTACGTGCCGACCTCTTCGCCCAGGTACTCCTTGGCGCTCGTCTCTCCGCCGAGCTCTCGCTCGAGCGCCCGGAAAAGGACGTCGTGGACCAGCGTCGACTTGCCCGAGCCGGACACGCCCGTGACCACGGTGAGCGTGCCGAGCGGGACCTCGACGTCCACCCCCTTGAGGTTGTGGAGGCGCGCCTCCCGGACGCTCAGAGAGGGCCCGTCCACCTTGCGCCTGCGCTCCGGGAGCGCGATCGCCGAGCGGCCCGACAGGTAGCGGCCTGTCGCGGTGTCTTGCTCCTCCAGGTCGGCCGGGGGACCCTCGTACACCACCGCCCCCCCGTGCTCGCCCGAGCCCGGACCCAGCTCCACCACGTGATCCGCGGTGCGGATCGCCTGTGGGTCGTGCTCGACCACCACGACGGTGTTGCCCGCCGCGCTCAGACGGCCGAGCAAGGACAGGAGCGCCCCCGTGTCCCGCGCGTGCAGTCCGATGGTGGGCTCGTCGAGCACGTAGAGCGTGTCGACCAGGCTGGAGCCGAGCGAGTTGGCCAGGCTGATCCTCTGCGCCTCTCCACCCGAGAGCGTCCGTGTCTGGCGCCCGAGCGTCAGGTAGCCGAGGCCCACGTCCACGAGGAACGAGACCCGGGCGCGCAGCTCCCGCAGGATCGTCTCGGCGATCCTCTCTTCCATCTCCGTGAGCTCGAGCACGTCCAGCCACGGAGCCAGCTCCTCCAGCGGCATGGCGCTCGCGTCCGCGATCGTGCGTCCCCCGACGTGCACCCGGAGCGCCTCGGGCCGGATGCGGGCCCCTCCGCACTCGCGGCAGGTGCGCGGGCTCTGGTACTGGCGCAGGAAGACGCGGATGTAGCGCTTGTAGCGCTTGCGCTCCTTCGAGACCAGGAACGGGATGGCGCCCTTGAAGCCCTTCGTCCCGTAGAGCACCTCCTCCCGGAAGCGCTCGGGCAGCTCCTGCCAGGGCGTGTAGAGCGAGACCTTCCGGTCGTTCGCGAAGCTCCGGAGCTTGTCCCGCTCTCTGCGATACCGCGGCTTGGTCCAGGGATCGACGGCGCCCTCCTCGAGCGACCGCATCGGGTTCGGGATGACGAGGTCCACGTCGTACTCGAGCGTGGCACCGAAGCCCGTGCACAGCGGGCAGGTCCCGTACGGATTGTTGAACGAGAAGAGCTGCGGCGTCGGATCCAGGAACTCGACGTCCGGGTGGTCGGGGCACCGGAAGCGCTCCGTGAAGCGCAGCCGCTCCGGCACCCCGTCGGCCCGGTCGGCCACCACCACGACCGCCTCCCCCTCGCCTTCGGCGAAGGACGTGCCAAGCGAGTCGGCCAGACGATCCGCACCCTCCGGGTCGACCTTCAGACGGTCCACCACGACCAGGATCTCGCCCGCCGCGCCGAGATCCACGCCGAGCTCGGCGGGGTCCACGGCCCGCTCCTCGGAGAGGTCCAGCGTCCGGCCTTCCACGAGCGCACGGACGAAGCCCATGGAGCGGAGGTTGGCCACGATCAGGTCGTGCGTCACCTCGTGCGATCGAGGTAGGGGGAACGTCACCTGGATACGCGTGCCGTCCGGGAGCGCGAGGGTCTCGTCGACCGCGCCGCTCACGGTGTCCGGACGCACATGCCGGCCGCACTCGGGACAATGGGTGCGCCCGACACGCGACCAGAGGAGGCGCAGGTAGTCGTACACCTCGGTGGCCGTGCCGACCGTCGATCGGCTCGTCTTGGTGGGGTTCTTCTGCTCGATTGCCACGGCCGGGCAGATGCCGTCCACCCGGTCGACGTCGGGCTTCTCCATGCGCTCCAGGAACTGCTTCGCGTAGGTGGAGAGCGACTCGACGTATCGGCGCTGTCCCTCGGCGAAGAGCGTGTCCAGGGCCAGAGAGCTCTTGCCCGAGCCCGAGGGACCCGTGATCACGGTGAGCCGTCGCCTGGGCAGGTCCAGATCGAGGTTCTTGAGGTTGTTCTGGCGTGCGCCGCGGATGCGGATGGGCTCGTCCGTCATGGGGTGGATGATACACGGGATCGCAAGCGGGGTGTACACCTTGCTTGTCAACGAGCAAACGAGTGACCTAAACTGAAACCAGAGCCTCCCCCCCCGGGGGGGGGAGGCTTTGCCTCAGGTATCCCCGCCCGTCAGGAGAACCCCGATGAAGCGCGCTCTGCCCACCGGATTCACGCTCATCGAGCTGCTCATCGTCATCGTGATCATCGGAATCCTGGCCTCCATCGCCATTCCGAAGTACACGAACGCCCGAAACAAGGCGTATGTCGCCTCTGTGACGTCCGACCTGAAGAACCTCGGGACACAGGAGGAGCTCTACCACTCGGACAACCAGTTCTACACGAGCGATCTCGCCTCGATGACCGACCTGCATCTCAGCAAGGGCGTGAACATCACGGTCAACGAGGCGACCGGCACCGGCTGGGCCGCGACCGGTTACCACTCGGCGCTGCCCAACCGCTCGTGCGGCATCTACTTCGGCGGTGCCTCCTCTTCCAACGCTCCACCGGCCACCCTGCCGGGCACGGTCGAGTGCCAGAAGTAGGCACGATCATCGCCCGTCCCCCCCTCTGACCACGGGGCATCGCACCATTCCCGCGGGGTGGCATCGGTCTGCGATCCGCGAGGGGCACGTCGTCACGCATCGCCGTCCGAGCGCTCTCCCCGAAAGGAACCTCCCCCCCGCCGCGGCGATACGACGGGAGCACCCGCAACTCGAGACGGCGGATCGAGGAGACGACGATGGAGGTAAGGCTCGACGGCAAGAGGGCTCTGGTCACCGGAGCGAACTCGGGCATCGGCAGGGCGATCGCGCTCGCGCTGGGCGAGGCCGGAGCGCACGTGGCGGTCAACTGGATCACCCACCCCGAGGCGACGGACGAGGTCGTGAAGACCATCGAAGGCGCCGGAGGAACCGCGCTCGGGGTCAAGGCCGACGTATCGAAGCCCGGCGAGGTGGCGAACATGTTCGCCAGGCTCGACGAGGAGTGGGGCGGCGTCGACATCCTCGTGAACAACGCGGGCATCGACGGCGAGCGGGCGCTCGGCTGGGAGGCCGAGCTCGACGCCTGGCGCAAGGTCATCGAGGTCAACCTCTTCGGCGCCTTCCACTGCGCCCGCGAGGCCCTCCGGCGCATGGTCCCCCAGGGTAGCGGCACCGTCCTCAACATCACCTCCGTCCACGAGGTGATCGCCTGGACGGGCTACAGCGCCTATACGAGCGCCAAGGCGGGCCTGTCGATGCTCACCAAGACGCTCGCGCAGGAAGCCGCGCCGCACGGGGTCAGGGTTCTCTCCCTCGCTCCCGGGGCGATCAAGACCCCGATCAACAAGTCCGTTTGGGGCGACCCGAAGACGCTCGCGGACCTGCTCGACAAGATCCCCATGAACCGGCTGGGCGAAGCCGACGAGATCGGGCGGGTGGCCGTGCTGCTGGTCTCGGACCTCGCCGGATACGTCACGGGCACGAGCGTGTTCGCCGACGGCGGCATGACGGACTACCCGGACTTCCGGAAGGGAGGCTGAGTTGGCCAGGGCGTTCGGGGCTCCGGGCATCGAGCCCCGCTGGACATCCTCGGCCAAGGACGGCGTGGGCACCGCGCTCTCGGGCGCCAGCCCGATCTGGTTCACGCTCTCCCACGGAATCGTCGACGAGGTCTACTATCCCCGACCCGACCTCGCGAACACGCGAGACTTCGGGCTGATCGTGACCGACGGCGATGGTTTCTTCTCCGAGGAGAAGCGCGACACGACGTGCGAGGTCACGCGTCCGGATCCGGGCGTGCCGCTCTACCGCCTGACCAACACCTGCCGGAGCGGCCGGTACCGCATCCACAAGACGGTGTGGACCGACCCGCGTCGGCCGGTGATGCTCGTGCGCATACGCTTCGAGGCGCTGCGAGGAAGCGCGGCCGACTACCGCGTCCACGCGCTGGTCGCGCCCCACGTGCGGGGCCACGGAGCGGGCAACACCGCCTGGGTGGGGGACCACAAGGGGGTGGGCGGTCTCTTCGCCCGCCGCGACGGGCTCACGATGGGGCTCTTCGCCGACCCCGGCTGGAAGGCGCGCTCGGTCGGCTACGTGGGATTCAGCGACGGCTGGCAGGATCTGAAGGCACACGGACGGCTCGTCTGGACGTACGACGAGGCGCCGGACGGAAACGTCGCGATGGCGGGGGAGCTCGACATGTCGGCCGATGGCGAGGCACTCGTCGCGATGGCGTTCGGACGGAGCCCTTCCGAGGCGGCCCTACAGGCCCGGGCGGCGCTGGCCGATGCCGAGAGCGGAGAGTACGTGGCCGCCTGGCGAGGGTGGCACGAGCGCCACGCCTCGCCGGACGGGGACGCCCGTCTGTGGGCCCCGAGCGCCATGGTCCTCAAGACCCATCAGGACAAGACGCTGGACGGCGCTACCGTGGCGAGCCTCTCGATCCCCTGGGGCTTCTCCAAGGGCGACGACGACCTGGGCGGCTATCACCTGGTCTGGTCGCGCGACATGGTCGAGACGGCGGGAGGATTTCTGGCGCTCGGCGCCAGGCACGAGGTTCGCGAGGCACTCACCTACCTGCGCGTCACGCAGGAGGCCGACGGATGTTGGACCCAGAACATGTGGATCGAGGGTGAGGCGTACTGGACCGGCATCCAGATGGACGAGACGGCGCTCCCGATCCTCCTGGTCGACCAGACATGGCGACGAGGGGTGATCGACGACGAGGAGCTGCGCGCCTACTGGCCCATGGTGCGCCGGGCGGCCTCGTTCGTCGCCCGTAACGGCCCCGTGACCCAGCAGGACCGCTGGGAGGAGGATCCGGGCTACACCCCGTTCACGCTGGCCGCCGAGATCACCGGGCTACTGGCCGCCGCCCGGATCGCCGAGCAGGTGGGCGAGCCCGAGGTGGCGCCGTTCCTGCGCGAGACCGCGGATGCCTGGAACGCCCACATCGAGTCGTGGATCTACGCCGAGGACACCCCGCTCGCCCGGGGGCATGGCGTGGCCGGCTACTACGTGCGCGTCGCTTCCCCGGACCGCGGAGACGGGTCGTCGCCGTTCGAGGGGTACGTGCCCATCAAGAACCGGCCGCCGGGCCAGAGCGAGGAGCCGGCCGACGAGATCGTGAGCACGGACGCGCTCGCGCTCGTGCGCTTCGGACTGAGAGCGGCCGACGACCCTCGCATCCTCGATACGGTGAAAGTCATCGACGCGCTCCTGCGCGTGGAGACCCCGAACGGCGCATCCTGGCATCGTTACAACGACGACGGCTACGGAGAGCACCAGGATGGTCGCCCCTTCGACGGCACCGGGATCGGCAGGGCCTGGCCGCTGCTCACCGGCGAGCGAGCGCACTACGAGCTCGCCGCGGGCAACGTCGAGGAGGCGGAGAAGCTGCTGCGTGCGATGGAGTCGTTCGCGAGCGACGGGGGAATGATCCCCGAGCAGATCTGGGACACCGAGGACATCCCCGAACGGGAGCTCTGCTTCGGGCGTCCCTCGGGCTCGGCGATGCCGCTCGTGTGGGCGCACGCGGAGTACCTGAAGCTCGTGCGGTCACTCCGTGACGGCCGCGTGTTCGACACGCCACCATACGGACTCGAGCGCTACGTCGAAGGGAAGACGGACTCGCGCATCTGCCCTTGGCGCTTCAACCACAAGGTCGGAAAGATCGGGGCCGGCGCCGTGCTGCGGATCGAGGTGCTCGCACCGGCGACGCTGCATTGGAGCGCGGACGGATGGAGGACCGTGCACGACACGCAGACGCGCGACAGCGGGTTGGGGGTGCACTGGGTGGACCTGGAGCCGGCGGACGGAGAGACCGTGGTGTTCACGTTCCACTGGAGCGAAGCGGGCCGGTGGGAGGGAGAGGACTTCGAGGTCGCGGTGGGCGAGACGGTGGCGCGGACGGGATGACGGTCGCCGACTCGCTGCCACGGTCGATACGGCATGACGGCGGCCGAGACTTGACGTCCCTCCGCTCCCCCGTCAGCTTCCTTCGACCATGAACAATGCGACGCACGTCCGGCACCATCACCATCACGCCACCCACGCGGGCGGCGGTACGGAGGTGCGCGCCTAGGACGTAGCGTCCAGCTGAGCATCCCGCCGCGGCCCGTCACTCGACGGGCCGCGGTTTTTTTATCCACGAACGTGACAACGACGAGAGCATGAGCATTCGTATCGCCCTGCCCAACAAGGGCCGACTTTCCGAGAAGGCCCTCGCGCTCTTCGAGCAGGCCGGCTTGCGCGCCGCCTTCACCTCCGACCGCGCGCTGGTCGCCTCCCTCGGCGACGACTTCCAGGCCATCTTCGTGCGAGCGGCCGACATTCCCGAGTACGTGGCCGACGGCGCCGCGGAG
>CAZVYM010000136.1:0-9855 GCA_964630935.1 uncultured Gemmatimonadaceae bacterium | reverse complement strand
GCGTCGCGCGCCGTGTAGAACCCGCCCTCGGGAGCGCCGAGATCCGAGGTCAGGTAGTCGATCGTCTGCGCGGCCACGGCGCGCAGTCCGTCGTCTCCGGTGACCCGGAAGGCGTCGACGTACACGCGGGCGAGAAGGGCGTTGTCGTAAAGCATCTTCTCGAAGTGGGGGACGCGCCACGCGGCGTCCACGGCGTACCGGTGGAAGCCACCCCCTACGTGGTCCCGGATGCCCCCCCGGGCCATGGCGCGGAGCGTGTGGACGGCCATCTCGCGCGCTCCGCGGTCGCCGGTCCTCTCGTGGTGGCGCAGGAGCGCCTCCAGCGCCATCGGCTGCGGGAACTTGGGCGCGCCGCCGAAGCCGCCATGCCGGGCGTCGTACTGAGTGGAGAGCGACGCGACCGAACGGTCGAGGAGCGCGGCGCCGGGCGGGCCGTCCCCCGAGCCTTCCACGGGGGCGACCGCGCGACGCATCGCGCTCGAGAGCTGGGTCGCCGCCGCCCGCACGTCGTCCGGCCGGTCGCGGTAGGCCTCGGCCACACCTTCGAGCACCTGTGAGAACGAGGGCAGGCCATGGCGTGGCTCGGGCGGGAAGTAGGTGCCTCCGAAGAACGGCTCCCGATCGGGCGTCAGGAAGACGGTGAGAGGCCATCCGCCGCTTCCCGTCATGGCCTGAACGGCGCGCATGTAGATCTGGTCGACGTCCGGACGCTCCTCGCGGTCGACCTTGATGCTGACGAACGAGGCGTTCATGCGCGCGGCGACGGAGGGGTCCTCGAACGATTCGGTCTCCATCACGTGGCACCAATGGCACGCGGAGTAGCCGATGGACAGCAGCACCGGGCGGTCCTCGCGGCGCGCCTTCTCGAACGCTTCCGCGCCCCATGGATACCAGTCCACGGGGTTGCCGGCGTGCTGGAGCAGGTAGGGGCTCGTTTCCCGTGCGAGGCGGTTGGGCATGGGGTCCAGGGAGGGTCCGACGGGTTCGCCGACGAGGGGAAGTCCCCCAGGTCGGGAGCGCCGCTCCTCCGCCTCCGCCGCGAAGGCGGTGATCGCGACGGCGGTGATCGCGAGGCGGGCGGCGCATGAGCCGACCCCGCAAGATCATCGTTGTTCCACCTGACCTTCGCCTCTACATTCAGGAAAACCGCCCCCTACGGCGGGTCCCGCTCCGAGGAAAGGTCCGTGTCCCTCTACTTGCGAATGGCGGGCCTGGCACTGCGCCGTCCACGCTTGTTTCCGCACGTGTTGCGGTCCGCCTGGGCCTTTCGGGCCCGGGGGTGGTATCGACGACCTCCCTTTCTGCCCCTTCCGCCGAAATCCTACTTGCGATGGCGTATGGAGACCGCGTACGGAGACGCCGACGCGGTCCCGAGCGACGACGAGTTGGAGCGCTATCTCGTGTGGGGCACCGAGCTGCGTAGGCGGATGACGAGGAGGGTGGGTGACTAGACTCGTCCTGCTCATCATCTTCGGTCTCGTCGCGGCGTATTATTTCCCGGATTCCCGGCGCGTGATGGTCGAAACGGCCAGGCCGCTGTGGGTGCCGGTCCAGAAGTGGAACACCAAGCAGGAGATGCGCGAGGTCGCGGACGACGTGGAGAAGCAGGAGCGCGAGACGGGACAGATCCCGGACCGGAGTCACTGGAAGTCCTGGCTCGAGTATCGATACTCGCTCCCGGATTCGTGGGAGGACGCGTGGGGCTCGATGTACGATCTGAAGGTGTGGCCGGACTCGATCGGGATCGTCTCGTACGGTCCGGACCGGAAGCCGGATACCGACGACGACTTCATGGTGGTGGAGCGGCGTCAGCTGCCCCCCCGACCCCGCTGAGCTCGGATCCGGCTCGAACCTTCTCCCCACGACACCAGCGTCCGCGTTGAACCCGTTCGTCGCCACCCTCCTCGCCATGGTCCCGGTCTACGGGCCGTGGATCATCTTCGCCATGGCGGTGCTCGAGACCTGCTTCGTGACCGGCATCGTGGTTCCGTCCGGCATGGCGACCTCCTTGGGTGCGGTCCTGGCGCTCGAAGGCGCCATGGGGCTCCGCTCCGTCGCCTTCGCCGCCGTCGTCGGCGGCGCGGTCGGAGATTCGGTGGGGTTCTGGGTCGGGCGGATCGCGGGCGAGCGGCTCCTGGCCGGCGAAGGCCGCTTCTCCCGTCTCGTGGGCCGACCCTCGCGCGTGCGCCGTCTGGTGGGCCGCCACCCCATCTACTCGGTCACGTTGGCCCGATGCCTGGCCTTCGTGCGCACGTTCATGCCCATCGCCGCCGGGATGAGCCGGCTCGGCTACCGACGTTTCGTCACCTACGATCTGCCCGGCGTCGTCGCCTGGGCCCTCATCTACCTGGCCATCGGTGTGACCGCCGGGGAGAGTTGGCGGCGCGTCGTCCACGTCCTCGACGTTGGGGGTGCGCTCACGCTGGTGGCCCTCGCGGTCGCGACCGGGATCGTTCTGAGGCAGGCGGCCCGACGCCGCCGGCGGAGACGGGCCGAGGAGCCGCCGTGTTGAGCGTCGCGTTGACCGGCAACATCGCCGCGGGCAAGTCGACGGTGGCCGAGGCGTGGAGCGCCGCGGGCGTGCCCCTGGTGAGCTCGGACGAGCTGGCCCGCAGGGCGGTGGAGCCCGGAACGTCGGGTCTGGATGAGGTGAGGGGGGCGTTCGGCGACGAATTCGTCACCGCCGAGGGCACGTTGGACCGGGCGCGGCTCAGGGAACGGGTCTTCGCCGACGACGGCGCGCGCAAGAGGCTGGAGGCCATCCTGCACCCCCGCATCCGCGCGCTCCACCAGGAATGGACGGCCGCCCGCCGGAAGGAAGGAGCGTCGCTGGTCGTGACGGAGATCCCGCTCCTGTTCGAGACCGGAAGGGAGCGCGACTTCGACCTCACGGTGCTGGTCGACGCCCCCGTGGAGACGAGGCTGGGGCGACTCGTCGAGCAGAGGGGACTGTCCGAGACCGAAGCCCGCCTCATGCTCGCGTCCCAGATGGACGCGGCCGACAAGCGGCGTCGCGCCGACCTCGTGCTCGACAACGACGGCTCTCTAGAGGAGCTGGAGAAGAAGGCCCACGCATTGCTCGACGAGCTGCGCGAGCGGGCCGGCGAGGCGCGTGTGCTGGCGATGGACCTGCACCTGCACACCGCCGGATCGTGGGACTGCCTCTCCGAGCCCCATCGGGTCCTCGAACGTGCACGTGCCGCGGGCCTGGAACGCATCGCGATCACCGACCACAACCGGCTGGGGGTCGCGCTCGAGATGGCGGCCGCGCATCCCGAGGAGATCATTCCCGGCGAGGAGGTCCGGACGGCCGAGGGCATCGACGTGATCGGCCTGTACCTGCACGAGGAGATTCCGAAGGGCACCCCGGCACGGGAGACCGTCGAGAGGATCCGGGATCAAGGAGGGATTCCCTACCTGCCCCATCCGTACGCCGGAGGCAAGGGCGGTGGGGGCCGCTACGCCGAAGAGCTGGCCCCGCTCATGGACGTCGTCGAGGTCTTCAACGGACGACTGCACCCGGGACGGCTCAACGCGCCCGCGCAGGAGCTGGCGGTCCGTCACGGTCGTCTGCGCGGTGCGGGCTCGGACGCGCACACCCTGCTGGAGCTGGGGGGCGTACGGGTCGAGGTGCCGACCCACCCCAACGATCCGGCGAGCTTTCTCGAGGCGATGGCCCGCGCCCGCGTCATGGGCCGCACCGCCTCGAACCTCGTCCATCTCGCGTCGACCTGGGCCAAGATCCGAAAGCGCCTGCCGGGTGGGTCTCGGTCCTGAGCTCGGGCGGGCTCGGCGCGGAGAGCTCCAGGTTCCTGAGCTCGGGCGCCCGGTGGCGGCCCCCACCCCACCATGGGTATTTTCAAACGGTGCCCGGTCCGCCCACTCCCGGCGCCGTCCACGTTCGCGTTCCCCGAGGGTCAGGAGTCGTCGTTGAGCTACCGGACGCCCGCCGCGCGGGTGCCGTCGGTGAAGGCCGTGAGGGACGCGCTCCTGGCCTCCCGCCGAGCCGTGCTCACCACACACGTCAACGCGGATGGCGACGGAGCCGGCTCCGAGGCGGCCGTTCTCTCCTGGATGCGCGCCAACGGCTCCGAGGCCTGGATCGTCAATCCGACCTCGTTCCCGGACGCCTTCCGGTTTCTGGTGGAGAACGAGGATTGGATTCTGGAGGCGGGCTCCGCAGCGGCGCGCGACCGCTGTGCGGAGGCCGATCTGGCCGTCGTCCTCGACACGGGCGAGGTCCCGCGCATCGGGCGCGTGCGCTCGCTGATCCGCGACCTGAAGACGGTGGTGATCGACCATCACCCTCCGGGCGAGCAGCCGATCGGCGGGGTGTCGCTGCGCGATCCGGAGGCCTGCGCGACGGGCGAGCTGGTCTACGACGTCCTCACCGTGACGAAGGGCCCGTGGACCCGTTTGGCGCTCGAGGGTATGTACATCGCGATCCTCACGGACACGGGGTCCTTCCGCTTCACGAACTCGACGCCCGCCAGCCACAGGATCGTCGCCGACCTGATCGAGCGAGGGGTCGATCCCGAGGAGATGCACGAGCGCGCGTACGCGGCGGCACCGCTGCGCAAGCTCCGCCTGCTCGAGCGGGCGTTGGCGACGCTGGACTTCGATCAGGAGACGGGCGTGGCCTGGATGACGTTGCCCGGAAAGGCCATGGACGAGTTGGGGACCACGTCGGACGACCTCGAAGGGATGGTCGACGTGCCGAGGGGGGTCGAGGGTGCCGAGGTGGGCCTGTTGTTCCGTCAGACCGCCACAGGTGAGGTAAAGGTCTCGTTCCGGTCGAACGGGCCGGTCGACGTCAACGAGCTCGCCCGCCGCTTCGGCGGGGGGGGCCACGTGAAGGCGTCGGGCGCGGTGGTGTCTGGGCCGATGGACGAGGCCGTGCGCAGGGTCGTGGACGCGACCCGTGCGGCGGCCCTGCGAACGAAAGAGGGAAGGGCTGCACGTGAGCGTTGAGGATCGAGCGGGTCGTCACGAAGCCGAGCACCGCTGCAGCGCACGGGGAGCTCGGGCCGGCGCAGGAGGGGAACCCGCTTGAGACCGGCACGTAATGAGCAAGAGAACGGTGCCGATCCCGGCGTGCCCGAGGCGCTGCCGAGGACGCTGGTCGGCGTGCGCGAGCGTTTCGGCATCGACGCCGTGGACCGCATCTGGATCTTCCCCCCTCGGCGCCGGGGGCGCCGGGAGCAGGGGCTCGTGACGGTGAGCGTCTTCCTCGACGGAGAAGATCGGCGCCGTCTCTATACCGTCGCGTACAAGGCCGAGCGCACCGGCCGGACGTTGCGCGTGGAGCCGGCCTTCACCCAGGAGGGTGAGGCGCCGCCGGAGCTTTTGCCACGGGTCATGGAGGGCGTCGTGCGACGGAGCGGAGAGACGAGCGATCCCCGCGAGGTGCAGGTCGACGGCTCCGCCGAGGCGTTCGAGGCGCTCATGGCCGGGTTCGACCCGGCATTGCTGGACTCGGAGGTGGACCAGCGGTGAAGAACACTCCCACCACGGCACCCTTCATCCGGCTCTTCTCGCGGTATCTGCGCGAGCAGGGGCTGCCCGTGACGCAACAACGGGAAGCCGTGGCGGAAGTGGTGTTCACCGCGGACGCCCATCTGTCCGTGGACGAGATCGAGCAGCAGCTCCGGCGGCGTGGCGAGCGCATCGGAAAGGCGACGATCTACCGGACGCTCGACCTGCTGGTGCGGAGCCGCCTCGTCGAGGAGCACGATTTCGGCGAGGGATTCAAGCGCTACGAGCACCGCCTCTCGCAGCAGCCCGTGCACGAGCATCTGATCTGTATGGAGTGCGGCAAGGTCATCGAGTTCCAGAGCTCGGAGGTCCAGAAGGTGGAGGCCCGGGTGAGGGTGGAGCAGGGCTTCATACCCGTGCGACACCGGCTCGAGATCTACGGTCTATGCCGCGAATGCCGGGAGGCCGGAGCCGACCTGCCGGACTCGGGCTTGACCTGCCCGATCGAAACCGTCTAGTTTCGCGCGTTTTTCAATTCGCGATGTTTCGCGACAAGAGAACCTCCACGTCTTCGGGAGGCGCCCAATGTCTGGCTCGGGCAGCCCGTACATTCCGCAGAAGATCTTCTTCACGAAGGGGGTCGGGATCCACCGCGAGAAGCTGACCAGCTTCGAGATGGCCCTTCGCGACGCCCATATCGCGCAACACAATCTCGTGCGCATCTCGTCCATCTTTCCGCCCTACTGCGAGATCGTGGAGCGGGAAGAGGGCCTGAAGCTGCTCCAGCCCGGACAGGTCGTCTTCTGCGTCTTGTCCGAGGCGTCCAGCAACGAGCCCAGCCGGCGCGTCGGCGCCACGGTCGGCGTCGCCATGCCGGCCGACCGATCCCAGTACGGCTACATCTCCGAGCACCACGGCTTCGGTCAGTCGGAGAAGCTCATGGGCGACTATGCCGAGGACCTGGCGGCTCAGATGCTGGCCACGGTGCTCGGGGCGCCGTTCGATCCCGAGCAGGCGTGGGACGAGCGCAAGGAGCACTGGCGGCTTTCCGGCCTGGTGGTGAACACGATGAACCACACGGTGGTGGCCGAGGCGCCGGAAGACGGCTACTGGGTGACGGTGCTCAGCGCGGCGGTGGCGTGCGGCTGAGCCGATCGTGAGTCGCGCCAGGCTCCCGGACGGGCTCGAGGGACTTCCCTGGGAGCTCTCGCACGCGTTCCTCGGACTCGACCGGGAAGGGCAGGACTTCGAGCGGGCTCGCGCGGTTCTGCTTCCGGTTCCGTACGAGGCGACGACGTCGTACGGGGGCGGCACCCGCATGGGGCCGCGGGCGATCCTCGAAGCGTCGCGCTACATCGAGCTGTACGACCAGGAGCTGGACCGCGAGCCGAGCGAGGTCGGGATCCACACGCTCCCCGCGCTCGAGCTCACCCGGGAGGGGCCCGACCGGGCCATGGCGCAGCTCCGCGAGCTCTACGGACAGGTGGCCAGGGCGTGCGGCGATCGATTCCTGCTGATGCTCGGTGGCGAGCACGCGGTCTCCTCTCCGGCGATTCGCGCCCAGGCGGAGCGTCACGACGAGCGCCTCACGGTGCTCCAGATGGACGCGCACGCCGATCTCCGGCCCGAGTACGAAGGCACGCCCCACTCCCACGCGAGCGCCATGGCCCGCGTGCTCGACCACGCGGACGTGGTGGGCGTGGGGATCCGCGCCGTCAGCTCCGAGGAGATGGAGGTGGTCCGCGGCTCGGATGCGGTCACGCTCGTCTGGGCCGACGAGATGTGGGAGGACGACCGCTGGATGGACCGGGCCATGGAGGCCCTGGGGCCGAAGGTCTACCTGACGTTCGACGTGGACTACTTCGATCCGTCCCTGGTACCCGCGACCGGAACCCCCGAGCCCGGTGGCGGCGACTGGTACCGCACGCTCCGCTTCCTGAGGCGCGTCTTCCGCGAGCGGGAGGTGGTCGCCGCCGACGTGGTGGAGCTCGCCCCCGTCCCGGGCCTGCACGCGCCGGACTTCCTGGTCGCGAAGCTCGTCTACAAGCTGCTCGGGTACCGGTTCGAGAGCCGGTCGGGCGAATAGGAGGGTGGAGCCCCGGGTCGGTGGTGGCGGCGCCCGAAGCGCGACCACCGGCCACCCGGAACCGCGCCGCACGCCGCCGGATGCGCGGGAGGCCCGCCGCCCCGCGTGCGACCCGCCGCCATCTGCACGCGCGGCTTGATTGCACAGGGCCTCGGCTCGACCTTTGACCGAGACCGACCCACCCCTCACGGAAGCCCGCGATGTCCGAAGTCCCCGAGCCCCTGGTGCCACGAGTGCCTCTGTCGAGGCTGGGCGAGGAGCTCGGCCGTGCCGCACCGGGCGCGGCCCAGTCGTTCTCGCACGCGGAGATCGAGCGCGCCACGGGGTCGGCCACGATCGAAGGAAACCGGATCCGGCTCCAGTTCGAGGGCTCCAGCACGTTCGAGGCCTGGCTCGAGGCCATCGACCGGGCCAAGACGTTCGTCTACTTCGAGAACTACGTCGTCCGCGACGACCGGGTGGGCCGCGCCTTCCGCGAGGCGCTGATCGCCAAGGCACGGCAGGGGGTGCCCGTCCACGTCGTGCACGACTGGATCGGGTGCTGGGCCACGCCGCGGCGCTACTGGAAGCCGTTCGTCCAGGCGGGCGTCCAGGTACGCGCGTTCAATCGCCCCTCCATCCGGGATCCGTTCGGCGTGCTGCAGCGGGATCATCGGAAGCTCGTCGTAGCCGACGGCGAGGTCGCCTTCGTGGGAGGCTTCTGCGTGGGCGACGAATGGGCCGGAGCGGGCGCGGCCGCGCCGTGGAGGGACACCGGAGCGGAGATCCGCGGGCCGGCGGCCCGGGCCGCGGCGATGGCGTTCGAGCGCATCTGGGGGCAGATGGGCGAGCCGTCGTTCCTGGCGCGCACGCTCCCCGATCCCCCCGCGGAAGGCAAGACCCCGGTCTGGCTCATCGAAGGAGAGCCCGGCAGGGCCCGGGTGTACCGCACGCTCCATCTCGCGGCGGTGAGGGCACGTCGGAGCATCTGGGTGACGGATGCGTACTTCGTCGCGCCCAAGCCGATCTCGGAGGCCTTGGCGGCGGCGGCCCATCAGGGCGTGGACGTCCGGATCCTGGTTCCGTCCAACAACAACTGGCCGCTGGTGGGGAGCCTGTCGCGCGGGGGCTATCGGTTCCTGCTCGAGAACGGCGTGCGCATCTTCGAGTGGCAGGGGCCCATGATCCACGCCAAGACCTCGGTCGTGGACGGCCTCTGGTGCCGGGTCGGGTCGAGCAATCTGAACTCGGCGAGCCTGATCGGGAACTGGGAGCTCGACGTGGGCGTTTTAGACGAGAGCCTGGCGTCGCAGCTCGAGGGGCTCTTCCTGGCCGACATGGCGTCGTCCGTGGAGATCACCCTGCCGCGCACCCGCACGTTTCAGGCCGTGCGGGGCGAGACCGAGACGCGCAAGGCGTCGTTGGATCCGCAGGGCACGATACCCGAGCGTCTGGAGCAGCAGCTGCGCACGCTGGGCACGGGCCGGAAGATGCGGATGGCGCCCCTGGTCCGGGCGGGGGCGGCGCTGGGAGACGCGCTGGCGGGTGACCGGCCGCTGGGCCGCGAGGACCGAACCGTCCTCGGGACCCTCTCGATCGCGATCCTGACGCTGGCGGTCGTCGCCGGGCTCTTCCCCAGCCTGATAGGTTGGATGGTTGCAGTGTTGGCCGCCTGGTTCGGAGTGGTGATCGGCGTGCGGGCGTGGATCCAGGCGCACAGAGCCAGAATCGAAGAGCGTTCGGAGGAGCTCTACCGGAAGGCCTCCGACGAGCAAAGTGAGACGAACAAGTGAACGATGTAGGCATACTCATCGCGCTGACGGCGGGAATCCTCTCCTTCCTGTCGCCGTGCGTGCTTCCCCTGGTCCCCAGCTACCTGACCTTCGTGACGGGTATGAGTCTCGAGGATCTGCAAAGGGGAGTGAACCGCAAGGCCACGCTGATCCATTCGCTCCTCTTCGTGATCGGCTTCTCGACCATCTTCATCCTGCTCGGAGCCTCTGCTTCGTTCCTGGGCCAGTTCTTCAGGCAGTACGAGATCTGGATCTCGCGGATCGGCGGCCTGATCATCATTGTACTCGGGCTGCACCTGACGGGGATTTTCAAGCTGACACCGCTCCTGCGCGAGAAGCGGATCCAGCTCAACGACAAGCCGGCCGGTTATCTGGGCACGCTCGGGGTGGGGGCGGCGTTCGGTGCCGGGTGGACCCCCTGCATCGGGCCGGTCCTCGGAGCGATCCTCACGTACGGCTTCTCGCAGGACACCATGTGGGCGGGTGTCGGCCTGCTGACGGTGTACTCGATCGGCCTGGCGA
>CAZVYM010000135.1:0-9946 GCA_964630935.1 uncultured Gemmatimonadaceae bacterium | reverse complement strand
GGTGTCGGGGCGCTCCAGCAAGTCCGCCGGACGCCACTCGAACGGCCACGGAAGCTGTAGACCCGCGGTCACCGGCTTACCGTGCCGCTCCACGAGCCGTACCACCAGGTCGTCGCCGTCTTCGGCCATCTTCAGCGCACCCAGGTCCACCCCTTCGCCCGTGACCGTGAGGAACGCGCGAGCCCGGCCCTTCCCTTCGTGCGCCGGGACCGGCAGCGCATGGAGCGGCTCGTTGAGGTCGTCAGCCAACCGTTCCACCGCCCCGCTCCGCCAACCGCCCTCGTGGACCACGAGATCGTAGCGGAAGTGATGCCAGCCCATGTCCGCCGTCGAGTCGGGGTACTTGGGGGCCTTCAGCAGCGTCAGGCGGAGCGTGTCGGTGCGCACGTCGTACCCATGCTTGGAGTCGGTGGACAGGCCCACCCCCCGGGTTCCGTCGCTCGCGTCCACCCATCGCTGCATCGACACCTCGTAGCGCGCGCTGTCCCGGCGGGTGCGCGGCACGGCCGGTCGCTCGATGGCCCCGTACGGGACCTCCGCCCACGTGCTGTCGAAGGAGATGGCGAGCGGGAACGAGGCCTTGAGCAAGCGATGATCGGCCCGCCAGAGCGCGTGCGTGTCCACCTCCAGGCGGGCCTGTCCGTCGGGCAGCATCAGGCGCTGCTCGTAACGCCCGGTCGAGTCGGCGCGCACGACGTCCACCCAGGCGCCGAGCGCGTTGCGGCCCGGCTCACTCACCTGCACCGTGTCCGCTACGGGGACCCACGGATCGTCCGTATCGTCGATGTTCCACGCATCCCACTGCGCCGGCTTGTCGTAGCGGGTCGCGAGTCGATTGCCGCCGCCGGCCGCCTGCAGCACGTCCCGGCCCGAGTCGCGGTCGACGATCTTCGCGATCTCTCCGGTGCTCCGGTCGATCTCCACCCGGAGCCTCCGGTTCTGGAGCACGACGTGGTCACCTTCGGTCGAGGCCGTCGTGCCGGCCGGCACGCCGCCGGCCGTCTCACCGGGCACCACGAACACCATCACGCCGCCGGTGGCCGGCACGTCCGACACGCGGACCCGCAACGTGTCTCCGCGGACGGCGCTCGGAAGCGGCCGGCCGGCCGAGTCGACCACGCCGACGGGGCCCGAGCTCCACGGGATCGTCACCACCCCTGCGCGCGCGTGGCCGGAGGGATTGAGCACCACGTAGGGCCGGCCACCCTCCACGGGCGGACGCGTGTCCATCCGGCCCGCGATCATGTCCGCGGCCCGGCCGAGCTCCAGGTCCGTGACCCGCTCCGCCTCGCGGTAGTCGGCCACCGCGTCGGCGTAGATCGGCCCGATCCCCGAGCCGGGCAGGAGATCGTGGAACTGGTTGAAGAGCGTCTTCTCCCACGCCCGCGTGAGCGCGCCCCTCGGGTAGTTGTACCAGGCGTCGTCCGGAGCGAAGAACGAAGCGTGCGCCGCCGCCACCTCGGTCGCGCCGAGCAGGCCCTCCATCCGCCGGTTCCACTCCTTCATCTCCGACTGGCTCGTGTAGACCCCGCGGTGGTACTCGAGGTAGAGCTCGTCGTGGATGACCGGCGCCGAGTCCGCGTGCGCGTTCATCTTCTCGAGCACGTTCACGGGAAGGTCGCCGTGGAGCGTCGGGAACGTCGGAATGCGCCGGAGCGTCTCCGCGCGGTCGAGCATCTTCATGGTTGGCCCACCGCCGTGGTCACCCTCCCCGTAGAGGACCATCATGCGGCCCGACGCGGTCGAGTCCTTCGACGCCTTGTACCGGTCGGCGAGCTGCTGGGGGTCGAGGATGTCCGAGTAGCCGTACGGGATGTAGGTGAGGATGCGCGTGCCGTCGCGGCCCTCCCACCAGAACAGGTTCTTGTCGGCCGTCCACTGGTCCGTGTCGTTCCAGCGGAGCTTCTGCGTTACGAAGAAGTCGAGGCCCTCCTTCTTGAAGATCTGCGGAAGCGTGAATGCGTAGCCGAACGTGTCGGGAATCCAGGCCACCTTGGCCGTCGTGCCGAAGAAGCGCTCGTAGGCCCGCTGCCCGTAGAGACCCTGGCGGACGAACGCCTCGCCGGACGGGAGGTTCGCGTCGGACTCCACCCACCAGCCGCCCACCGCCGCCCAGCGACCCTCCTTCTGCAGGCGCTGCAGCTCGGCGAAGAGCGAAGGCTCGTACTCCTTCACCCACTCGTAGTAGGCCGCCGCCGAGCCGGCGAAGGTGGTGCCCGGGTACTTCTCGAGCAGCTTGGCCGCCGTGCGCCACGTGTTCCGTACCACGTCGACCGTCTCGTCCCAGCGCCAGAGCCACGCCGCGTCGATGTGGGCGTTGCCCACGATGTCGATCGTGTCCGCGCTCATCCGTCGGATCGCGGGCGCGAGCTTCCCCATCCAGCCCGCGACCAGCCGGTGGTACTCGGTCTTCTTCGGGTCCGCGCTCGCTTCCAGGAGCTGCCGCGCGAACGCACCGTCCGGGGGAGCGGGCGCCGCGTCGTCGCCGAGGAAGTAGCGCGCCCAGCGCGCGCCCTCGGAGATCTCCATCCATCCGGCATCGGGCACGACCAGCCGGGGCGGATCCCACCACCGGCCGTTCGGCTCGATACGGACCGCGAGCGAATCGCCCTCGGCGCACGGTCCGCAGAGCCGCACCCGGCCGGAGGGCGGGATCGTGGCCGCCCGTCCGTTCACCAGCACCTTCGAGCCGATCGCGCCGAACTCGGCCGCCTCCATGTCGAGTCCGAGACCCGCCAGCACCGCGGGGACCTTCGTGGTGAACGCGAGCGCCCGAGCTTCCCGCACCGTCGGGCGGGCCACGCCGAAGTCGCTCGTGTCGACCAGGGCGTGCCAGGCTCCGCCCGCGTCCAGCCAACGCCATCCGTCGACCTCGATCGGGTGCGCCAGGACGCCGAGCACCGGCCCCGCCTCGACGGCACGCCCGTGCGTGCTCACGCCGGCCCCGTCGACCTCGATCCCCCGCTCGCCCGCCGCCACGGCGCTCGCCAGGTCGCTCCAGGTTGTCGGTAGCTCGACGCTCGCCGCCATTCCGTCCGGGGCGCTCGGGAGGGCGGCCTCCCGCGAGCCCACGCGCACCTTCACGGCACCGGCGAGGCCGCCCCAGCGGGCCGCGCGGGCCACGACCGGCACGCGCAATTCGCCCGTGGAAGCATCCAGCACGGCGGAGGCCGCCACGCCGAGCGGTGCCAGGGTCAGCGCGGGCTTCGGCGCCGCCGCGACCGGCACCTCCGCGGGACGCGTATCGGCGAGGCCCAGATCGGCCGGCGTTCCCGTCTGCGTGTCGAGGATGCGGGCACCGAGCCCGAAGCCCCCCGTGCGATTCACGATCTTCAGGAGCAGGCGGTTCGCGCCCCTGGCCAGCCGCACCGTGACCGTGTCGGTGCCGCTTCCCACCCCGCGCGCCACCTCGTGGTCGAGGACGAGCGTGCCGTCGAGCCACACGCGAATGTCGTCGTCGGACTCGAACGCCAGGGTGACGGTGCGCTCGTCCGGGCTCGTGACCCAGCTGAACGCATAGGCCGCGGCCTGCTCGAGCCCGCCGCCGGGCAGGACCTTCTGGAGGTCCACGCGGCCAAGGTCGTCGGAGCGCGCCTCGTGCCACGTCTTGCCGCCCACGCTCCCGCCGGGCTCCGGCGCGAGCGACGCCTCGTCGGGCAGATAGGGGTGGGAGACCCGCTCCTGCCCGCGAACCACGGGATAGGCGCCGATCACGAGCCAGGACGGGACGACCCGCTCCTGCTGTGCCTCCAGCCGGCCCGGTGCGGGGAGGCCGACCGCGGCCATCGCGAAGAAGAGGACGAACCGGCGAACGGACGGCCTGCGGGGCATGCGCGGCATCCTTGTGTGATTGCTTGACATGGGGATCGGGACGAGCCTACTAATCCCTTCGGATCCCCGTCGTGACAACCGAACTTGCCCCCCGCTCGGCACCCGTGTAAAGCCGGACCGCAGTAACGCCGAGAACAAGTGCGGACGACACACCGAGCCAACTCCGGGGGACAGGTGTCACGCATCAACATCGAGCTCCGGCCGAGGCGGGTGCCCTACACGGCATTCGTGCTCTCTCTCGTCTGCCTCTGGGTCCCGATCGGCGGCTCGGCGATCTTCCCCGATTGGACCGGCGAGAACGTCGGCATCCTCATCTGGCTCCTGGCGCTCATCCCCGGCTTCCTGCTGTCCTACTACCGGGGGTGGAAGGGAGCCTCCGTGGCGCTCGCGGCGGGCATGGCCGCCTTCTCCGTCGCCCAGGCGGTGGTCCTCGCGATCCACGCCGCGCCACCATCGCCCCAGATCCTCCTCGGCGTCGTCAGCGTCCTCACGGCGGTGTCTCTGGGCAGCGGCGTGCTTTCCACCATCTTCCACCGCTCCCTCGAGCGGGCCGAGCGCCTGGCGCTCACCGACGCCGGCACGGGGATCCCCAACCGCCGACACGCGATCCTCGACCTGGAGAAGGCCTTCGCCGCCGCGCAGCGAGGGGCCAAGCTCTCCGTCGTCCTCTTCGATCTCGACCACTTCAAGCGCGTGAACGACCTGCACGGACACTCTGAGGGCGACCGTGTGCTGGTGCGGTTCGCCGAGATCCTGCAGACGGAGAATCGGGCGATGAACACGACGGCCCGCTTCGGCGGCGAGGAGTTCATCGCCGTGCTTCGCGATACCGAGGCGGCCGGCGCCCGCGTGTTCGCCGAGCGCGTGCGCGCCGGACTGAGGGAGCTCGCGCTGTCGTCCGGGCCGCTGACCGTCAGCGCGGGCATCGCCGAATACGAGAACGGCATGGTGTCGCCCGACGTCCTCATCGCCGCGGCGGACCAGGCGCTCTACCGGGCGAAGAGCGAGGGCCGGGACCGCGTGATCGTGATCGGGCGGATGGGCAAGCGCAAGGAGGAGGAGCGACCGGGGCCCCCCTCGGACGACGCGGAGGTCCCGGAAGGTCGCGGCGAGCTGCTCCTGGTCGTCGACGACGACGTGGATGCGCTCCGCAGCATCTCCCGAACGCTCCGCCGCTTCGGGTACATGGTGCTGGAGTCGCCCTCGCCGCAGCGTGCGGTGGAGATCGCACGCGGGCTCGACGAGCCCCTGGACGCCGTCCTCACCGACATCGTCATGCCGGACATGGGCGGCTTCCGCCTGGTCGAGATGCTCCAGGAGGTCCAGGAGGACGTACGCGTCCTCTATCTGTCGGGCTATCCGCAGCATGAGATCGACTGGGGCGGCGTGCCGGGCGCGGTGTGCGAGCACCTCACGAAGCCCGTCTCCATCTATACGCTCGCTCGACAGGTCCGGCGGCTCCTCGACCAGCCCGCCTCGACGCGCAAGCTCCCGGTCGACGCCGCCCCGTCCGCGGCGCCGGCCGCGCCGGCCCCCGACTCGCCTTTCGACGCGTTCACGGCCGCCTCTCCCGAGGACGGTGCCCCCGACGGCACCCCACCGGGCAGCGCGCCCGCCGGCGGCCCCGATCCCCACGACGCCTCCCCCGGTGGCGGCGTTCCTCGCGGCGGGTCCCCGGGCGACCGGCCGCCCGGAGCCGGAGTCCACCCGCCCGTCGGGGCCGACCAGCGGGTGCTCGTCCTCCACGCCGACCGTGCCCGGGGCGATCTCGTGGCCCGGATGTTGAGGGACCAGGGCGTCCAATGCGAGCTCGTCGCGGATGGGCTCTCCACCGTCCTGGACGGGTTCGGGCACATGCGGGTCGACCTCATGATCGTGGACACCGACCTGCCGCGAGACGGCCTCCGCGATCTCCTGTCCATGCTCGAGAAGCGCAGGGCGTCCGCTCCCGCGCTCCTCTTCCTGTTCGGGGACCAGAACCGTGACCTCCGCCAGCGGGCCTCGACGCTCCCCCTGGTCGACTTCGTCGACAAGCCCTTCGCCCTCGTCGAGACGGACGTCCGGGCGAGAAACCTGCTGCGCACCCGCTCGTACGAGCGCTGGATCGGGTTCGTGGAAGACGAGATCCGCAACCGGGTGGCCGCGCGCACCGCGGAGCTCGAGGAAGCCCGCGAGGAAGTGCTCCGCCGACTGGCCGGAGCCGCCGAGTTCCGGGACGACGTGACCGGCCGTCACGCCGAGCGGGTCGGCATCCTCTCCGGGCTCCTCGCCCGCCACCTCGGGATGTCGCGCGAACGGAGGGAGACGCTCGAGAAGGCCGCGCCCCTGCACGACCTCGGCAAGATCGCCATCCCGGATTCGATCCTGAAGAAGTCCGGAGGGCTCACGCCCGCCGAGCGCAAGGTCATCGAGAGCCACACGCTCGTCGGAGGCCAACTCCTCGCCGGCAGCCGCAATCCCATCATCCAGGCAGCGGAGGAGATCGCGCTCACGCACCACGAGCACTGGGACGGTGGCGGCTATCCCCGTGGCCTCTCGGGCGAGGCGATTCCCGAGAGCGGACGGATCGTCGCGGTGGCCGACGCCTTCGACAGCCTCACCAACCACCGCCCGTACCGGGACGGCGTACCTCTTCAGAAGGCACTGGAGACGATCCGGGACGCCCGCGGATCGCAGTTCGATCCCCGAGTCGTGGACGCGCTGGACCGGGTCGTGGAGAACGAGCGGATCGAGGAGGCCCTCAACCTCGAGATCGTCGCCTATCCGGACGCCGACTGAGGCCGCGCGCGGTCCGTCTGTCGCGGGGTGCGCCTCGGCGGTGTCACGTGGCCGGCGTCCGGGCCGGAACTCGACCCGGAAGCCGGGTACCTTTCCTTCGGCCTGCCCTTCGCACCCGCCGCTACGGATACCGACATGATCGCTTTCTACGGGATGGGACTCCTCGGCTCGAACTTCACGCGTGCGATGCTCGAGAGAGGTGAGGAGGTGCACGTCTGGAACCGGACCGCGTCCAAGGCGAAGCTGCTCGAGGCCGAGGGTGCGGTGGCGTTCGACGATCCCGTCGACGCGGCGCGAGGCGCCGAGCGGATCCACCTGGCCTTGTCCGAGGACTCCGCCGTGGACGACGTCCTGGAGCGCGCCCGCGACGGCCTGCAGAAAGAAGTGGTCATCGTGGACCACACGACGACCTCTCCGTCCGACACGGCCGACCGTGTCGCGCGCTGGACGGAGCGAGGGTTCGCCTTCCAGCACGCCCCGGTGTTCATGGGCCCGCAGAACGCGCGCGACGGCACGGGCATGATGCTGGCCTCGGGGAACCGGGCCCTCTTCGACCGGCTCGAGCCCGAGCTCGCGAAGATGACCGGCCAGGTCCGCTACCTCGGCCCGCAGCCCGAGCGCGCCGCCCAGTTCAAGCTCCTGGGTAATCTCTTTCTGCTTTCGATGACCACCGGGCTCATCGACTTCCTCAGGCTGGCACGGGCGATGGACATCGCGCCCGACCACGCGGCGGGGTTCTTCGACTGGCTCAACTTCGGCGCCGGCGCCCCCGCCCGGATCAAGGGCATCCTCCTGGGACAGTTCGAGGACCCGTCCTGGGAGCTCACCATGGCGCGCAAGGACGCCCGCCTCATGATGGTCGAAGCGGCACGCGGTCAGGTGCACCTGACCGCCATCCCCGCGATCGCCGAGGAGATGGACCGCTGGATCGCCGGGGGGCACGCCCACGACGACTGGACCGTGATGGCGAAGGAGGTCGTGTAAGGGAGAGGTCTCGCGGACTCGACCGGAAGCACCCCGCCCCACCCGCGCCCCTCCTGGGCCGCGGGCGCGGTCCCATCGCGGGCGGTCCTTGCTCCCCCATCCCCTCCCCACTCTCTTTTGTTCGTGGCCGGCGATCGTGAGTACGTGACCGAAGAGGAGGCGAGGCGCCTCTGGCAGCGCGCGGCTCAGCTTCAGGCGGAAGCGGCGAGCCGCGCCGAGCCGCTCGCGGCCTGGAGACCGGGCGAGGGTGAGGGAGCGGCGCCCACCGGAAGCGCCGGCGGGTCCCCCGAGGGTTACGAGCTCACGCACGTCCGCGCCGCCGCCCTGGAGGCCGGCATCGGGTCCGAGTTCGTCGACGCCGCGGTGGCCGACCTGCGCGCGGACCGGGTCACCGCGCTCGGAGCGCGGGGAACGGGACGCACCCTGTCCGGCAGGATCCTGGGCGATCCCGAGGCCTCGATCACCGTCCGCCGCACGCTGCGCGCGACGCCGCGACAGGTGCTGGACGCGATGGAGTCGGTCCTTCCCGTCGAGCCGTTCAACCTCGCGCTGCTGGATCGGGAGGGAGATCCGCTGAACGGCGGCGTGCTCACGTTCGACATCCAGGGCGCAGGGATGTGGGTGTCGGGAAGCGGGTTCCTCGGAGACGCCAGCTACGCGGACCTGCGGCAGGTGTGTGCCACCCTCACGCCCCGACAGCACGGTGCGGCCACGGAGCTGACCATGCGTGGACCGGTCTCGGGCGCCTGGGGCTGGAACGCGGTGGCCGCCTCGACGTTCACGCTGATCGGCGGCGGGATCGGCGTCGGCGCTGCGTTCGGACTCTCCGCCCTCCTCCTGCCAGGCGTCGGGCCTCTCGTGGTCGGGGCGATGGTGGCCGGCGGCGGCGGCGCGGGAGGCGGGCTCGCGGGCTACCGCGCCATCTACCGCCACGGGCAGAAGCGGGGCCGACGCGCTCTGGTGGCGCTCGTCTCGGCGGTGGCCGCCCGGGCCGAAGGCGGCTGGGCCGGACCACCGCGACCGGGCGAGCCGTCCGGGGGCGCCGAGCCCGAGCTGTCCGGTCCCACGGAGTCGGAGCCGGCCAGCCGCGCCGACCCCGACCCGTCGAGACCCCCGAGCCCGTGAGGTGAAGCCCGGAGGCGCCGCACGACCTCCGCCTTGCGACCGCCCCCCCCGCCCCACTCTCTTGGGGCTCGTGTCCGAACGCGTCCCCTCCACAGGCCCCACCTCTCCCGAAGGAGACCAGGCTTGACCCACTTCACACCGCTCGACTGGTTCTGGACGCTGGCCTTCCTCGTCCTGATGGTGGGCGGGGCCGGATTCTTCTACAGGCTCGCGCGCCGCTCGGAGTCCGATTTCTTCCTGGCCGGGCGTAGGCTGCCCTGGTGGCTACCCGCGGCGTCGGTCTTCAGCACGCACACCGCGACCGACACGCCCATCTGGGTCACCGGCACCGTCTACGAGCACGGGCTCCGCGGGCTCTGGTACACGTTTTTCGCCGCGTGGACCTCGGTCGCCTCGTTCGTGTCGGCCCGGATCTACCGCCGCAGCGTCGCGTTCACGCAGGCCGAGTGGCAGGTGGTGCGCTTCCATGGCTTCGGCGCCGAGCTGCTGCGCGGCTGGATGGCCGGTTGGCAGGTCTTCATGAACATGTTCATCCTCGGCTGGGTGGGCATCGCCATGGGCCGAGTGTGCCAGCTCGCGTTCGGCTGGCCGGTCTGGATCGGGCTCGTCGTGCCCACCCTCATCACCGCGCTCTATACGCTGGCGGCCGGCTACTGGGGCGTGGTCATGGGTGACTTCCTCCAGGGGATCGTGGCCATCTTCGCCATCCTCCTGGTCTCGGCCGTGGGGATCGCGGCCGCCGGGGGCCCGCACGGAGTCGTCGAGGGCGTGACCGACATGGGTCAGGCGTGGCGGCTGAACTCGCTGGCGTTCACCGGCTGGTTCAGCGGGGCGTTTCCGACCGCCTGGTGGATCACGATGCTCGTCATCGCGGTGGTCGGCGGGTTCGGGATGGGCACCAGCCTGGACTGGTACATCGAGGCGCAGCGTATCCAGTCGGCCAAGACCGTGCGCGACAGCGCCTATGGTATCTGGTGGGGGGGCGCGATCACGCTGCTCAGGAACGGGATCTGGGCAGCTTCGATCCTCGCGTTCTTCGTGATGCTGCCGCACATCACCGACGCCTCCGAGTATGAGCTCGGTTGGTACAGGATGGGGCTCGAGCTGCTGCCCGCAGGACTCGTCGGTATGTTCTTCGCGGCCATCCTGGCCATCCACTTCTCGACCGTGTCGAGCCACATGAACCTGGGCGCGCTCTACTTCACCCGCGACCTCTACCAGCGCTACC
>CAZVYM010000134.1:0-10039 GCA_964630935.1 uncultured Gemmatimonadaceae bacterium | reverse complement strand
GATCGACCACACCGACCGAGTCACTGACGAAGAGTACCTTCTCCCCCGTGCGCCCCCCGTCGCGGGTCCGGTAGACCCCCCGCTCGGGATTCATGCTCTGCAGGTGACCCACCGCGGCCACGTAGACGGTGTTCGGGTCGTTCGGGCTCACCACGATACGAGCGATGTGCTGGGTGCCCTCCAACCCCACGTGTTGCCACGTGCTGCCCGCATCCGTCGACTTGTAGACGCCGTTTCCCGACGTGGAGTAGCGGGTCCCGAGCGCCTCGCCCGTTCCCACCCACACCTGGTCGGCATCGGATGGAGCGACCGCGAGCGCGCCGATGCTGAGCGGCCCCGCCCCGTCGAAGACCGGCTCGAACGTCGTGCCGTTGTTCACGGTCTTCCAGACGCCGCCGTTCCGGACCCCGACATAGAAGGTCCTGAGGTGCGCCTCCTCCGGGGTCGCGGGCACGCCGAACGCCGTGACCATGGCACCGGTCCGGAACGGCCCCACGTTTCTGAACTCGAACCCGTCCAGGAGCGACGTCGAGAGCTGCTGGGCTCCCGTGGGGAGCGCGGAGACGGCGACGACCGAGAGCACGCCTACGGCGCGCCAGAAGAGAATGCGGGGACGCATGGATGGCTCCTTCATTCACCGGAATGCAAGAACGTCGCAGGCCCGGCGAGCCCACCGGGGGCAGGAAGTTCTCGCGCGGCGTGCCGGGTGTAGCGCCGAATGTACGGGTCGCCGGCCCGCCTGTACACAAGGGATGCACGCATTCGTCCCGCCCGGGCACGGGCGGCCATCGGGGTGCCGGTTCAGTGCACCAGCAGGAGCCCCAATCCCACGAGACCGAGCCCGATGAACACCGGCCTCCACCGGAACGTGTGGGGCGGACCGGGCAGCGCCGGGCGCGTCCATATCACCACCGCCCCGCACGAGCTCGGACCGAACTGGATCGGCACGTTGCCGGAGCCTCGGTAGACCTCGATCGCCTCCACCTGCTCGGCCGGAACGAGGTCGTCGATGCCGTAAGGCGTGCCGTTCCACGAAGCGTCGAACACACGATTCCCGTCCACCCAGATCACGGGACGGCAGTCGCTCTCGAACCTCATGATGTAGCTGCCTGTCGGGCCGATCCTTTCGAATCTGGCGCCCGGTACGCTGCGCAGGAGGTCCGACACGCTAAGGGGATTGCGCTGCTCGATCTCGTCACGCGTGATGAACGTGCCCTGGTTGTGGAGGCGGCGCTCGTCGAATCCGTGCATCGGATCGCGACGGGCCCGATGGACCGTGACGACGATCGGCTCCAGATCGAGCGGAGAGACCGCCAGCGTGATCGCCACCCGCACGTCCGCGTCGGGCTCGATCCGGAGCGTGTCCACGCGGGTCAGACGACCGACGAAGCTCGCGCGCAACACGTACGTGCCCGGAGGCAGACCCGGAAACGCGAAGTGACCTCCCTCGTCGGTGAGACGGGTCCTGCCATCGACTTCGATGCCCGCGCTCGTGCCCTCGAGGGTGACCTGCACGTCGGCGAGCGCCTCGCCCGTCTCGTGGTCGAAGATCGAGCCGATCACGACCGATCCACGGAGCGGGGCCGCTGAGCGCCGTTGCTGCGTCTGCCCTGGCTCGGCGAAGGCGGCGAGGGCCGTGAGGGCGACGAGGATTCGGGAGGGCAGACGCGACAAGTGAACGGTCCGGCTCAGCGAGGGAACCCGGCGATCGGCTTCAGCCTATCTGTAATACTGTACGCTCGGCAAGGCAGGATCATACGGCGGCGGCTCCCGACCGAACCAGCGACCGGGCCTGGGAGCTCTGAAAGGACCCTCTCCGCAGATCGTTCTCCAGTCCGCCGGGTGAGACGACGTTGCGCCCCTCGCACCAGCCGAGGCGCACAGAGAAAGCCATCCAGGAGGTTCCCGTGATCATTTCTCGACGCACCGCCCTGAAGCTCGGCCTGGGAGCCGGCGCGGTACCGCTTCTCAATCGTATCCCCCTGCAGGCAGCCGAGATCGGGAAGAACCCGGGAGAGGACCCCCGGGAAGATCCTCGGGTGCGGGCCGTCGAGGATCTGATGCTCCAGGCCCGGCGCCTGCCGCTCGACGCCGTCCGCCTCCGACCGGGAGGGCCGCTCGAGCACGCCCAGCAGCTCGACCGGAAGTACCTCCTTGAGCTCGAGCCCGATCGCATGCTCGCCTACTTCCGCGAGCGCGCGGGCCTGAAACCGAAAGCCGAGCCGTACGGAGGATGGGACGGGGGCGGCCGCAACCTCACCGGCCACGTCTGTGGGCATTATCTGTCGGCCGTGAGCCTCATGTGGGCCGCGACCGGCGACGACGAGTTCAAGCGGCGTGCGGACTACATCGTCGACGAGCTCAAGATCGTGCAGGACAAGAACGGCGACGGCTACCTGGTCGCGCTCGAAGGAGGACGGGACTCCTTCAACCGGTTGGCCAAAGGCGACATCGAGGTGGCCGCGTTCGACCTGAACGGGCAGTGGTCGCCCTGGTACACGCTGCACAAGATGTATGCGGGCCTGCGGGACGCGTACCGGTTCACGGGCAACAAGACCGCACTGGACGTGGAGATCAAGTTCGCCGCGTGGGCCGAGGGGATCCTGTCGGGACTCTCCGACGCCCAGCTCCAGAAGATGATGTTGTGCGAGTTCGGCGGCATGAACGAGACGTTGGTCGATTTGTATGCCGACACCGGGGACAAGCGGTGGCTCGACCTGTCCTGGAAGTTCGAGCACCGGGCCTTCATCGACCCGCTCCAGCGACATCAGGACGACCTCGGCGGCAAGCACGCCAATACGGCCATCCCGAAGCTGATCGGCTCGGTCGATCGCTTCGCCTACACCGGAAGGGCCTCCGACCTCCAGGCCGGCTCCTTCTTCTTCGACGCCGTGGTCCACCACCACGACTTCTCCACGGGTGGCCACGGCCAGAGCGAGGCGTACGGTCCCCCCGACGTGATCGGCGGCATCGTGGACGGGCGCACCGCGGAGTCGTGCAACGTCTACAACATGCTCAAGCTCGCGCGCCGGCTCTTCACGATCGATCCCGACGTGCACTACGCGGACTATCACGAGCGGGCGCTGTTCAACCATCAGATGGCGTCGATCGATCCCAACGACGGGCGCATGTGCTACATGGTGCCGGTGGGGCGCGGCGTGACCCACGAGTACCAAGACATGTTCCACGCGTTCACGTGCTGTGTCTGCACGGGGATGGAGAATCACGCGCTGATCAACGACGGCATCTACTACGAGGACGGTGACCATCTCTGGGTGAACATCTACGTGCCCTCGACCGCGCAGTGGGCGGACGCCGGCGTGAAGCTGGCCATGGAGACGGACTTCCCCGTCGGAGAGAGCGCGAAGCTCACCATGGACGTGAAGTCGCCGAGGAAGTTCACGCTCAAGATGCGCCGCCCCTATTGGGCGGGAGACGACTTCCGGATCACGGTCAACGGCCAGAGCGTCGAAGCGCCGCCCGTGAACGTCGGCGACACGGAGGGGCGGCACGGTCCGTACTACTTCCCCTACCCGTTGAGCTCCTACGTCGACATCGAGCGCACCTGGAAGAGCGGTGACGTGGTGGAGGTCACGCTTCCGAAGTCCCTCCGTCTGGAGCCGACACCCGACGACCCCCGGCGCACCACGATCATGTGGGGACCCCTCGTTCTGGCCGGAGACATCGGGCCGGAGCCCGAGCGTGGACGCGGGCGTCAGGGCGGCCCGGACGGGCCTCCGCCGGAGCGCCCGATCGCGCCCGTCCTGGTCGCGGCCGACAAGCCTCTGGAGCGGTGGTTCGAGCCCGTGGCCGGCAAGCCCGGCCACTTCCGCACGGCCGGCATCGGCCGCGAGCCCACGGCCGAGGGCGCCGCGCGAGATGTGGAGCTCATGCCCTTCCACGAGCTCCACGAGCGCACCTACGCGGTGTACTGGGATACGTACACGCCCGAGGGATGGGAGAAGAAGCACGCGGAGTACGTGGCCGAGGCCAAGCACGAGGCCATGCTCGACGCGGCCAGCGTCGCGTCCGTCCCGGTGGGCAACTTCCGCGAGGAGCAGGCCTTCCACTACCAGGGAGGGGACGACGCCCGCAGGCCCGTGCGGGTGCAGGATCGTTTCGGTCGGGCGGCGCGCAGCTGGTTCTCCTACGACGTGCCGGTCGATCCGTCCCACCCGATGGCGCTCGTCGTGACGTACCACAGCGGAGGGCGGGGCGGCCCGGCTTCGTTCGAGGTCCAGGTCGACGGCAGGAAGGTGGCCGACGCGACCGAGACGCCCTCGGATCCGCCGCGTTTCCACGACGTCACCTATCCGGTGCCGGCGGCGCTCGTGAAGGGAAAGGAGAAGGTGACGGTGCGGTTCCAGGCGAACGAAGGGAGCCGGATCGCGCCCGTGTTCGGGATTCGGATGGTGCGAGCCGACGAGCTCAAGTAGGAGGTCGGGGAGCGGGCGGAGGCATCGCTTCCCGGGGCCGCTCGCCCACTTCCATCCGACGACGGCGGGGGCTCGCTGGACGATGCGGTGCATCAGTCCTGCGAGCCTCCGCTGTGTTCGCGGGCCGCGCCACGAACCTCTACGTTTCCTCGACGAGCGCCTCCGCGAAGGCCTTCGCCGTGTCGAACCGGTCCGAGGGCACCTTGGCCATCGCGCGGTGGACCGCTTCGTCGACGTGCGCGGGAATTCCGGGTCTCAGGCGCGAGAGGCGGGACGGGGCGTCGGCCAGGATCTTCGCGATCAGCGCCTGAATGGTGGCGGCGCTGAACGGCGCCTCGCCGGACAGCATCTCGTAGACCACGCAGCCGAGCGAGTACACGTCCGTCCTCAGGTCGATGTCGTGGTCGCCGACCGCCTGCTCCGGGCTCATGTAGGCCGGGGTGCCCAGCGAGAGCCCCGGCTCGGTCAGCCGCTCGTCCCCGGCGTGCGTGAGCGCCAGGGCAACGCCGAAGTCCAGGACCATCGGCTGCCCCTCGTGCAGCAAGACGTTGTCGGGCTTGATGTCGCGGTGGATGATGCCGTGCCGGTGTGCGTAGTCGAGCGCCGAGGCGATCGTGCGTGCGATCTCGACGGCGCCGTCCACGGCGAGCTGTCGCTCGCGCGCGATGCGGTCGTGGAGGCTCTCTCCGTCCAGGTGCGGCATCACGTAGTAGAGCAGGCCGTCGGCGTCCCCGGAATCGTAGAGGGGCACGATGTTGGGATGGGTGAGCTTCGCCGCGACGCGGATCTCCTGGAGGAACCGCTCGGTGCCGAGGCGCAGGGCGAGCTCCGGTAGCAGCACCTTGATCGCCACCGATCGATCGTGGCGCAGGTCCCGTGCGAGGTAGACCGTAGCCATCCCCCCGTGCCCGAGCTCTCGCTCGACGTCGTAGCGGTTGGCGAGGGCGGCCCCGAGCCGACGCATCTGGTCGTCCGGGGTGCTCGCAGCGGAGCGGTCCCGCGATTCGACCCGTTGCGCTCCGGTCCCGTCGCCGAGCACGGATGCGAGCGCCACCGGCTCCTGAAGCCCCGGCAGCCGGGTGTCCGCCGCGCGGGCGAACTTCAGCCCCTTTCCGGCACAGAGCTCCCTGACCGCGACCGAGGCGAGGATCTCACCCGGACGGGCCGTGCGCGCGATCGCGCGTGCCTGCTCCACCGCGACGCCGAACAGCTCCGTGTGGCGCGCTACGGGCTCGCCCGCGGACAACCCGATCCGTACGGACGGAGCCTCGCCGTCCGCCTTCTCCTTCGCGCATGCGCGCTGAATGTGGAGCGCGCATTGGACGGCGGCCGACGCCGATACGAAGCTCAGCATCATGCCGTCGCCGGAATGCCGTACCTCACGCCCGCCGAACTCGGTCACGGCCTCCCGGACGACGCGATCGTGTCGTTCCAGCACCTGCATGGCCGCCTCGTCGCCCAGACGGCTTCCGACCGAGGCCAGGTTGTCGAGCTCGGTGACCATCACGATCCGGACTCCGGGGTCGAGCCCTCCGTCGCCGAGGACCGCCTCTCCCGCCGGGTTGATCTCCACGCCGCCCAGGAAGGCGCTCACGTTGTCGGGGGTCACCTCGATGATCTTGTCGGCCACGAGTCCGTGCGCGTGTCGATGGACCGCCGCGCAGGCGGCCGGCGAGGGACCCTCCGCCAGGCAGGCCAGCTTCCTCCGTTCAGTGTCGAACCAGTAACCGCGGTAGGTTACGCCGTAGGTGTCCTGGATCTCGACGTCGGCCATGTGGGCATCTCGCACCATCTCGGGCGTGACGTCGTCGGGGACGTCGTGAATATCCATGTACAGCGGCATGGGAATCCCTCGGGAGAGTCGGTGCGGGCGCAGACACCGGCAGAGATGGCGACCACACCAGCATCCACCTGTCCGGGCAGTGTCGCGTTTGGGTGCGACGGTCCAGGCGCCCCGGCGGGCCGGAACGCACCATGGGACGCGGGCCGCGATTCTGCAAGAGTGATGACGAAGAGCGGGAAGGCGAGGGTGGGCCGAACGCGGAGGATCGACGCGTTGCGGAGGGGGTGGCTCGAGCGGCGGGATTCCATTAGACATTCGGCACCTGCCCATCGCGACACGATCGTTGCATCCCTGGGAGTGCCCCCGCGGTACTGGTGTCCGAGGGATGCACGCCCCCGTCGACCCGGACCGAAAGCGATGAGCACCTCGAGCCACTTCAGGCGCTGCGCCCTGGCCTTGAGCATGAGCCTGGGACTCCCGTGCGCGGCCGATGCGCAGGCCGACACGACCCGCTCCGATACGACCGTTTTCCGCATCGAAGGGCTCAAGGTCCAAGCCCAACGTCCCGTGACGACCATCGGGGGTGCGAGCGCCCTGGAGATCCGGGTAGAGGAGCTGGGGCTACAAGCCGCCCCCACGACTTCGGAGCTCCTTCGCGAGGTGACGGGCGTGCTGGTGCGCACGAACTCCCGCGGGCAGTCCGAGATCTCGGTGCGAGGCTCGGAGTCCCGTCAGGTGGCCGTCCTGGTCGACGGCGTGCCCCTGACGCTTGGCTACGACGCCCGCACCGACGTCTCGGTCCTTCCGGCCGACGCGTTCCGCGAGGTCCATTTCGTGCGGGGTCTCTCGACCTTGCTCGAGGGCCCCAACGTGCTCGGCGGTGTGGTTCACATGAACGTCGCGCGGCGTGCGGGACTCTCGGACAGCCCGACCGTCGAGGCGTCCGCGAGCGTCGACGACGCGAGGGGCTGGGCGACCTCCGCCAACGCCGCGGTGCCGTTCAGGACCGCCGGAGGCCGAGGATCGGTGCGCTTCGGCGCCGGTTTGCGCGACAGCCCGGGCCTCCCGCTTCCGAGCGGTGTGGCCGAGCCCGTGCCGACCTCCGACGGCCTCCGACTCAATACCGACTTCCACAACATCGACGGCTTCATGGCCTTCCGGTACGACGCGGACGGTGGAGCCTGGGCGGGCCTGTCGGCGCTGACCCACAAGGCGGACCGGGGGATCGCGGCGGAGCTGGGGGCCGCCGAGCCACGCCTCTGGCGGTATCCCGACATCCGGAGAACGATCGTCGCGGCCTCGGCCGGGACGGGTGACCGGACGACGCCCTTCGGCCGAGGTGACGTGGAGGCGAGCCTCGGCTTCGACGACGGCAAGACCGACATCCGCTCGTACACCTCCCGTGCCTACGACCAGATCGACGGCTACGAGAACGGGGACGACCGGACCGTGTCCCTCCGCACGTTGGCCGACCACACGCTCGGCTCGCGCGGCGATGTCATGGCCTCCCTCACCTGGGCCGACATCAGGCACGACGAGGACGTGGACGGCGAGCTCCGCTCGTTCGAGCAGAAGCTCGTGAGCGTGGCCGCGGAGAACGTCTGGCGCCTCGTCGATCGGCCCGGCTCGGGGCTCTCCGCGCTGCGCCTGAGCTTCGGGGGCGCCTACGATCGAGGCACGACGCCGCTGACCGGTGGGCTCGCAGCCCTGCCGGCCATCGAGGACTGGGGGGCTCGCGTCGGGCTGTCGGCCATCGTCGCCGGAGGCAACGTGATGCTGCACGCGGGCGCGAGCCGCCGCGGGCGGTTCCCGGCGCTGCGCGAGGCATACTCGGAGGCGCTCAATCGCTTCGAGCCCAACCCGGACCTCACACCCGAGCATCTGTTCGCGATGGAGGCGGGCGTCACGTCCCGGCTGGGCGAGGGCGAGCTGCAGGTGGTGGGCTTCCGCCACGCGCTGACGGACGCGATCCGGCGCATCTCGCTCGACAACGGGAAGCGGATGCGGGTGAACTCAGACGAGCTGAAGAGCGTGGGCGTCGAGCTGGTGTTCTCCCAGACGATGGGTCGCGTGGACTTCGGGGGCGAGCTCACGCTCCAGTCGGTCGAGCTGACCGACCCCAACACGCTCGTGAACACGCACCCGGAGAACGTGCCGGAGCAGTTGGGCAGCGCCTACCTGAGGCTGCCGCTCGCCGCCGGCATCGCGGGCACGGTCGAGACGGAGTACACCGGTTCCCAATACTGCATCGATCCGGACAGCGGGGAGGACGTGAAGCTCTCGGGAGGCACCTGGCTGAACGCGGCCCTGTCGAAGGTGTGGCCGTGGTCGACGAGAAGCGGCTCGACGCGCTCCGTCGAGACGACCATCTCCGGTCTGAACCTGACCGGCACGGCGCTGTACGACTCGTGTGGGCTGCCCAGGCCGGGACGGCTGCTGCGCTTCCAGGTGCGCGTGTTTTGAGACCCCGCGGCACGAACGCCCGCCCGCGGGCCTGAGCCGCGTCGGCTACACGGCGCGGGGCCGGGGTCTCATCCCGCCCTTTCCTTCCACGCGTCCAGGATCGATCGCTCCCGCTCCGGCGTCAGCACGAAGCGCGGATGCGCCCGCCACGCTTCGCCGACCGCGTCGGAGTGCCACCACTCGAGCGTGTCCATGGCCGTCACGGCCAGGGGCCGGAACGTGAGCCCGGACGCTCGGGCCCGGGCGCAGTCGATCCGCTGGGAGCCCCGGTAGTCCCCGGTCGGCATGATCCACGGGATCGCGTAGGAGATCTCGTGCTCGGTCAGGAAGTCGTAGTCCTCGATCCAGGTCCACGACAGCTCCGCCGAGGTCGCAGCCCGCACCCCGTACACGAACTCGGCCATGGTCAGATGGGAGGCCGGACCCGTGGCGTTGTAGACGCCCCCCTCGCCTTCCTCGAGCCTGCGGATCATCCACTCGGTGAGGTCGCGGACGTCGATCTGCTGGACGAAGTCGTCCTTCTTTCCGGGCACGAGGATCTCCCCGCCCTGCTCCACCCTCACCGGCCAGTAGGTGAATCGGTCGGAGCGGTCTCCCGGCCCTACGATGTAGCCGGGCCGGATGATGAGCGCATGGTCGCCGAAGGCCTTGCGGGCCTCGATCTCCGAGTTCGCCTTCATGACGCCGTAGGCGTAGTCCTCGCTCTTGCCGTCCGTCGGGTCCGTCAGCGGGATCGGGCCGTTCTCGTCGATCTCGACCGTGCGGTAGGGATAGAACACCCCGGTCGACGACACGTAGAGGTAGGTCCGGGCGCTGCCCTTCAGGAGCTGCGCCGAGTCCCGCGTCCAGGAGACCTTGCGGCCCGAGTTGTCGATGACGGCGTCCCAGCGCCTTCCCTTCAGCGCCTCCAGATTGTTCTCCCGATCTCCGATCAGGTGCTCGACGTGCTCGAAGGCCTCCTCGAACAGCGCCGGCTTCGTACGTCCTCGCGTGAAGATCGAGACGGAGTGCCCGCGCTCGAGCGCGTAACGGACCTGATGGGGACCCAGGAAGCTCGTGCCGCCAAGGATCAGGATGTCGAGATGCCGAGGCGCTTCGGAGGACGAGGGTGAGCGGGCCGGGGCCTCGCCGACCCTCCGAGCGAAGGCCGGAGTCGGGTCCAGGCCGAGCCCCAACGCGCCTCCGGCGGCCAGGGTCGTCTTCAGGAATCGGCGTCGGTCCGTGTTCATGGGCGTCCTGGTCCGGTCTCGGGTTCGGTACTCCGGGGGCCCCGTGCGAGGGCGTCCCGGGAGGGTTCGTCTCCCGACATTATCGAGGCTGTGCGGCGCCCGCACCAGCCATGTCTTCCGGCCCTTGC
>CAZVYM010000133.1:0-10381 GCA_964630935.1 uncultured Gemmatimonadaceae bacterium | reverse complement strand
CGGCCAGCCGGGCGCGGGCGCGCTGGTGACGCAGGTGCGTCAGCGTGACTTCTCGGCGACCGATCCGGCGTCCGCGACGGTGACGGACGCACAGCTGGAGGGTGGGAGCGTCTACAACTACGGCTGGTACGACCAGGACGGTATCGTGAAGACCGGCCCCGGAGGCACTCCGGTGGTCAACGGCGGCGCCGACATCCAGTACGGACGATTCCTGGACGAGCTGGGTTGGGAGTTCGCGGCCGAAGGACACCGCCGTATGGACATGATCCGCTTCGGCGTGTTCACGACCAAGTCGTGGTTCAACCATACGTCCGACGGTGGGGACCAGCACTTGATCATCTTCCCCATCCCGAACTTCGCGCTCAACTCGAACCCGAACCTGACGCAGAACCCGGGTTATTGAGCCGCATGACCTGAGTCAAGTGGTACCAGGACGACGGAAGTCCTGAAGGTTCGAGGGCGGCCCCGGCGATGCCGGGGCCGCCCGATCCTTTTCCGGGGGAGCGGGTAGTCTCTCGGGAGACCGGACCACCGAAATCCGGACGTGGTGCGGGACCTGGTTGTGGCAAGTCTCACCCGGCTCGTCGACGCCGGGTGGAAGACATCCGGCTCCGGCCGGGTGAAGGAGCGGGCGAATATGCGGAGCGGTTTCGGCAGGCTCGGACTGATCGTGGGTCTGGCTGCGCTGGCCGGTTGCGCGGGCTCGATCCCGCGTTCGGGTGTTCCCGCGCCTCCCGCGCGGGAGCCGGCCGCCTTCGGCACACCCCAGCCCGAGAAGAACGAGACCGGCGCCGTGACCACGGTGACGGCGGAGCAACGGGGCGGCCAGCACCTCAACCTCATCGAGGAGCTGTTCCAGGGGAGGATTCCGGGCGTGCAAGTGATCGGCGGGTCCGTGCGCGTGCGGGGCGTGGCCCAGGGCCTGACCGCGAGCGGAGGACAGGAACCCCTGCTGATTCTGGACGGGATGCCCGCCCGGGGCGGTGTCCTCCAGACCCTTCGAGGTCTCAACCCCGACGAGGTCGAGCGCATTCAGGTGCTCAGGGACGTGAGCTCCACGGCGATCTACGGCACGCGCGGGGCCGGCGGCGTGATCCTGGTGACGCTCAAGAAGGACTGACGCACCGGGCGGTCGTGCGCGACGCCCGCGCACACCCTACTTTCTGCGGCGCAACCCTCCCGGACGCTTCACCCTCCTCGGGACGCCGCCATGTCTTGGTCGCACAACTCGGGCGTAGACACCCGTCGCGCTCACATCGTCCTCGCCGTCGCCTTGGCGAGCTCGCTCACTGCCGTCGCCGCCGTCCTTCCGCCCCGATTCGTCGGCCCGGGCGCCCTTGCCGCCCAGCAGGCTCCACGGGGCAACGTCGTCCTGGACTCGGCGCTCTCGAGCGCCTTCCGGTGGCGGAACCTCGGGCCCGACCGGGGTGGCCGCTCGATCGCGGTGACCGGCGTGCGGGGCCGCCCGGACGTGGCCTACTTCGGGGCCGTGGGCGGTGGACTCTGGAAGACCACGGACGGCGGTGAGACATGGGCGCCGGTCACGGACGGGCAGGTCACGAGCGCGTCCGTCGGCGCGGTCGCGGTGAGCGAGACGAACCCCGACCTCGTGTTCATCGGCATGGGAGAGTCGGCGATCAGGGGCAACATCCTGCCGGGGGACGGGATCTACCGGAGCCGGGACGGCGGCAAGACCTGGACCCACGTCGGCTTCCGTGATGTGGACGCCATCTCGAAGATCCGCATCCACCCCACGAACCCCGACGTGGTGTTCGCCGCGGTGTTCGGGAAGTACGGAGCGCCGAGCAGGGAGCGCGGCCTGTACAAGAGCACGGACGGTGGGGACACCTGGCGGCGCGTGCTCTACCGAGACGACAAGACGGGCGCCATCGACATCGCCATCGACCGGCAGCACCCGAGCGTGATGTACGCGGCGCTCTGGGAGGCGTACCGGAAGGAGTACACGATGTCGAGCGGCGGGCCGGGCAGCGGACTCTTCAAGAGCACGGACGGCGGCGACACCTGGAAGGAGATCACGCGGAATCCCGGGCTGCCGGCCGAGGGCCCCGTCGGCCGCATCGGCGTGGCGGTGTCGCGTGCCAACTCCAACCGCGTCTACGCACTGGTCGAGAACGAGAACGGAGGCCTCTTCCGGAGCGACGACGCCGGAGCGACATGGACGCGTGTCAACGACAGCCGCTCCATCCGGCAGCGGGCCTTCTACTACACGAACGTGTTCGCCGACCCGAAGGACCAGGACGTGGTCTACATGGAGAACACGTCGCTCTTCCGCTCGAAGGACGGGGGCAAGACGCTCGAGACGCTACGCGGCACGCACGGCGATTTCCACGACCTGTGGATCGATCCGGACGATCCCGCCCACATGGTCGTCGGCAACGACGGAGGAGGCGCGGTCACGAAGAACGGCGGAGAAGCCTGGACGGACGAGGACTACCCCACCGCCCAGTTCTACCACGTGATCACGACGAGCAAGATCCCGTACGACGTGTGCGGCGCCCAGCAGGACAACAGCACCCTGTGCATCCCCTTCGACTGGAACCGATCGGGCTCGGGCGGCGGCGGTCGGCCGGGCGGCGGAGACGCGGCCGCGGTTGGGGACGTCACGGCGGGTGCGATGAACGTCGCGTACCGGGTCGGCGGGGGCGAGCCCGGTTACATCGCTCCCGACCCGAACGATTTCGAGCTGTTCTACTCCGGCGCCAACAACGGGAGCTATATCGACAAGCACAACCGGAGACTTGGAACCGACCGGGAGGTGGATCCCTATCCCTGGTTCTATTCGGGCGAAGCATCGAAGGATATCCGCGAGCGCTGGCAGTGGACCTTCCCGATCCTCTTCTCACCGGTCGACCACAAGACGCTCTATACCTCGTCGCAGCGCCTGTGGGCGAGCTCGGACGGCGGGGAGACGTGGAAGGCCCTGAGCGGTGACCTCACCCGCCACGATCCCTCGACCATGGGCCCGTCGGGCGGACCGATCACGCACGACATGAACGGTCCGGAGGTCTACGCGACGATCTTCTCGGTCGGGCCGGGCAAGCACGACATGAACGTCATCTGGACCGGCTCGGACGACGGACTGGTCTTCGTCACGCGCGACGGCGGAGGCAGCTGGACGAACGTGACGCCGCCGGGCATGCCCGACTTCGGGCGGGTCAGCCAGATCGACGCGTCCTCGTTCAACGATGGTGGGGCGTACGTATCGGTGCGCCGCCCGCTCCTCGACGACAAGGCGCCCTACATCTTCAAGACGTCCGACTACGGAAAGACGTGGACCAGGATCGTCGACGGGATCCGGCCGGACGCGTTCGTGAACGCCGTCCGGGAAGACCCGACCCGCCCGGGTCTCCTATACGCGGCCACGAACCACGGCGTCTACGTCTCCTACGACGACGGTGCTTCCTGGCAGTCGCTCGCGCTCAACATGCCCGACGTGCCCATCGCGGATCTGGTGGTGGAGAAGAACGAGCTGGTCATCGCGTCCCACGGGCGCGGGTTCTGGGTGCTCGACGACATCGCACCGCTGCGGCAGGCGAGCCCGTCGCTGGAGTCCTCCGATGCGCACATGTTCACGCCACCCGTGGCGGTGCGCTCGGGCACCGGGGTGGCCTTGAGCTGGTGGGTGAAGTCCGCCCCGAAGGAGGCTCGCCTGGACGTGCTCGATTCGACCGGCGCGGTGCTCCGTACCTTCGTGCCGGACACCACCAAGCCCGACTCGGCCCAGGGGCGGCCGGGAGGCCGCGGGCGCGGGAGGGGAGGGCCCTGGCTGTCCACGGACGCCGGGCTCAACCGCCTGAGCTGGGATCTGCGCACCGAGCCCTGGGTGAGCTTCCCCGGGATGATCTTCTGGGGAGCGCGGCCCATGGGGCCGGCGGTGCCTCCCGGTCACTACACGGTTCGCCTCACGGCCGACGGACACACGGTCACCGCCCCGCTCACCGTCGAGCGCAACCCGTGGATCACGGACGTCACCGACGCAGACCTGCGGGCCCAGTACGCGTTCTCGACGGCCGTGCGCGACAAGGTGAACGAGGCGAACCGGGCGGTCATCGCGATCCGCCGGGTGAAGGCCCAGCTGAAGGACCGGTACGCCCACTCCGACGACGCGACCCTGCACGCCGCGGGCGACCGGCTGCTGGAGAACGCTTCCGCCGTGGAGGCCGACATCTACCAGGTGAAGAACCAGAGCGGACAGGATCCGCTCAACTTCCCGATCAAGGTGGACAACCGGCTGGCCAATCTCCTGTCGATGGCCGAGGACGGCGACGGGAGACCCACCAGCAACATGCCCGTGATCTTCGACATCCTGACCAAGGAGCTGAAGGGCTACACGGATCGCCTGGACGAGATCTGGCGGACGGATCTCGTGAAGGTGAACGCGGAGCTCACGCGGCTGCAGCTGCAGCCGCTCGACCCGTCGGGCAGATGAAGGTCTCGAGTGCCGGTCCTTCGTGCCTCCAGCCAAACGGGAGCGAGAAACGGGCGTGGCCGTCCCGGGTGGCGACCGGCTTGGGAGCGTGAAGGCCCGGCGCTTCAGCCCGCAGGAACCTGTCTTGACATTAACTGTTACAACTGCTATCATTCCGCTCATGGTTGACGGACTTCATGACGAGATCAAGCAGGCGGCACCGTTTCCGCGGAGAACCACCGAGGCCATGCTCGGGATCATGCGCACGGCGGCTCTGCTGGATCACGAGCTGAACGAGGTCCTTCGACCGTTCGGGCTGACGCCGACGCAGTACAACGTGCTTCGGATTCTCCGGGGAGCGGGACAAGGAGGGCTGTGCGGGAGGGACATCGCACAGCGGCTCGTCTCGACCGTGCCGGACGTGCCTCGCCTCCTGGACCGAATGGAGACGATGCTCCTCATCCGGCGCGAGCGGAGCGAGCACGACCGGCGTTACGTGACCGCTCGCCTGGCCACCAGGGGGCGGGAGCTTCTGGAGGAGGTCACGCCGAGGCTCGACGAGGTGGAACGCGCCCGGATGGGATCGCTCGACGACGAAGTGCTCGAGGGTCTCATCGAGGGACTGGCCGAGATCCGCCGATGTCCCTGACCGGCGCGTTTTTTTTCAGATAATAAATGTTATCACGTCCACAGTGACAACGATGACAGGAGAAACAGTAAATGTCTAGTCTAGCATATCCCAACGGTCCTTTCGTGCTGAGTCTGGGACTCCTCGTCGTGCGCTTCGTGATCGGCCCGGTCATGGCCGCGCATGGTGCACAGAAGCTCTTCGGCTGGTTCGGAGGTCACGGGCTGGACGGCACGGGCGGCTTCTTCGAGTCGCTCGGCTTCCATCCGGGCCGGCTGTTCGCGGGCCTCGCGGGCGCCACGGAGCTCGGGGGTGGGCTGCTCGTGACCCTCGGCCTCTTCGGACCCGTGGGGCCGGCCCTGATCATCTCGGTGATGATCGTGGCGGCATTCAGCGTGCATTGGTCCAACGGCCTCTTCGCGATGTCCAACGGGATCGAAGTGCCGCTCCTCTACTCATCCGCGGCCCTGGGCCTGGCTCTGACGGGCCCCGGCGTCTTCTCGCTCGATTCGATGCTGGGTCTGCAGGCGCTCTGGAGCCTCAACGTGGTCATCCCCGTCCTCGTGATCGGCATGCTCGGGGGAGCCGGCAATCTCGTCCTGCGGCACCCGCGCGAGGTTACGAACGCCGGCTGAGCAACCCGCGAGGGCCCCGTCCCGGTACCACGCCTTGAAGTCCGGACGAGAGTGGGTGAGGATCAAGTGCCCCGGGCCCCACGCGGCCCGGGGCGCTTCCCGTTCCAGCGAGCAGACAGGAGGACAGCATGAGCGACGCGGAGAGCCCGGCACCTTCCGGCCCCGATCTTCGCACCGATGGCGTCTCTCCGGACGAGCTTCCGGAAGGGGGGATGCTGGCAGGTCACGTGGACGGAGAGCCCGTGCTTCTGATCCGGAAAGGGGGGACGGTACACGCCCTGGGTGGCGCGTGCACGCATTACCACGGGCCGCTCGGCGATGGAGTCTTCGACGGAGAGCTCGTCCGGTGTCCCTGGCACCACGCCTGCTTCCGTCCGGAGACCGGAGAGGCGGCCCGCGCTCCTGCCCTGGACCCACTCCCCATGTACGAGGTGGAGACGCGAGACGGCCGTGTGTTCGTCGCGGGCGAGCGCACGTCCGAGCCGGACCGGCCCTCCCCGGAGCTCGCGCCCGAATCGGTGGTGATCGTGGGAGGCGGCGCGGCGGGCCTCGCCGCCGCTGAGATGCTGCGCCGCGAGGGATACACCGGCCCCGTGAGCCTCGTCAGCGATGACGAGACCGCGCCCTACGATCGGCCGAACGTGTCCAAGGACTACCTGGCCGGCAACGCGCCGGAGGCGTGGATGCCGCTCCGGCCGATCGAGTGGTACGAGGAGAAGGACATCGATCTGCGACTCGGCCGGCGGGTCGTGGACATCGATCCGAAGGGCCGCGTCGTGCACCTGGACGACGGGCGCGACCTCCCGTATGGAGCCCTCCTGCTCGCCACGGGCGCCAGCCCGATCCAACTGGACGTCCCCGGCTCCGATGAGCCCCACGTCCACTACGTCCGCTCCCTGGCGGACAGCCGCGCCATCATCTCCGCGCTGGACGGGGCCGAGCGCGCGGTCGTGGTGGGCGCGAGCTTCATCGGGCTCGAGGTGGCCGCATCACTCGCGACGAGAGGACTGGAGGTCCACGTGGTCGCTCCCGAAGCCGTTCCGATGGAGCGTCTTCTGGGTCCGGAGCTCGGAGCGTTCGTGCGGTCCCTTCATGAGGAGCACGGAGTGCGGTTCCACCTGGGTCGCACGGTGGGCCGGATCGAGCACGACGCCGTCACGCTCGACGACGGGACCGGGGTCGCGACGGATCTGGTCGTGATCGGAATCGGCGTGAGGCCGAATCTGGAGCTGGCTGAGAAGGCCGGATTGGCCGTGGACGGCGGCGTGATCGTCGACGAGCGCTTGCTGACGAGCGCGGATGGCATCTGGGCCGCCGGTGACATCGCCCGCTGGCCCGATCCTCGGAGCGGAGCGCAGATCAGGGTGGAGCACTGGGTCGTCGCCCAGCGGCAGGGACAGACGGTCGCGCGCAACATGCTGGGACGGAACGAGCCGTTCGACGCGGTTCCGTTCTTCTGGAGCCAGCACTACGACGTACCGATCAACTACGTCGGCCACGGCGCGGGATGGGACTCCGTCGACGTCTCGGGCAGCGTCGAGAACCGCGACTGTGTGGTCACGCTCCGGCGCGGTGGCCGAGCGCTGGCGGTGGCGTCCATCTACCGCGACGTCGAGTCGCTGAAGGCGGAGCTGGCGCTCGAGAGGGCGGATGAGGAAGCCCTGGAATCCATCGTCTCCTGAGCCGAGCGGGCACCGAGGTACTCGGTGCGCCATGGAAGCGGATGCGCCCCGGGCGCACGGGGTCGGCCGATCGTCATGAACCAGTCCGTCCTTCACTCCCACGGCCTGGCCAACCGGCTGCAGTCGGTGCTTCTGCTTCTGGCTCTCGCTGGGGTCCTGATGTTGGTCGGAAACCTCCTGTGGGGCGGCCAGGGCGTTCTCGTCCTGCTGGTGCTCGGCTCGCTCAGCCTCCTGTTCACCCCGAGGATGAGCCGGCAGATGGTGCTTCGCTCCTACGGGGCCATCCCCCTGCGCCCGGAGCAGGCGCCGGGCCTGCACGCCGTGGTTGCGGAGCTGGCAAGGCGAGCGGGGCTGTCTCACGTTCCGTCGCTCGCCTATGTCCCCAGCGCGATGGTCAACGCCTTCGCCACGGGCTCACGGGACAAGTGCGTCATCGCGGTGACGGATGGGTTGCTGCGAAGTCTCGACCACCGAGAGATCGTCGCCGTCCTGGGCCACGAGATCGCGCACGTCATGCACCACGATCTCTGGGTGATGAGCTTCGCCGACGTCTTGAGCCGCCTCACCCATGCGCTCTCCTTCGTGGGCCAGGTCGCGCTGATCGTCAGCCTGCCGCTCTGGATGTTCTCTACGGTCCGGATCGACTGGCTCGCACTCCTGGTGCTCATCTCGGCTCCCAGCTTGAGTGCCCTGGCGCAGCTGGGCCTGTCACGAACCCGAGAGTTCGACGCGGACCTGAGCTCGGCCCGCCTGACCGGAGATCCTGCGGGAATGATTCTGGCGCTCAGGAAGCTCGAGCGGTACGACGGATCGTGGTGGGAGCGGACCTTCCTTCCAGGCCGCAGGGTGCCGGAGCCGTCCTATCTCCGCACCCACCCGCCGACCGAGGAGCGTGTGCGCCGCCTCTCGGAGCTGGCCACGGCGGAAGTGACGTCGGGCTTCCCCACGCTGGCACGCGGCGGGGGAGCCCCGTTCCTGTCCGGTGAGGGGTCAGAGATCGGCCCTCCGCGTTGGCGCCTCACGGGTCTCTGGCGGTGAGCGGGGCACCGAGCGCCCGCCCAGCTGCGGGTCGGGCCTACCGGATGTGAGCCGAGCTGCGAACGAGCGACCGATCGGCCTCTTCCTCGGATCAGGCACGGATGATGCTTCATGACTCGCTCCCGAAGCGGGCGACGGTGCCCGCTCATCTCCGGAGGAGGGAACCATGAAGGCCTCTCGAATCGTGGTGGTATCGCTGCTCGTCGGCGCCTTCGGGGCGTCCGGAGCGAGCGCGCAGACAACGATCAAGGCCGGCGTCTCGCACGCCGACGTCTCCAATAGTGGAGCGCTCCCAGGGGATCTGGGGCCGCGCACCGGGCTCACGATCGGCCTGGCCTTCAACGGCGCCCAGTCCGGGCTCCTGGGGCTGGGCTTCGAGGGTTTGTACGCTCAGCGTGGCCTGGATGGTACGGGCGGCCCGCGGCTGGACTACATCGACGTGCCCGTCTATCTGCGTGTGATGCCGTCCTCCGTGGGGATCAACCCGTTCGCCTACGCGGGCCCGCAGATCTCCTTCGAGGTGCGCTGCCGGGTGGACGGGGCCGCCTGTCCGGACACGGGCCGCCCGCATACGACGTACGCGGCCGTGATCGGCGCCGGCATCAGCCTGGGCCACGCGCTCTCGATCGAGGGGCGCTACATCTACGGGCTCAAGGATCTGAAACTGTCCACCGTCTCCAGCACGGAGAGCTACCAGAACCGCTCCTTCGAGATCCTGGCGGGGATCAGCTTCTGAGGAGGTCTCGGGTTTCGGGACCGGGTTCCGGGGCCGGCCCGCCACCGCATGCTGGTCACCTGATCGACCGCGACCCGTGACAAATAGACACGCCAGGTGGATGCCTGAGTGGACACCGCGGGGTCGCGGCGGCCTCCGGCGAATCTTGCCGGCCAGGTTCCTCTGCCCTACCGTGCGCTCCTCCGTTCCGCACGAACAATTCCATGGAGGAGCGCACGATGTCCCCCTTCCGGCGTTTCCGCCTTCGCTCGACTGGGTGTCTGGCCGCGGTCGCGGTCGGCACCCTTTTCGCGTCGACGGCATCGGCTCAGGAGTCGGTGCTCGAGACCCGGGCTCCGGGCCAGACGCAGGACACGACCTTCGATCGTTTGGTGCACGAGTGGACCACCCGGCCCGAGTTCCTGAGCCCGCTGGTCGACCACCTCCCGGTCGTCGCCGGGGTGCCGTCACCGAGGGACGTCCTCGGCTACTACATCGGCGCGCCGAAGAAGCTCACGCGATACGCTGATATCCTGCGATATTATCGGGCGCTCGCGGCTGCGTCACCGCGGGTGAAGGTGCTTCCGGTGGGGACGACCGACGAGGGAAGGGAGTGCGTGGTCGTCTTCGTGGGCTCGGAGGAGTCGATCGCCAACCTGGACCGATACCGGGCCGATCTCGCAAAGCTGGCGGATCCGCGTGGGTTGTCGGAGGAAGAGGTTCGGCAGGTCGTCGCGGACGCGAAGCCGCTCTACCATGTGATGGGTGGCCTGCACAGCAGCGAGACCGGGCCGCCGGAGATGCTCATGGAGCTCGCCTACCGGCTCGCCACGGAGGACTCACCGCTCATCGAGAAGATCCGGGACAACGTGATCGTGTCGATCACCCCGGTGGCCGAGCCCGACGGACGCGACCGGTACATCGACTGGTACTATCGCTACCTGGTCGACGTGACGGACCAGAACGACCGCATTCCGGGTCCGCCCTACTGGGGCAAGTACGTCCTGCACGACAACAACCGCGACATCAACTACTCGCAGAAGACCATGCGCACGCTGCTCGCCTGGTACCTCGAGTGGCATCCCCCGATCATCCACGAGCTGCACGAGTCGATTCCGTTCCTCTACGACTACAGCGGACAGGCGCCGCAGAACCCCGCCTTCGACCCGATCCTGTTCGGCGAGCTTCCTTGGTACGCCAACTACGAGATGGCCCAGATGACGAAGTACGGCATGCCGGGCGTGTGGACCCACG
>CAZVYM010000132.1:8200-10411 GCA_964630935.1 uncultured Gemmatimonadaceae bacterium | reverse complement strand
CGCTGGACTACGCCCATCGCCACGGCGTCATCCACCGGGACATCAAGCCCGAGAACATCCTGCTCCACGACGGCTCGGCGCTGGTGGCGGACTTCGGCATCGCCCTGGCGGTCAGCCGCTCCGAGGGCGGCGCCCGCTTGACGGAGACGGGGCTCTCCCTGGGCACTCCGTTCTACATGAGCCCCGAGCAGGCCATGGGGGAGCGGACGCTGGACGCCCGCGCGGACGTCTACGCCTTGGGATGCGTGCTCTACGAGATGCTCACCGGCGACCCGCCCTTCACCGGATCCAGCGCCCAGGCGGTCGTCGCCAAGGTGCTCACCGAGAAGCCGACGCCCATTCGCATACTCCGGGACACGGTGCCGGAAGGCATCGAGGCTGCCGTCTTGACGACGCTGTCCAAGCTGCCGGCGGACCGCTTCCGCACGGCGGCGGACTTCGCCGCGGCCCTGGCGTCTCCGGGAGCGGCCGTGTCGCCGACACGCGCCGGACCGCTCGCCCGAGAGGCTTCGGCCCGGGTCGGGCGTAGGCTCGGGCTTTCCGTCGTCGGGGCCGTCGCCGTGCTGGCCGCCGCCGCGGGCTGGGTCCTCCATGGGCTCGCCCCCCCCGGGCCCTCCGCTCCCGGGGCGGTACGCTTCACCTTCGAGCTGGGTAACCCGAACGCCGACCGACCGATCGTCTCCATCTCCCCGGACGGGCGGACCGTGATCCAGGCTCGAACCGACAGCACCGGCGTCTCCCATGTGGTCGCGCGCGACCTGGGCTCCACCGAGGTCGTGGAGATCCCGGGCACGGAGGGCGCGAAGACCGTCGGCTACTCGGCCGATGGGAGGTGGATCGGCTTCAATCGGGCGGCCGAAAACTCGATCTGGAAGGTTCCCGCCGGCGGTGGGCCGCCCACGATGGTCGCGGACTCCACGAACGACGTGGGCGAGGGATGGCTGCCGGACGGCTCCGTCCTCGTGACCAGGAACACCACGGGCATCTGGTGCATCCCCGCCGACGGTACCGCCCCGACGCAGCTCACCCAGATCGACACGTCCCGGAGCGAGTTCGCCCATTGGAGCCCACAGGTACTGCCAGGAGGACACGCTTTCGTCTTCACCAATTACGCGACGCCCGTGTCCCGGTCTCGAATCGAGGCGTACGACCTCGACAGCGGAAAGCGCACCGTGCTGGCTGAGAACGCCATCTATCCACGGTACGCGTCCGGAAGGCTCTTCTACCTGCGCAACGGCGCCATCTGGTCGGTCGCCTTCGACCCGAACGCACTCCGCACGTCCGGAACGCCCGTGCCGGTGCAGGACGGCGTGGCGTGGATCGCGCCCAATGGAACGGCAGGCTACGACGTGGCTCCCGACGGCACCCTGGTCTTCCTCCGGGCCTCGGAGTGGGGCGCGCGGAGTCGCGTGGTGTGGGCAGACCGGTCTGGGCGGGAGACACCCGCCCTTCCCGATACGGGCTCGTTCCGGGAGCCGCGGCTCTCGCCCGACGGCAGGTGGATCGCGCTCACGGGCACCGAGCCCAAGCGGGACCTCTGGCTCTACGACCTCGACCGAGGTGTGCTGACGCAGCTCACCCACGCCCCGGGCGCCGCGTTCGGCGCCGTCTGGACGCCGGACAGCCGCAGCCTGATCTACACCTTCGAGGACCCGGTCTACGACCTGCACCGTGTGACGATCGACGAGAGTGCGCCCGACCGCGCCGTCGTCACCACCCCCCGGGACAAGTACGCGACTGCCGTCTCTCCGGACGGCCGTCGTCTCGTCTTCGTCGAGGCCGCCGAACGCGGCCTCCGGATCGTGCCTCTGTCCGACAGCGCCGCCGCGAAGCCGTTCGGCCCGTCCGGCGCCGAGCTGCGCAACGCCGCGTTCTCCCCGAACGGGCGGTGGCTCACCTACGAGGAGGCGAGCAACGGCCGTAGCGAGGTGTACCTCGCGGCTGCCGACGGCTCCGGAGGACGTCGGGTGGTGTCGGCGGGCGGAGGAACCGAGCCGCTGTGGAGCAGGAGCGGTCGGGAGATCGTGTATCGCCGAGGCCATGCGTTCATGGCCGCGCCGGTGAATCCCGCCACGGGTGACGTGGGGGTGCCGGTCGAGCTCTTCCGGGCGACCGTCGTGGAGGGCGTGTACGTGAACACGCGATCCTACGACGTGACCCCCGACGGCAGCCGGTTCCTCTTGGCCGTCCCGGTGCCGCGGCCGGGAGCAC
>CAZVYM010000132.1:0-8100 GCA_964630935.1 uncultured Gemmatimonadaceae bacterium | reverse complement strand
GATGACACCCAGCGCTTGCTGGAGCTGCCGGGAAGCGGGCCGAGATACCCGGGCTGCGGCCGCGTGGCCCTCCATCATCGCTTCTTCCTCCCGTGTCGGGGCGGGGGACGAACGGAGGGGCAGGTCGTGACGGACCGAGCACATTGTGCTCGAGCTCGGATCGTGGCAAGGTTCTCAGCGTCAGGGCTGCGACCGGCGTCGCCCCGGGACCAGATATGTTGCGTCGACGCAACATATTTCCGGTCAGGGGGTTCCGGATGAGACCCGAAGCAGTGTCTTTAAGTACAAGTCAGAATACGTCTTAGGAGAAATTCTCGAGGAAATGGAGTTGCTGGCCGGCTGGCACGAAAGTCGCACCAGCATCCGAAGGTTGCCTCATCTCGCAGACCAGGCGACGCCGCCGGGGCGTCTGTGCCTGCGGGAGGACGGGGGGCCAGGCGGCATGAGCAAGGATCCCGGCCGCATTGGACATCGGACCGTTGATCGATACCCTCGTACCGTGGCTCCTTGTCGCCCTTTCGGCGCTGATGGCCGTGCTGATCCCGGTCTTCGTGATCAGCGGCATCGATGACTTCGTCGTCGACCTGTACTACCTCGGCCGCGCCACCCTCCGGAAGCTCGGCGCCAAGCGGAAGTTCCGGCCTCTCGAGGAGCAGGAGCTCCAGCGGGTAAGAGAGAAGCCGGTGGCCATCATGATCCCTGCCTGGCAGGAGGCCGCCGTCATCGGTCGGATGCTGGAGAACACGCTCGCCACGCTGGACTACGGCAACTACGAGATCTTCGTCGGCTCCTACCCGAACGACCCGGAGACCGCGCAGGAGGTCGACCGGGTCCGCGACCGCGCGGCCAACGTCCACACCATCATCTGCCCCAATCCGGGTCCCACCTCGAAGGCCGACTGTCTGAACTGGGTCTACCACGGGATCCGGGACTACGAGCGCGAGCATGACGTCGAGTTCGCGGTGTTCGTGATGCACGACGCCGAAGACATCGTGCACCCGCTCTCGGTCCGACTGTTCAACTACCTGATTCCGCGGAAGGACATGATCCAGCTTCCGGTCTTCCCGCTGGAGGTGAGGTGGCGGGAGCTGACGGCCGGCCACTACATGGACGACTTCGCGGAGCACCACCAGAAGGACCTCGTCGCCCGGGAATTCCTGAGCGGCGAGCTGCCCAGTGCGGGCACGGGATGCGCGTTCAGCCGGGCGGCCCTCCGGCGGATCGAGCAAGAGGGTGCCGGAGAGCTGTTCAACACCACGACCGTGACGGAGGACTACGACTTCGGAATCCGGCTCAGCCGCCTCGGGCTGAAGGCCGTATTCGTGAAGCAGGCGCTGGCCCGGGTGCGTACCCGACAGACGCGAACGGGGCGGCTCAAGGAGGAGCGGGTCCGGGAGTACATCGCCACGCGCGAACGGTTCCCCGCTCGCCTGCGCGACGCCGTCCGTCAGAAGTCCCGGTGGACCGTGGGCATCGCGATGCAGGGCTGGCGGAGCGTCGGCTGGCGGGGCGTGCCCCGGCACGACTACATGCTGTTCCGGGACCGAAAGGGCGTGGTGACCGCGATCGTGAACGTGCTGGCGTACCTCGTGGTGTTGGGGGTCTTCGCCCTGTTCTTGTTGGATCGGCTCGGATCCGGGTACCGGTACCCACCGCTCGTGGAGCCGGGAAGCCTGCTGTGGAAGATGCTGCTGGTCGTCACGTTCTTCATGGTCTGGCGCGTCGTGATCCGGATGTACTTCGTGGGCCGGGTCTACGGCTGGCGCCAGACGGTACCCGTGCCGGTCCGTCTGGTCTGGGGCAACCTCATCAACTTCGCCGCGGATGTGAGAGCCATCCGGCTGTTCGCCCACCATCTGGTGTCGGGCGTGCCGATCGCATGGGACGCTACGGACCACACCTACCCGCAGGAGGACGAGCTCCTGGCCTACCGGAGCCGACTCGGCGACCTGCTGCTGGAGAAGCGCTTCGTGACCCGGTCGCAGCTCGAGGACGCGCTCCGTCTCCAGGCGAAAGACGGCCGGCTCCTGGGCGACATCCTGCTGGCGAAGGGATCCGTGGACGAGGATCACCTGGTCCACGCCCTGGGCATCCAGTTCAACGTGTCCACGGAAGCCATCGACCCGTATGCGGTGCCGCGTGAGCTGCTGGAGCGGTTCCCGCGGCGATTGGCGGTTCGCCACAATGCCTTCCCGCTCCGCAACGACGAGCACGGCAAGCTGGTCCTGGGCACGAGCCGGCTGCTCACGCGGCAGGAGCTGGATGAGCTCGAAGAGGCCCTGGGCGCTCGGGTGCAGCTGGTGCTTTCGGCCAGGAGCGACGTGGCGTTCGCCATCCGGCGGGGCTACGAGCGGCTGGAGCAGGGCGACCGTACGCCGGAGATGGGGCCGAGGCTCGTGGGTCAGGGCCTGGTGACCGAAGCGCAGATGGAGGCCGCCCTGCGGCGGCAGCGGAGGACGTATGCCCGTCTCGGCCAACTCCTTCTGGACGACGGCGCCATCACGTTCGATCGGCTGGAGGAGGCGCTGGCGGGACACCAGCGGGAGGCTCCGGAGATCCCCCTCGGCGAGTTCATGGTGGAGCGGAGCTACATCACGACGGAAGCCCTGGAGTCCGCCCTGGCCCGACAGGAGAAGGGATTCCAGAGACTGGGCGACGTGCTGGTGGCCATGAAGGTCCTCGATCGCGACGCCATCGGGAAGTTGCCATGAGCATCCCGCGGCGGTGCATGGCAACGGTGCTGGCCGGAGCTCTGGCCGTGTCAGCGGGTTCGTGCTCGAGCTGGGCGGGTTCGCATCGGATCAGCTTCGACGACCCGTACATCAACGAGCTCCCCGCCGCACAGACGGACGGGTGGCTCGGCATGGTCAGGCTGTTTCGTGCCTATGCCCGCGTCGACCGGGCGTTTCAGCTCGAGAAGGAGGGCCGGCTGGACGCCGCCGCATCCGACCTGAAGCCGTACCTGGAGAAGAATCCGGAGGACGTGAGGGTGCGGGCGTATTACCTCGGCCTGCTCGTCAGGCTCGACCGGACGAACCAGGTGATCGAGCAAGCGGACAGCATCCTGGCCGTCCAGCCGACCTACGTCCCGGCACTCCTGGCGAGAGCCCGGGCGCGCGCCGGGCAGGGTCGCCTCGGTCCGGCCGTCCAGGACTTCCTGGCGGCGAGCCGGTCGCCCACCGTGCGCCCCGCGGACCGGGCAGACGCGCTAGCCGACGCTGCACGGTACACCCTGGGGCGCGGCCGTGAGCTGGAGGGAGCCGCCCGGTGGGGCGACGCCGCCGCGGTCTTCGCCTCGGCGCTGGAGCTCCCCCTGACGCCGGATCAGCGGGTGTACGCACGGGTGGAACGCCATCGGAGCGCCGCCGCGCAGGCCGAGGCCGACGGGAACCTCCGGGAGGCCGCGGCCCAGCTCGAGGCCGCGCTGGCCGTGGAGGCCATCCCGAGCACCGATCAGCGCGATGTCCTGACGCGACTGGCCGCGGTGCTCGAGGCGATGGGGAGGCCGGCCGAGGCCGGGGCCAGGGTGGAGCAGATCCTGGCGATGGGCCCTGCAGTGGCCGGAGCGGCGGAGAGCACCGCGGCCGGAGGCGCGCAGAGCGTCGGCGCCGCGGCCACGCAGGGGGCCGGAGCCGCGACCGGAACGGGAGTGTCGACGGCCCCGACGACCGTGCCGTCGCTCCACCGGCGCGCCGCAGCGCTGTTCATCGCCGCCGGACAGCCGGCCCGCGCGGCGACACACCTCGAGGCGGCCGGCCGGCTCGTCGGTGGGACGGCCGGCGTGGGCCTCCTGCGCCGAGCGGCGGCGCTGTACCACCAGGCGCGCTGGTATCCCGAAGAGATCACGGCGCTCCGGGAAGCCACGGCGATCGCGCCGTCGGACCGGTCCGTCCGCGCCGAGCTGGGTCGCGTGCTGCTGGAATCGGGGCAGCTTGCCGAAGCGGAGACCTCCCTGGAGAAAGCGCTGGAGGGGACACCGTCGGGGCTCACGAGCAAGGAGCTGACGGACGCGCGCATGGCGCTCGCCACAGCCCACGAGGCGGCGGGCCGTGTCGACGACGCCATGGAGATCTACCGCGAGGTCGTGGCGGCACCCACGGATTCGACCGCCCGTGTTCGGGCGCTGAAGCGACTGGCCGAGATTCACGGCCAACGGGGTGAGCATCGTCAGGCGGGAGCCTGGATGATGGAGTTGTTCCGGGCGACGGGCGAAGGGAGCTGGGCGCGCCGCGCCGGCGACAGCTACGCCGTGGCCGGGGCCTGGTCCGACGCGGCCGTGTCCTATGGTGCGGCTCGGGAAGCGGGGGCGTTGCCGGGCCCCGAGGGCGCACGCCGTCTGGGAGTGGCGCTCTACGAGGCGGGCCGGCACGACGCGGCGGCGAGCGTGCTGGCCACCATCCCGCCGGACGAGCGCACGCCTCGGGACCTGGGCTACCTGGCGGCGGCGGCTCGCGAGAGAGGTGACACGGACCGGGCCGTGACCTTCTACCGGTCGGCGCTCGACGGGGCGGCCACGCCCGCGGACTCGGCGGCCATCCTGGCGAGCGTCGGGTATCTGCTGCTCCAGCGCGACGACTCCGCCGCGGTGGCCGCGATGGGAGCGTCCCTCCGGCTCCGGTCCGATCCGGCGCTCCGTCTCGACATGGCCCGGGCGCAGATGCGCCTCGGCCAGCCCGACGACGCGCTGACCACGCTCCAGAGTGGGGCGCCCACCGCGCCGACGGCCCAACCCTCGGCGGCGACCGCCGACACGGTGCCGGCGACCCGGACATTGGAGCGCCTCGACCTGCTCACGGAGGTGCAGCTGGCACGTGGGGACACGGCGGCCGCGCTGGAGGCCGTGAGGACGGCCGCGGAGATGGAGCCCACGGCCCGACGCCTCAACCGTCTGGCCTACCTCTACGAGCGGACGGGCGACGAGCCGGCGGCCGCCGAGACATTCCGGCGCGCGTACGAGGCAGAGCCGTCGGCGTTGCAGGCGGCCCGGGTCGGGTACGCCTACCGCCGCATCGGCGCCGAGGTGAAGGCGGCGACGTGGTTCCGGCGGAGCATCGATACCGCGAGGTCGACGCCGACCGAGAGGGCGGACGTCGACCTGGACGCCATCCGCCAGGAAGAGGCGCTCCTCACCGATCGCGTGGTCGTCGCGGCGTACGCCAGTGTCCGCCAGAACGGCGGTGCCACCGGGCTGCCGCCCGCCGGCGTGGGGCAGGCGACCGTCGCGTCCCAGGGCGGCGTCGAGGTCCGGGTGCTCCCACTGGTGCAGCGGGTGCCATGGGGCCGTGAGGTCGACGTGCTCGCCCGTCTCTTCTGGGCCTTCGACGACGGCGTTCAGATCGACCCCGACAGCTACCAGGGTCAGCTCGGGATCCGCTACCGCCCCCGCCGGGTGCCGGGCGTCGCCCTTGGGCTCGAACGGTGGATCGGGATCGGCTCCGCCGCCCGTGACGTGTGGGCCACTCGGCTGCAATACTCCCACATCCTCGGGCGCCCGTATCCCGAAGCGGACGCCGGCCCGGCGCCATTCGCCGCCTTCTATGGCGATGCCGCCTACCTCTTCGACCACGCCGGCACCTACACCTTCTACGCGGAGGCGCGTCCCGGCCTCGCCGTGCCCCTGGGCCACCACACCGACCTGATCCCCCATGTGGTCGCGAGCGCGTACCGGCAGAGTCCGGGCGGGATCAGACAGTCGCGCATCGAAGCGGGCCCGGGTCTCGGGCTCCGGCTCCGTCTGCCCCGGGAGGACACCTACACCCGGGACTTCTGGTCGCTGGAGCTGATGGCCCAGTACCGTTGGGGCCTCTTCCCGAAGTCATGGAACGCCGGTGGTGGAAGCTACAGAGGGATGGTCTTCACGCTGGCCGTGCAGTTCTGAGAAGGGGAACGGCCGCTCGACCCGCGTTCCGCCGGAGCGACGACGTGAAGCACCATCGCGTGGGGCAGCCCCACCCGGCGTACGTGGGGTGACCCACCCCACCCGGCCCTTCCCTTTGTGGACCGGTCCTCACGACCCTAGGATTGGGGCTTCCCACGACCCATTGGAGGCCCGAATGACTCAGCGCCCGTCCCCTCGCCCGCGATGGCTCGACCGCGTGGCCGGCTCGCCCGCGCGCCAGCTGCTCGCCGCGTGGCTCGTCGCCCTGACCGCCCGGTCGGCCGGCGCCGCCGTACCGCCGGTCGTATCCAGCGCCGCGGAAGCTCACGGGACGGCCGCCCCGGTCGACACGGCCTGGACCCCGGAGCTGAGCATGGGCTACCGGCAAATCGCCGGGACCACCCTGTCGCCGGACGGGAAGCGCGTCGCCTACGTGGTACGGGCCGCCGACATGAAGGGCTCCGAGTCCCGCTATGTCAGCCAGTTGTGGGTCGCGGCTACCGATGGGTCGTGGAACCGGCAGTACACGCATGGGCCGAAGGGAGCCTCTTCACCCGCCTTCTCCCCCGACGGCAACGAGCTCGCGTTCCTCTCGTCGCGAGCGGCGAGCGTCGCGCACGAGAACGAAGAGGGGGACGGCAAGTCACAGGTGTGGGTCATGGACGTGGGCGGCGGCGAAGCCTGGCAGCTGACCAGCGCGCCGACCGGGGTCGACGCATTCGAGTGGTCTCCGTCGGGCGACCGGATCGCCTACACATCGAAGGATACGGTCTCGAGCGATTGGAGAAGGCGGGAGAAGGAGAAGCGCGACGAGGTCGTGATCGACAGCGTCTTCCAGGACGACCACCTGTACACGGTCGCCCTGGCGCCGGGTGCGGACGGCACGCGTGCGGTGATGCGGCTCACCTCGGGCGACTTCGACGTGCGCGGCTTCGACTGGTCCCCGGACGGAAGGTCCATCGCGTTCGCGCACCAGCCCGATCCCCGCATCAACACGGGCTTCCTGTACGGAGACATCTCCGTGGTCCCGTCCACGGGTGGCGCGGTGCGGAAGCTCGTCACGGGAGATGGCGTCGACGCCGACCCCCACTACTCGCCCGACGGGGGCACCATCGCCTTCACCTCGACCGGCGATCGCCCCGAGCCCGTCCACCTGGCGGACGTGTGGACCGTGCCGGCGTCGGGGGGCACGCCGCACAAGCTGGCGGACACGCCGGACCGCGCCGCGTCGATCCTCTCCTGGTCGGCGGACGGGCGCACGATCTGGGTCACCGAGGCCGTGCACACCCAGGGCGCGCTCATCGCGGTCCCGGCGGACGGGAGCCCGGCACGCACGATCGTTCCCGCGAAGGGCACGCTGGGGAGCCTGTCTCTCGACCGGGAGGGGGACCGGGCCAGCTTCAGCTGGCAGGACCCCGAGACCCCGGGCGACGTCTACGTCTCGCCCACGGCCTCCCTCGCCATGAAGAAGCTCTCGTCGGTCAACGCCGACGTCCCGAAGCCCTCCATGGGCCGGACGGAGCTCCTGTCGTGGAAGTCGAAGGACGGGAAGTTCACGATCGAGGGGATGCTCACCTACCCGGTGGGCTACGTGAAGGGACACCGCTACCCGCTGATCCTCAATGTGCACGGGGGCCCGGCCGGCGTGTTCACCCAGAGCTTCACCGGCAACCCCTCGATCTACCTGCTCCAGTACTTCGCCCAGCACGGCTACGCGATCCTGCGGGCGAACCCGCGTGGCAGCACCGGCTACGGCAAGACCTTCCGGTACGCCAACGTCCAGGACTGGGGGGGAGGCGACTACCAGGACTTGATGGCCGGCGTGGACCAGGTGGTGGCCATGGGCGTGGCGGACCCGGACTCCCTGGTCGAGATGGGGTGGAGCTACGGCGGGTACATGACCAGCTGGATCGTCACCCAGACGAACCGCTTCAAGGCGGTGAGCATGGGCGCCGGTCTGCCGGACCTGGTCAGCATGGTGTACACGACCGACATCCCCGCCTACCTGGTCGGGGGCATGGGCGGCGTGCCACTGTGGAAGGACTACTCCCTCTACCAGGCCCACTCGGCCATGTACCACGTGGCCGACGTGAAGACGCCGACGCAGATCATGCTCGGCGCCCAGGACGTTCGCGTCCCGACCACGCAGGGCTACGAGTTCTACGGAGCGCTGAAGCACCTGGGCGTGCCCACCCAGATGGTGCAGTTCCCGAGGACGCCCC
>CAZVYM010000131.1:0-10449 GCA_964630935.1 uncultured Gemmatimonadaceae bacterium | reverse complement strand
GCGCAAAGCGGGCCTCCGGGCCACGGCCCTTCTCGACCGCGGACGCCGCCTCGACATCGTGCCAGGCCGCGCCTCGCCCGGCATGGCCGTCCGCTTCATGTCCTTCAAGTGGAACCTCCCTCCCACGCGCCTCCTGGTGGCGGGTGGCCCGGGAAGCGGCGCCGACCTCTTCTCCGGCGATACGCTCGCCGTGGTGGTGGGATGCCACGCCGAAGAGATGGAGGAGCTCATGGACCACCCGCGCGTCTACTTCGCGAGCAGCATGCACGGCTGGGGCGTTCTGGAGGGCGCCGCCCACTACGACTTCTTCGGTGACATCCAGCCCCACGACGAGGAGCTGGCATGATCAGGGGGTTCTCCCGGCTGCTGCGCACCCACCGCGACTCCGTCTACGCCTTCTTCCAGAAGCTGGAAGGGCGAGGACGCCCCTTCTTGCTCTGGTCCGATCTCGTCCAGGAGTTCGAGGCTCTCGCCGAGACGGACGTGGGTGCCAGGCTCAGGGGCACGCCCCTGGAGTCCGCGCTCCGGCGAACACAGGAAGCCATCTTCGCCCCATCGATGGTGTACCTGGCGGTCCGGGAGGAAGTGGCCCGATGGCGTTACCTGCAGATCCACTTGCAGGAGCTGCACCTTCGGGAGATCGGCGTCGCCGAGTACCTCGATGTGAAGGAGCGCATCGTCCGGCCCGGATCGGGGGAGCGCTACGCCCTGGAGGTGGACCTCACTCCCTTCGAGCGCGGATTCCCGCGCGTCTCGGATCCCGCCGACATCGGCCGGGGGGTGGAGTTTCTGAACCGGCATCTCTGCGAGCGTCTGGAGCGCCCCGGGACGGCCGGCGCGGACAAGGTGTTCGACTTCCTGCGCGTGCACCACGTGCGGGGTCGGCAGCTCATGCTCAACGAGCTCATCGAGACCGGCAAGGATCTGCGGGATGCCCTCGACGAGGCCGCCCGCGAGCTCGCCCAGATGGGCGAGGGAGACGACTGGGTGCACCTCGTGCGGCACCTGGGCTTCGAGCCCGGCTGGGGGCGCACGCCGTCGGATGCCCGGGCCATGATGGCCCTGCTCCGTCAGGTGCTCGACGAGCCCACTCCGGAGGCGCTCGCACGCTTCCTGGGCAAGGTGCCGATGATCTTCTCCCTGGCCATCGTCTCCCCGCACGGCTACTTCGGGCAGGCCAACGTCCTGGGCAAGCCCGACACCGGCGGTCAGGTGGTCTACATCCTGGACCAGGTCCGGGCTCTCGAGCGCGCGATGCGTGCCTCACTGCAGGCGCAGGGGGTTGACGTCGAACCTCAGATCGTGGTCCTGACGCGTCTCATTCCCGAGGCCGACGACACCGCCTGCAATGTGCCCCTGGAGCGCATTTTGGGCACCGAGAGCGCGCGAATCCTCCGGGTCCCCTTCCGGGACGCCAACCACGAGGTCGTCTCCCACTGGATTTCCCGCTTCGACGTGTGGCCCTATCTGGAGCGATTCGCCGTCGAAGCCCAGAAGGAGATCCTGGCCGAGCTGGGGAGTCGCCCCGACATGGTCATCGGCAACTACTCGGACGGGAATCTGGTGGCCTCCATCCTCACGCATCGCCTGGGCGTCACCCAGTGCAACATCGCCCACGCCCTCGAGAAGACGAAGTACCTCCAGTCCGATCTGTACTGGGCGGAGATGGAGCCCCAGTACCACTTCTCGTGTCAGTTCACGGCGGACCTCATCGCCATGAACACCGCCGACTTCATCATCACCAGCACCTATCAGGAGATCGCGGGCAAGGACGACAGCATCGGGCAGTACGAGAGCTACCAGTCCTTCTCCCTTCCCGGCCTGTACCGGGTCGTCTCGGGCATCGACTGCTTCGATCCCAAGTTCAACATCCTCTCCCCCGGCGCCGACCCCGAGACGTTCTTCCCCTACAGCCAGGTCGAGCGCCGTCCCGAGGCGCTCACCGACGCCATCGAGGCCATGGTCTACGGCCCGCCCCACGACGCGGCCCGCGGCCAGCTGACCCGGGAACGTCGGCCCATCCTCTTCGCCATGTCCCGGCTGGACCGCATCAAGAACATGGCCGGCTTCCTGGACTGGTATGCCCGAAGCGAGAAGCTCCAGGAAGAAGCGGACCTTCTGCTCGTGGGGGGGCGTGTGAACCCCGATCGCTGCCTGGACGAGGACGAGCGGCGCCAGGCCCGGCTCATGCACGAGATCATCACCCGCCACGGCCTCGACGCGCGGGTCCGGTGGCTGGAGATGCAGACGAACAAGAACACGGTCGGGGGACTCTACCGATTCGTGGCCGATACCCGCGGCGCCTTCGTTCAGCCGGCGCTCTTCGAGGCCTTCGGCCTCACGGTCGTGGAGGCGATGAGCTCCGGTCTGCCCCCGTTCGTCACGCGCTATGGTGGGCCCCTGGAGATCGTGGAGGACGGCGTCTCGGGTTTTCACATCGACCCCACGGCGGGGGATGAAGCCGCCCGCCGCATGGCCGACTTCCTGAGGCGCAGCCGGGAGGACGGCAGCGTCTGGGAGCGCGTCTCCGAAGGAGCCCTGCAGCGCGTGCGCGCACGCTACTCGTGGGAACTCTACGCCGCCGAGTTCCTGCGGCTGTCACGCATCTACGGTTTCTGGCGCCACATCTCCTCCCTGGAGCGCGAGGAGACCCGCCGCTATCTCGAGATGTTCTACGGTCTCATGTACCGGAAGCGCGCCGCCGCCGTCGGGGAGGCGTGATGGCCTGGCCGGTCCGGTTCGTGCCTTCGACGCCGTCTCCTACTTGTAGCGGTAGGTGACCCGGCCTCGGGTCATGTCGTACGGGGACATCGCCACCGTCACGGCGTCCCCTTCGAGCACCCGGATGTAGTGTTTCCGCATCTTGCCGGAGAGATAGGCCAGAATCTCGTGCCCGTTCTCCAATTCCACGCGGAAATTCGCGTTGGGGAGCACCTCGCTCACGGTCCCTTCAAGTTCGATCGCATCTTGCTTTGCCACGTGATAATCCCGTCTGATTGAATGACTTCCAGCCTTAATGCATAACAGGATTCGTATCGCGATGGAAAACTCGGGCGCTGTCGTCGGGGCACGGAAGGGCTGAAGATCCTCCCGCGGCCCTCGCTCATCCGGCCCCGACATGCCGGGCAAGATGTGCGTGGCTCCCGATCGCCGCTTGCCCCTTCCTCACCCGCAGCATATCGTGCAATTTTGCCCGACACGGTCGTTGGGGCTTCTGTCCTTTGTACGGATGCCTGGGGCTGAGCCGGGGTGCTCCGGAAAGCGACCGAGGCAGTGCGAGGTTCGGAGGATGACGACATGATACGAAGCGGACTGATTGGGATCCTCCTCCTGACTGCCGCCTGCAGCGCAGGCGCGACGGCGCGTGCCCCCAAAGCCACGGTCACCGACAGCGCCGGCGTCCGTATCGTCTCCACGCCGCAGCGGATCGCGGCACCGGAGCTGTGGACGACCGATCCGAATCCCGCCGTGCGTATCGGGGCGGCGAGCGGAGGCCCGGGCCAGAACCTGTACCGCGTCGCGGGCGTGATCCGCCTCTCCGACGGCCGGATCGTGGTGGCGAACTCGGGCAGCAACGAGGTGCGCTGGTACGCCGCCGATGGGTCGCTCCTCTTCTCGAAGGGAGGCGAAGGGGACGGCCCGGGCGAGTATCGTGGCCTGACGGACCTGCTCGGGCTGGCGGGGGATTCCGTGCTCGCCGCCGACGGGCTTCGCCGCACGGTGAACGTGTACGATGCAGACGGCAAGCTCGATCGTTCGTGGACGATCCACAGTGACCTCCTGCTGGTCCCCTTGCCCGAGGCGGAGCTCGACGATGGGAGCTTCCTGACCTGGACGGAGCCGGTCTTGGACAAGACGCCCGGTCTCCTACACCATCGAGCGACCTTGCTCCGGTTTCGCGAGGGGACTTTGGAGGACACGGTGGCGACACTTCCTGGGAGCGAAGTCTACAGCGCTCCGTGTCGTCCGGGGCTCAAGGCGATCTGCGGCTTCCCGGTGCCGTACGGGCTGGTCTTTCGGGCGGCCAGCGACGGGAAGCGCATCATGGTCGGCAACGGGGACGGCTACTCGATTTCGGTGCTCGACGCGCACGGGCGGCTCACCGCCATCTACCGGCGCCCCGGGAGCCGCCGTCCCGTCACCGAGCGAGACGTCGATCGGTACTTCGATAAGGTGACGCAAGGGGTCCCGGCCGCGCGACGAGCGGAGATTCGGGCGGGCCTCGCGCAGGCTCCCGCCGCCGACTCGATGCCGGCGTTCATCGATCTGCAGGCCGACGGCGCGGGAGATCTGTGGGTGGAGCGTCCCGTCCCCGAAGCGGACGGAAGGACCGTGTGGGACGTGTTCGACGACTCGGGCGAAGTGGAGGCACGTGCCGTTCTTCCGGCCGGGCTGCAGGTCAGGAGCATCTCGGACGGGTACGTGGCGGGCGTCACCACCGACGAAAACCAGATCGAGCTCGTCCAGGTCTACCGCATCGAGAAAGCGGCCAACGCCGACGCCTCGTCGCCGGAGGGGAGGTGAGCGACCGTGACACCGGCTTCCCCTACATGCTGATCTTGTAGGGGAACCAGCTCGCCACCGCCTTCCCGTCCTTGTGGGCCGGACGGAACACCCACTCGGCCGCTTCGCTGATCAGGCGCTTGTTGAAGTCTCCGTCGCTCGTCGGCGGATTGAGGCGCGTGGAGTCGGGCACCACGTTGCCCTGCTTGTCCACGAAGACCCAGACCTCGACCGTCGTGCCCTTCAGCTTCTTGTTGGCGGGAGGGATGATCATGCCCCGCGGGCTCGCTGGATCGAGCCGGTAGCGGCCTTCGGTCGCGGTGCCGCCGCCACCCCGCCCGGTCCCGCCCGGGAGGCCGGCCGCCAGGGAGGCGCCGGGATCGGCACCCAGGAGGGCGGCGGCATCCATGGGGATGCTGTCCACGAACTTCACGGGCTCCACGTCGATCTTGGCGATGATCGGCACGGGCGGACGGGGGATCTGGCGGGTCGCCGGGGCCTGGATGTTCATGGCCTGCATCCCGCCGGGCGCCGCGCGGTCGTCACCGGCGCGAGGGCCCGCGGCCGAGAACGGGGAGAGCGGAATCACGTTCCCACGCCACCCCACGAAGACGAGCAGATGGAGCAGCACCGACACCAGCAGAGCGGTGCGCCAGATCCTGCGCTCCCGGCGTCTGCGGTCCTCGACGCTGACCCCGTGCACGAGGTCCTTCATGTGCTCCCGGGATGGACGGTACGAGGGCCCTGACGGACCCGGTTGTCACTCCTTACTACAGGACCGCGGCGCGCGGTGTTTCGTCCCGGCTTGATTACCCTCCCCGCCTCCGTCAACTTCGGCCCACCATGGACCGATCTCCGAGCTCCGCACCCGCCACCGGACTCGCGAGGCTCGTGGCGTACTACGAGCTGACCAAGCCGGGCATCGCGGCCTACATCATGATCACGGCCGCGGTGAGCACCTGGGTCGCGGCGCGCGGGCATCCGCACCCGCTTCTGCTCCTCAACACCGTGCTGGGAACCGGCCTGGCGACCGCGGGCGCCCTGGCGCTCAACCAGTACGTCGAGCGCGAGGTGGACGCACGCATGATGCGCACGCGCGGCCGTCCCATTCCCTCGGGCAGGGTCGAGGCCGCGCCGGCCGCCGTGTTCAGCGCGCTGCTGCTGGCCGGCGGGCTCACCTATCTGGCGTTCCTGGTGGGCTGGCTCCCGGCTGCGATCGCGGCGGCCTCGGCGCTCGCCTACCACGCGATCTACACCCCGCTGAAGTCCCGCTCCTACCTGGCGACGCTGGCAGGAGGGGTGCCGGGAGCGCTGCCCGCCCTCATCGGATGGAGCGCGGCGCGCGGCGCCATCGAGCTCGGTGGGGTCGCCCTCTTCGCCATCGCGTATCTCTGGCAGCTCCCCCACGTGCTGGGGCTCTCCTGGATCCTCCGGAAGGATTACGGTCGCGTGGGCTTCAAGCTCAGCCCGCCCCACGACGACGCCGGCCGGGTCATCGGGCTCCACATGGTGCTGGCCACCTCGGCGCTCGTGCCGGTGAGCCTGATCCCTTCTTTGCTGGGCTACACCGGCCCCTGGTACTTCGCGGGCGCGCTCGTCCTCGGGAGCGCGTTCGTCGGAGCGAGCTTCGGCGCCGCCCGCCGCCTGACCGACCGCTCCGCCCGCCGCGTCTTCTTCGGCTCGCTCCTATATCATCCCCTGCTTCTCGGGCTCATGATCCTGAACACCGTCCACGGCTGACCGGAGGCCGTCCCGTGCGCCGCTCTGCCCTCCTCGTCGTGCTCCTGCTCGCCCTTCCCTCACCCGCCTCGAGCCAGTCCAATGGTCGGCCCCGCGCCCGGGACATCGGCCTGATCGTCGGCGTGTTCCAGCCGGGGACGAACGACGCGATCACCGACGTGGCCGGCGTGCGTGTCGGCCAAACGACGGTGATCGAGGGAGACAGCGTGCGCACCGGCGTGACCGCCATCCTCCCGCACGAGGACAACCCGTTCTTCAGCCGCGTCCCGGCGGCCATCTACGTCGGCAACGGGTTCGGAAAGCTCCTGGGGGTGACGCAGGTCCGCGAGCTCGGCGAGCTGGAGACGCCGATCCTGCTCACCTGCACGCTGTGCGTCTGGAAGGCGGCCGACGCGATGGTGGGCTGGATGCTCGCCCGGCCCGGCATGGAGAACGTGCGCTCCATCAACCCGGTCGTGGGCGAGACCAACGACGGGACGCTGAACGACATCCGCATCCGTCCGATCCGGCCCGAGCAGGTGGTCTCGGCGCTCGAGTCGGCGAAGACGGGCCCCGTGGAAGAAGGCGCCGTCGGCGCGGGCGCCGGCACGATCGCATTCGGATGGAAGGGGGGCATCGGCACGAGCTCGCGCGTCCTGCCCGAGAGCCTGGGAGGCTACACGGTCGGCGTGCTCGTCCAGACGAACTTCGGCGGGATCCTCACCATGAACGGGGCGCCGGTCGGGCGCGAGCTGGGCCAGTACGCGTTCTCGCGCGTGGTGGGCGGCGGCGGGCAGGCGAGCGCCGGCGGTGCGGGCCGGACCATCGGCCGCGCCGAGAGCACGCGAACCGCCGGCTCGGGCCGGCCCACCCATGGCGGCGAGGCCCACGCCGACTCCGGCACCGCTTACGACCTGGCCGCCGATCCCGCGCAGTGGGGATCCTGCATGATGGTGGTCGCGACCGACGCACCCCTCTCCGAGCGCAACCTGGAGCGCCTGGCCAAGCGCGCCATCATGGGCCTGGCACGCACCGGATCGTATGCGTCGAACGGCTCGGGCGACTACGTGATCGCGTTCTCCAACGGTCAAGGAGTGCGCCGGGCGCAGGGCGGAGCCGTGCGCACCATCGAGGATCTGGACAACGAGCGGATGGGTGGGCTGTTCGAGGCCACGATCGAAGCGACCGAAGAGGCGATCTACAACTCGCTCCTGAAGGCGGTGACGGTCACCAGCAACGGCCACACCGTGAGCGCGCTCCCGATCGACTCGACGCTCGCGGTGCTGCGGAAATACCGGGCGATTCGCTGACGCGCGCCCTCAGACCAGGACGTCCCCGAGCTCCGAGAGAAGGCCTTCGAGCTCGTCGAGCGTATGGTCTCCCATGTGCCCGATGCGGATGGTCCCGTGCTTCAGGCTTCCGTAGCCGCCGCCGATGACCCATCCGCGCTCGGCGAGCGCGTCCACGACGGACGGACCCGTCACGCCCTCCGGCAGCTCGATACACGTCACCGTCGGCGAGCGATGGCCCTCCTCCGCCAGCACGCTCAGCGCCACCCCCCGGCTCTCCCGCATCTCGTCCACCCACGCCGCGGTGCGCTCGGCCATGGCCCGGTGGCGCCGGCACCTTTCTTCCACCGTTTCCTCGGCGATCCTGCGTAGCTGGAACTGCAGCGCGTAGAGGAGCGAGAGGGCCGGGGTCGTCGGAGTCTGCATCTTCGCCAGGTTGGAGGCGTAGGCCTCCAGATCGAAGTAGAGGCCCTTGTTCCGGACGCTCGAGGAGCGCGCCATCATCGCCTCCGACGCGACCCCGAACGAGAGTCCGGGCGGGAGCGCCAACGCCTTCTGCGACCCGGTGAGCACGAAGTCGAGGCCCCACTCGTCGGTGCGCACCTCGGTTCCGCCCGCGCTCGTGACCGCGTCGACCAGCAGGAGCGTCTCCGGTTGCTCCCGCACCACCCCCGCGATCTCTCCGACGGGATTCAGCACCCCGGTCGAGGTCTCCGAGTGGACGACCGTGACGGCGTCGTACCGGTGGCCCTTCAGATGCTCTCGGAGCTGTTCGGCCTCGTTGTGCCCGCCCGGGGGTACCGCGATCTCGTCCACCTCGAGCCCGCACGCCCGCGCGATGTCGGCGAACCGCTGACTGAACGCCCCGTTGACCAGGCTGAGCACGCGGCCCTGTGCCCCGTTGCGCACGGCGGCCTCCATCAGGCCGGTCGCCGAGGACGTCGCGATGAACACGGGGCGATGGGTGGAGAAGATCGGCTTCAGTCCCTCCTGCAGCTCCTCCATGATCTCCACGATCCGGGGCCCGCGGTGGCCGATCATCGCCCGGACCTGCGCCTCGAGCACCTCGGGACGGACTTCGGTCGGGCCGGGAAGGAAAAAGCGCCCGAAGGGCGTCGGGGGTTCGTCGGACACCACGGTGGTCACGCTCGGATCACTCGGCGGATGACAGGCATGGACGAGACCGGAGCCGGAAGCCGGCGTGGCTCCACGCAATCGCGGCACGAAGCCTCGGGAGCGTCACTTCGGTTTTGAAGCCCGGGGAGCACCGAGTATCTTCGAGCCGTTCTCGCGTCGCAAGGCCTGTCTGCTCCCCTCACCTCCGAGCGCATGTCGCAGGAAGATCGATACCCTCTGGCGCCCGGCCTCGTCCGGGAGTGGACCGAGGCGGGCCGCTGGCTCTTCCGCTGGCGCAGCTACCTCCCCCTCGTCGTGCTGGCCTACCTCCTCGTCCTCGAGGCGGCTACGCCCGACGCGTGCTTCATGCCCCGGGACGCCGCGGCCATCCTGGGTCTCCTGATCGCCGCGTCGGGACTCGCCGTGCGGGCCTGGGCCGTGGGCCACGTCCCCATCGGGACCTCCAGCCGCGGCACACGCGAGATCGGCGCGTCGACGCTCAACACGGACGGGCTCTATTCCGTGGTGCGCCACCCGCTCTACCTGGGCAACTTCCTCATCTGGATGGGACTCGCGGTGCAGGCCGCGCACGTATCGGGCGTCCTGGTGAGCGCCCTGGTGTTCTGGGTCTACTACGAGCGCATCATGCTGGCCGAGGAACGGTTCCTGACAGAGAAGTTCGGCGACGAGTTCGATGCCTGGTCACGCGGGACCCCCGCGTTCATCCCGCGCCTCGGCGGCTGGCGCCGCTCGCCGCTCTCGTTCTCGCTACGCTACGCGCTCGGGCGTGACTATCAGGCGATCTACGCCCTGGTGGCCTCCGCGACCGTCATCGAGCTGGTGCGCTCGCTCGCGGCCGGAGACGGGTGGCTGCCCCGCCCGATCTGGCTCGTCTTCTTCGGAGCGGGCACGGTCTTCTACTTCCTCGTGGACTACCTACGCCGACACACGTCCGTGCTCTCCGTGACGGGACGCTGAGCGGGCCGGCGGTCAGCCCACCCGCGGACGGGCTCCATCGGGTGGCGGCGCCGCGGCCGGCCGCGCCCACAGCCGCCCGTCGGGCCATCGCCGCCGTTCAGTCTTCCCGACGCCAGGCGTCCTTCCAGCGCGTGTAGTTCACCGTGACCACCCCGGCCCGCTCCAGCACGCCGAGGCCCGACGGGTCGCGGTACGCTTCGCGGTAATACACGTGCGACACGTTGGCCTGCACCATGAGCTTGGCGCACATCACGCACGGGCTGGCGGTGATGAAGGCCACCTTGTCCACGAGGTCGCCGGGCGCCTTCACGAGCGCGTTCATCTCGGAGTGGATGCAGCCGCACTTGCCCGCCTCGGTCGAGTCGCACCGGTTCGGAAAGCCACGCACGTTCCCGTTGTATCCGATGGCCACCACGTGCTCGAGCTTGGCGTCGGTGATGACCGTGCCCACCTGCAGCCGCTGGCAGGTGCTCCGCTTCGCCAGCTCCTCGGCCATGCGCATGTAGACCTCGTAGAGAGGCGGGCGGCTCACCTGGTCGACCGCGGCCACGAAGTCTTCCGGCACCTCCACCACGTTGAGCGGATGCGTGTTCTCGGGAACCCCGTCCTTGTAGATCAGCGGCATGGCGCGGCCCTCCGGGCGCGGTTGGGTCTCACGACATCCCCGCCCGAGCCCGTGCCGCCTTCCTGCGGCGGTTCGGGTCGAGGATCTTCTTGCGGAGCCTCATGCCGTCGGGCGTCACCTCGATGAGCTCGTCGTCCTCGATGAACTCGAGGGCCAGCTCGAGGGTCAGGCGGCGCGGGGGCTCGAGCTTGATGTTCTCGTCGGACGCCGTCGTGCGCA
>CAZVYM010000130.1:0-10657 GCA_964630935.1 uncultured Gemmatimonadaceae bacterium | reverse complement strand
GGCCTCGGGGGCGGCCTCGGCCGCGGGGCGAGCCTTCCGCTCCGGCTTGCTCGTCACCTCGAGCACGATGCGCCGGTTCACGGCGTCGGACTCCAGGACGCGCAGGTCCACCGGGTCACCGGCGGCGTAATACTCCTCGATACGGTTCGGGTCGTCGATTCCGCAGTGGGAGACCGGCACGAAGCCCTCGATGTCGTCGCCGAGGTCGACCACGACTCCCTTGTCCTGCACCCGCGCGACCTTGCCTTCGCTCTCCACGCCGGGGGCGAGGCGCTCGGAGATCTGTGGCCACGGATCGTCCAGGAGCTGCTTGATTCCCAGGCTGATCCGCTTGTTCTCGGCGTCCACGTCCAGCACGAGGACGTCGACCTCCTGGCCCTTCTGTACGATCTCGGAGGGGTGCTCGACCCGCTTGGTCCAGCTCATGTCCGACACGTGCACCAGCCCGTCGATCCCCGGCTCGATCTCCACGAACGCGCCGAAGGACGTGAGGTTGCGCACGATTCCCGACAGTTTGGTGCCGGTCGGATACTTCACCGGCAGGGCGAGCCACGGGTCCTCCTCGATCTGCTTCATGCCGAGGGAGATCTTCTCGTCGTCCGGATCGACCTTCAGAACGACCGCCTCGATCTCCTCCCCGATCGACACGACCTTGGACGGATGCCGCACGTTGCGGGTCCAGCTCATCTCCGAGATGTGAACGAGGCCCTCGACGCCCTTCTCGAGCTCCACGAACGCGCCGTAGTTCGTGATCGAGACCACCTTGCCGCGAACGCGCGAGCCGACCGGGTACTTCTTGTCGATGTCGGTCCACGGATACGGGAGGAGCTGTTTGAGCCCGAGCGAGATCCGCTCGCGGTTCCTGTCGATGTCGAGGACCTTCACGTCGAGTGCCTGACCGATGTCGACGACCTCGGACGGATGTCCGACGCGACCCCAGGACATGTCGGTGATGTGGAGCAGCCCGTCGAGGCCGCCCAGGTCGATGAAGGCACCGAAGTCCGTGATGTTCTTGACGATACCCTCCCGCACCTGGCCGACGAGAAGCTCCTTCACGAGCGTCTCGCGCTTCTTTTCGCGCTCGGCCTCCAGGATGACCCGCCGCGACACCACGATGTTGCGGCGCCGCTTGTTCAGCTTGATGATCTTGAACTTGTAGACCTCGCCGATCAGATCCTCGATGTTCGGCACGCGGCGCAGCGCGATCTGCGAGCCCGGCAGGAAGGCATCGACGCCCATGATGTCGACCGTCACGCCGCCCTTGATCTTGCGGACCAGCGTTCCCTTGACCGGGCGATCGGCGTCGTAGGCCTCGCGGATCTTCTCCCAGACGCGCAGGAAGTCGGCCTTCTTCTTGGACAGGACGACCACGCCGTCCTCGTCCTCGAGGCTCTCGAGCAGGACCTCGACCTCTTCACCCGGCGCGGGCGACTCCTTGAACTCATCGAGCGGGACCGATCCCTCGCTCTTGAAGCCGAACTCCAGGATGACGGAAGCCTCGGTGACCCGCAGGACCTTGGCGTTGACGATCTCGCCCTCGCGGATGTCCTGGAAGTCCTCGGAGAAGTCCGAGAGCATCGCCTCGAAATCCTCCCGGGACGTTTCGAGGGGCTCCTCTCCGTAGGGATCGTGGAAGAGCTCCGGGGAGATGCCTTCCGGGAGGATCGGCTCGTCCTCGTCGTCCTCGTCGTCGGGTCCGGCGTCGGTGATGACCTCGCCGGTCATCGCATCGACCGCGACCCCCTCCTCGTCATCGTCGACGGCGACTTCCGTCGGCTCGGTGGGGGGCTCCTTTTCGGATGCGGTCTTCGTGACCGCCTCCGGGATCTCGGCGGCGTCGGGGGTGGGGGTCGTATTCTCGGTCATGGGTTCTGCTCCCGGCGCGGGTGCGCGGGGCTGGTGCCGGGTTCCGAGGGCGGAACGTCCGGGTCTGGGTGAAATGAAAGAAAGACCGGGTGGTGCGCTCTGCGCGCGTTCCGCCCGGGCCCTTCGACGATTGCCACCTCGAATCCGCTCCGTGCGGATCCGAGACTGTCAAGCTACCCGGGGCTCAAGGCCCCGTCAACAGGCGCACGCGGGCCACGACCGTCTCCACCTGCTGCTCGAAGGAGAGTCTCGTCGTGTCGAGCACGAAGGCGTCCTCCGGCTGCCGCAGCGGAGAGAGCTCCCGCTCCGAGTCGGCACGGTCGCGGCGGTCCAGACGGAGCGCCTCCTCCCGGACCGCGGTCTCGTCCAGGGGGCCGTCCATTCGTTCCCGCAGGCGGCGCCTGGCCCGCTCCGACAGGTCGGCGAGGAGATAGACCTTCACCTCCGCGTCGGGAAAGACCACGGTGCCCATGTCCCGGCCGTCCGCCACGAGCCCGCCGACCCGTCCGGCGTCTCGCTGCAGCGTGAGGAGGTGGGCCCTCACGGCCGGGAGCTTGGCGAGGCCGGAGCTGTGCGCCGTCACTTCCTGCGTGCGGATCTCGGGGCCGAGGACTCGATCGCCGAGAACGACGTCGTAGTCCGGCTCCGCCGGTCGGATCGCGACGCCCAGGGCGCTCAGGTCGGACTCGCTCAGCCCGCTCCAATCCTCGGGATCCAACCCGGCTTCGAGAAGGCCATAGGCGAGGGCCCGGTAGAGGGCGCCAGAGTCCAGATGCCGGAAGCCCAGGCGCCGGGCGACCTCCCGGGCGGTCGTGGTCTTCCCGGAGCCGGCCGGTCCGTCCAGCGTCACGATCGGAGCGGTCCGGCCGGAGGAAGGTCGACGGCTCACCGGGCCACCTCCGCGAGAAGGTCCCAGAACCCGGGAAAGCTCACCGAGGCCGCGCCCGGGTCGTCCACCGCGATGTCGTTTCCGGGCACCGCGCCGAGCACGCCGAACGCCATGGCGATCCGATGGTCGCCTTCGGTTCGTACCGATCCCTCGAGGGGTGCGTCCGAGCCCCGCACCACGAGGCCGTCCTCCAGCTCTTCGGCCTCGGCGCCGACGGCTCGGAGATTCTCCACCACGACCGCGATCCGGTCCGACTCCTTGTGTCTGAGATCCTCGGCCCCCGTGATGCGCGTGACGCCCTCGGCGCGGGTGGCGAGCACCGCGATGAGCGGCACCTCGTCGATCAGGCCCGGAATCTCCCCTTCCCCGACCTCCGTGGCCAGGAGGCGACCGGCCTCCGCCCTCACCGTTCCGACCGGCTCGGCCGCGCCCTCCGGCGTCTCGTCCGAGACGTCGAGACGGGCGCCCATGCGTACCAGGACTTCCAGGAAGGCGGTCCGGCTCGGGTTCAGGCCCACGCCGGCGATCTCGAGCGGCTCCTCGGCCACACCCAGGACGGCGGCCGTGAGAAGGAAGGCCGCCGACGAGACATCGCCCGGGACGCGGAAATCCAGTGTGCGCAGACGCTCCGGAGGCTCGGGCAGCTCGACCCGCCACCCCTCGGGGACGGGTCGGGACCGCACCGGTGCACCCGCCTGGGTCAGCATCCTCTCGGTATGGTCCCGGGAGCGCCTCGGCTCCGTGACGGAGACCGGGGCTCCTCCGGTCAGGCCGGCCAGGAGGATCGAGCTCTTCACCTGGGCGCTCGCTACGGGGCTTCGCCAATCGAGCGAACGGAGCGGATGGGCACCGTGCACCCGCATCGGGAGGCACCCGGCCGCTCCGAGCTCCTCGAACCGGGCGCCCATGCGGCTGAGCGGGTCCGTGACACGCCGCATCGGGCGACGGCTCAAGGATGCGTCGCCCGTCACCTCCGCGGTCAGCCCGGCTCCCGCCAGGACCCCGAGGAGCAGGCGGGTCCCCGTTCCGCTGTTACCCAGGTCGAGCGGGAGCCCAGGCGGCCGGAGGGCGTGGAGGCCGGCGCCCCGCACCTGGATCTCGGAGCCGTCGGGGGGCAGGCTCGGAAGCTCCGCACCCAAAGCACGGAGCGCTCCGGCCGTGGAATCGGCGTCCCCGCCCCAGAGGAGACCCGAGAGGCGACTGGTGCCGTCGGCGAGGGCGGAGAGGATGAGCGCACGCTGGGTCAGCGACTTGTCGCCCGGGACTTCGATTCTCACGTCGCGCTCCTCCAGGACCTGGTTCTCCTCATGCGCTCCTCGATGGCCGCGACGTCACCGGCTTCGATGAGCCGGGCCAGCGTTTCGGCTTCCCGAGCCAGAGCCCGAAGGCTCTCGGGCAGCTGCGGTGAGGCGTACCGCAGAATGTCCCTCCAGATGGATGGATTGCTGCCCGCCAACCGAGTGGCCTCGAGCCCCCCCGGTCCGAGCATCTCGGGGGAGATTCGTGCGGCGGAGAGTACGGCCGCCAGGGCATTCGAGGCGAGCTGCGGCAGATGGCTGACGAGCGCCATCAGTCGGTCGTGCTCGTCGGCCTCGATGCGGGCGGGGCGCGCCCCCAACGTCCTCCAGAGTCCGGAGACGCGCTCGGCCGCTGCGTGTGCTTCGGGGTCCGCGACCAGCCAAATGCGCGCGCCTGCGTAGAGATCGTCGCGGGATGCTCCGAATCCCGACGCCTCCGAGCCCGCCATGGGATGACATCCGACCCAGCGGGACGCGATGCCGGCGCGCCGGGCTTCCTCCAGGACCGGGGCCTTGAGGCTGGCCACGTCCGACAGGACCGCGTCGGGGGCGCACGAGGCCGCGAGCTCCCCGGTGAGGCGGCAGACGGCTTCCAGGGGTGTCGCGAGAATCACCAGGTCGGCTTCGGCCACGGCCTCGGCCAGGCTGTTCGGGGCGCGCTCCACGGCGCCGGCTTCCCGGGCCTGACGCCGCTCGTCGGGGTCCGGGGACCAGGCGACCGGCGGGTGGCCCAGGGCGGCCAGTCCACGGGCCAGCGACCCCCCCATGACGCCGAGGCCCACGACCGCAACGGCCGAGAAGGCGCCGGCGGCCTCAGCCCGAGCGTCGGAGGACGACATGGAGGGTCGGAGTCTCCTGGCGGTGTGCTTCCTGAGCGGCCGGACGCCGCGGCCGGCTCGTCATCGGGCGGCCGCGTCCGCGTGATCGTCCGATTCGAGCCGGGAAGGATCGTCCGCGAACGGCACCTCGACGACGAGCCCGTCGTAAGCGACCCTCGATTCGGGATGCAGAGCCTGGGCCTCGCGCTCGAGAACGCTCGGATCGTCCGAGTAGCGTGCCGACAAGTGGGTGAGGAGGAGCGACGCGACCCCGGCCTCGCGCGCGACGCTACCGGCTTCCGCCGCCGTGCTGTGGAACGTGTCGCGTGCACGATCCGCTTCCTCGAGCCCGAACGTCGCCTCGTGGATGAGGAGATCGGCGCCCCGTGCACGCTCGATCACGGACGGGCACGGGCGTGTATCCCCGGTGTAGGCCACGACCCTGCCGGGCCGAGCCGGTCCCACCACCTCGTGAGCCTCGATCACGCGCCCGTCCACCTCGACGGACTCACCGCGGTGGAGCTGTCCGAACAGCGGACCTTCGGGCACGCCCAGCGAACGGGCGCGACCCACGTCGAACCGACCCAGGCGGGGCTCCTCGACCAGCGCCCATCCGACGGCGGGCGTGCCGTGCACGACCTCGAAGGCCTCGATCGCGTAGCTGTCCGCACAGACACGGAACCCCGGCGCGGCCTCCTCCACCTGAACCGGAAAGTGGAGGTGGTCGACCCCGAGCCCCACGGCCGTCCGCAGGATCCGGGACGAGCCCGGGGGTCCGTAGATCCGGATGGGGTCCGTCCGGCCCTGAAGCGCCATGGTGCGCAGCAGTCCGGTGATGCCGAGGAAATGGTCGGCATGGAGGTGGGTCACGAAGATCACGCTCACGTTGAAGCCGGTGCCGTACCGCATCATCTGACGCTGCGTACCCTCGCCGCAGTCGAACAGCATGAGGTCGCCCTCCCGCTGCACGGCGATACCTGCCACGTTGCGCCCGACTGTCGGACGGGATGCGGCGGTCCCGAGGATCGTAAGACGGATCATGACGTATGGCGTTGAGTGACGTGTACGAGGGCCCGGTGGCACCACCGAAACGGCCGGCCGCCGGCCAAAGTAGCCCTCCACGGCCTGCCTACCAAGGAATCGGCGTGCCCGAACGGGAGATCGCCAGGGTCCCCGCCGCGAGGCGGAGCGGGTCGGGACTGCAATGCGCGGAGGTGGGTGTCAGGCCGGCCGCGGCGGCGGAAAAGCGAAACGAGCATGGTTCGTCTCGAGTCCGGAGGGCGGAGGGCCTGGTTGATTCTAGCAAGATTACCGGCTCCCAAGGAGGGCTGGCGCGACCTGGAGCACCGGATGATACATTGCGGCGTTCGATTCCGTCGCGGAGGGGGGCCTGTAGATGACACGGCGTTCGTTGATCGGCTTCGGGTGGCTGGTGCTGTGGTCCGGGTTCACGGCCCCTGGCCTCTCCGGACAGGTGGGCCCGTCCGGGGTCCGGCTCGCCGCTACGTACCCCCCCGCGGACACGCTCAGCCAGGGTGACGTCAAGGAGGTTCGGCTGCGGTTCTCCGAGCCCGTCCAGCCGACGCTCACCGCGGTGAGCGTGCTGGGTCCGGGGGGCTCGATCCCGCCGACCGGTCCCGCGGATACCGTGGCGGGGTCCAACGGGACGGAGGTCTCGTTCCACTTCGGGGCCCCGCTGCCCGACGGCACGTACACCCTCGAGTGGCGCACCGCCGGGCTCGACGGCGCCGTCGTCCGGGGCAGCTACGGGTTCTCGGTGACCCGACCTGTGTCGGCGCCCGGAAGCGGGCCGGACAGCGGGTCCGCGGGCGCGGGTGCCGCCACGGAGGGCCCCGCTCCCGGTCGCGCCCCGGAACGGGAGTTCGGGCCCGGCGGCCTGGCAATGAACTGGATCTTCCTGCTCTCGATCGTCGGGATGATCGGGACGGTCGCCTTCCGGCTGGGTGTCGCCGCGCCGCTCGGCAGGCGGGAAGACCTCGTCGAGATGTCGGAGCGCATTTCGCGCCGGCTCGTTCGGCTCGCATGGCTCTTCGCCGCCTTCGGCATCATCTCGGTGCCGGTCCGATTGGCGTACGAGGTGTCGGTGGCCGCCGGACCGGGGCGCGAGGTATCCGTCGCGGGGCTGTTCGGGAGCACCTGGGGCTCCGCGTGGCTCCTGGAGCTCGCCTCGGTCGCCCTCTTCCTCGTGGCGCTCCTGCTCATGGGCCGGGATTCGCGACTCTGGCCCTGGATTCTGGCGCTCGTGGCCGCCCTCATCGCCTCGGTCGTTCCGGGGCTATCGGGTCACGCCTTGTCCGGAGGGGTATCGATCGTGACGGTCAACACGCTGCACGTGGTCGCGGCCGGCACGTGGGCGGGTGGGTTGGCCTGTCTCGTTCTGGTCGGTATCCCGGCCGCGGCGGTCGCGCCGCCCGAGTCCTCTGCCCTGTCCGCCGTGGCGGCCGCCTTCTCGAGGATGGCCCTTCCGGCGGTCACGCTGCTGGTGATCTCCGGCGTGGTGAACGCGACGCACGACGTCACCTGGGGGCAGCTGCTCACCACCTCCTACGGGCGCCTCCTGTCCGTCAAGCTCTTGTTCGTGGTCGGTGCGTTCGCGCTCGGCTTCTACAACTGGCGCATGGTGCGCCCGGCCCTCGAAGGTCAGCCGCGCTCGGGCCTCCTCAGCGTGCCCGCGACGCTCGAGCTCGTCGTGGCGTTGTGCGTGCTCGCCGTGACGGCCGGGCTCATCATCACGGCCCGCCCCTGAGCCACCGATGAGTGACTTCTTCCTCTTCTTCGTCTCGCTCTTCTCCATCCTGAATCCCCTGTCGGCCGTTCCGATCTTCGTGAGTCTCACGGCCGACCTGGAGGCGATGGAGCGGCGGCGCCTCACACGGAGCGCGGCGACCGCCGTGTTCGTGATCCTCGTCGTCTCCTACGCCGCGGGCGAAGGCCTCCTGAAGTTCTTCGGAATCAGCGTGGCGTCGCTCCGCGTGGCCGGCGGCATGGTCATCTTCGGGATGGCGTGGTCGATGCTGCAGGCCCGCATGAGCCTCTCCAAGCAGACGCCGGAGGAGGCGGAGGAGGCTGGATCGCGGGCCCACCTGGCGGTGGTGCCGATCGCCATGCCGATCCTCGCGGGACCGGGCACGATCAGCCTCATGATCATCGCGGCCGGGCACGAGTACGGGCTCAAGGGTCACATCGTGGTCCTCGCCAGCGCACTGGTCGTGACCGCGCTGACCTGGCTCGTGCTGATCGCCTCCAACCCGATCGCGCGCTTCCTCGGCCGCACCGGCATGAACGTAGCGACGCGGTTCATGGGTCTGATCCTGGCGGCCACGGCGGTCGAGTTCATCGCGACGGGGCTGCGCGCGATGTTCCCGGGTTGGGTCGGACCGGTCGGGCCGTGATGGACCGGGCGACCCGCCAGAAGCCGGGCGCTCGGAGAGCTCCGACGCTCTCGTCCGGAGGCCATCCTCTGCAGGGCGCGTTCGGCGGAGCGCTCGTGGCGCTCGTCAGCGCCGTGGGCGCGCTCGTCGCAGGCCGGGCGATCGTGGCCGTCGAGCTTCCCGGCGTCCGGAGCCTGGTGAGCCTGCCGCCGCTTCCCCATGTGACGTTCGGGGTCGATTGGTCGGGCACTGCGGTCTGGCCCACCCAACTTCAGCAGGCGGGGCTCACACGCGTCGCGGGTGTCTCGCTGGGGCTCGTGCTGGCGGTCGTCTCCGTGGCGATCCTGAACGCCGTGGTCCTCCTCGCCGAGGCCGGAGCCTCCAGGAGACGGGAGATGGCCGTCCGGGCGGCCCTGGGCGCTGGGCCGCTCGCGCTCCTGCGTCTCATGCTGCGTGACCTCCGGGTCCTGCTGGCCAGCGCGCTCGCCCTTGGTGTGGCACTCGGGCTGGCGGTCGGCGGCGCGCTACGCGCCTCCTGGCCCGGCACGCTCGTGGCCCTCCGGGTCGTCGTGGCCGCGGGGTCCCTGCTGCCGGTCGTGCTCGGATCGATGGCGCTCGCCTTCCTCGGCTACGTGGCGGTCGGACTGAGGGCGGGATCCGGCCGGATCCTGTCCCGAGAGCTGACGTCGGGCACGCGCATTACGGACGAGGGCCGGGCGGTCGCGCTGCGCCGGATGCTCTCGGCCTTCCAGATGGCCGTCGCGGGCAGCGTCCTGTGCGGGATGCTCGCCTTGGCGCGCGCGGGGGGATCGCAGCCCCCGCAGGACGCTGCCGCGGATGCGGCGCTGGCGGCGGCACGGAATGCGGCCGCCGGTGCCGACGTGGCCTGGGCGGGTGGGGCGTCGGTCGTTCGCGTCCACGCACCGGGCCTCGCCAGCGCTCCGGAATGGACGTCGCTTCTCGAGCGGCTCCGCCGCGTGCCGGGCCTGGAGGCCGAGAGCCTCGCCACGCCGGGCGCGCTCCTGGGGCTGGGGGTGCACGACTACGCCCTCAGCCAATGTGGCCGGTGCGTGCGCGGCGAATTCGTGCTCCCCCTGGTGGGGGCGGTGCCCGCTCACCACGCCGTGGGGCCCGGGTTCTTCGCCGCCACCGGGTGGAAGCTCGAGGAGGGGCGCGAGTTCACCGCGGCGGATCGGGCCGGGGCGCCGAGGGTGGCGGTCGTCAATCGCTCCCTGGCGAGCTCCTCGTTCGAGAACGGCGAGGCGCTCGGTCACCAGATCCGCATCGGAACGGATCCGCGGGCGTGGTACACGGTCGTGGGCGTGGTGGCGGACGGGGCTTCCCCGGTCGTGGGGGGAGGTGCGGGCGCTCCCGACGCGGTCTTCCTGAGCGCGCTCCAGCAGCCTCCGGCCTATGCCGACGTGATCCTGCGGGGGTCCCCGGACTCGGTGCGCTCGGCGGTGGCGGTGCTGGATGCGGCCGGGTGGGCTCCGGGGCCGATCACGACCGTGGCGGCGCGGCGTGAAAGGGCCGCTGCGACACTCCGGTGGGTGAGCCTGCTTTCGCTCGGGTTGGGGCTGCTCACCCTCGTGTTGGCGTTGCACGGGATGCACGTGACGGCTCGTCAGGTGACGCGGCGCCGCATGCGCGAGCTCGCCATTCGAAGAGTCCTGGGGGCTTCCGACCGCCAGGTGCTCCGCCACGCGGTGGCAGGAACGCTCCGCGGTGCCGCGTGGGGTGCGTACGGGTCCGTGCTGGGCGGGACGCTCGTCGTCGCCTTGCTCGAGAAGGCGGCGTCGGGCGTGTCGATGCCCGGACCCGGGGTCTTCGCCGGGATCGCTCTGATCCTGGCGACGGGCGCGCTGATGGCCTCGGCCGGCGCGGCGCTCGATCAGCTGCGCGTGGAGCCGGGGGCGGCCGTCGAATAGCCGTTTCACCGCGGCGAGGTGGTGTTGCAGAGCCGTTTCGTGAAACAGCCCAGGGGGCGCGACACGCCACACTGCGGCTCAGCCAACTCCTTCTCGCACAACGCTCTTCGGGAACCGTCCACGATGCCCAGGGTTTTGAGCATGAGGCTTGCGGCCCGAAGGCTTCGAGAGCCGTCCAGATGGACCCCTCGGGGCCGCGTTCGGTCGCGGCACGGCCCGATCCTCCCGGAGACAGATCCATGATCATTCGCAAACCGCCCGATATTCCCTCGTCGGAGATCACACCGGAGAGGGTGTACTTCAACCGCCGCGCCTTCATCAAGACCGCCGCCGCGGGTGTGGCCGCGGCTGCGTTGGTTCCGTCCGGGCTCGCGGCGCTTTCCCGTGGGGCCCCGCAGCAGATTCCCCCGCGCTTCAAGGGCATGAAGTCCGACCTGGGTGAGCCGCTGAACTCGTACAAGGACGT
>CAZVYM010000129.1:0-10692 GCA_964630935.1 uncultured Gemmatimonadaceae bacterium | reverse complement strand
GTCCGGCGCGATCCGCGCGAAGTCGTTCTCCCAGGTGGTCACGGCCACATCGGGCGCCAAGACTTCGTAGCGGACCTCGGGGGGGCGATGTACTGACCGGCGAAGTCGGCTGGGTTCTTGGCGGCGAACGCCTTGGCGTCGGAAGCGGGCTCCCGATTCCCGTTGAACGTCATCAGGCCATCGTCTGGTCTCTGGCCCCGAGCCTCCCCGTCGCGTAGCCTAGGCTGTGAGAGAACCGCTCTCCCTCTGACGAGTCATCGCGTGGCAGCCTCCATCGGCCTTCCCTATCCCCCCTACCTCCGGAAGGTGATTCGGCGCGGCGCCGAGATGTGGGTGCTCCAGCGGTGCGCGTACGTCATCATCATGATGGGGGCCGCGTCGGCTCGGCTCGTTTCCTCTCCCGAAGCCGTTGCGGCCGCACTCCATCCGTACGGATCGACCCGAGTGGTGCTCGTAGCCCTGGCGGCCTTCTTCGTGTGGTGGGGCCGGAGGCGCTCCCGCGAGACGCTTCTACCTGCGAATCTGGGTACCCGACCGAGCTGGTTCTGGGGCTCCTCGCTCCTGGGCGCCGCCGGGATGGACCTCGTCGTCCAGACCGTCTTGGGGACGCTCTGAGATGAGCGCGGAGCCGGTCTTCTCGGCCGATTCGATCGGCAAGTCCTTTGGTCCCCGCACGATCCTGAAGAACGCGACCGCCTGGGCGACGGAAGGGAAGGTCACGGCCCTCTTCGGTCTCAACGGGTGCGGGAAGACCACCCTCCTGAAGGCCGCCGTGGGTCTGTTGAGACCCGACCACGGGGTGGTTCATTTCCTCGGGCGAGCCTACCTGCGCCCCCGACTACCGCAACTCGCCTCGCGGGGCCTCTTCTATCTGCCCGATCGAAATCTTTTTTCGAGGCGTCTCACGGTCGGGGAGCAGATCGACGCGGTCGCGTGGCATTTCGGCGGAACCGGGGCTGCCGACATCCTGGAGCGGCTCGGCGTCGATCGTTTCCTGGAGCGGACACCCCTCAACCTCTCGGGCGGAGAGAAGCGGAGAGCGGAGCTCGCGGCGGCATGGATCCGCGCCCCCCGTTGCCTGCTCGCCGACGAGCCCTTCGCGGAGATCGACCCGCGCGATACCCAGGTCGTCGCGGATGCGCTTCGCGCCATGGCCCGGGACGGCTGTGCCATCCTCGTTACCGGGCACGAGGTCCGTCGGCTCATGGACGTCGCGGACGACGTGATCTGGATGGCCGCAGGGACGACCCACGGGCTGGGCACGCCGGAGCAGGCGAGCCGACACGATCAGTTCCGCCGGGAGTACCTGGGGAGCATCCACATGGATGACCGCAACGAGACGAATGCCGAGAGGGAACATGCCTGAGCTCATCGCGGCCGCGCGTCGCACCACCGTGGCCCTGTGCCTGTCGGCCCTACCGGCCGCGCGGCGCGCCACCGTCGCCCTGTGCCTGGCCACCGTACCGGCCGCGTGTCAGCGCACGGGCTCCGGCGTGCCCGAGGCGGCCGCCGGCCTCCGCCACGTCGCCGCCATCCCGCTCCCGGGCCCCGCCGTGCGCTTCGACTACCAGAACGTGGACACCGCGGCCGGTCGCCTCTACATGGCGCACATGGACGCTGGGACCCTCGTCGTCTTCGACACGAAGGCCCGCCAGGTCGTGGCGGACCTGCAAGGCTTTCCCTCCGTCCACGGAGTGATCGCGGTGCCGGGCGAGGGCAAGGTGTTCGCCTCGGCCACGGGCGATCACCAGGTCGCCGTGGTGGATGCGACGAGCCTGAAGACCTTGGCTCGCCTCGGGCCCATCGGCTATCCCGACGGGCTCGCCTACGCTCCGGACGCACGTCGCGTGTTCGTGTCCGACGAGTCCGGGGCCGGCCGGGAGCTCGTCATCGATGCCGCGGCGGACAGCGTGGTGGGCACCGTCGAGCTGGGCGGCGAGGCGGGCAACACGCTCTGGGATCCGGTGACCGGCCGGATCCTCGTGGCCGTTCAGACGCGGGCGGAGATCGCGGCCATCGATGCCACGACGGACCGGATCGTCGGGCGTTATCCGGTCACGGGATCCGAGCGGCCGCACGGTCTAGCGGTCGACGCGGCGCGTAAACTCCTCTTCGCCGCAGACGAGGAGAAGGCCGAGCTGTTCGTGCTGGCGTTGCCCTCCATGCAGGTCGTCGCGCACTACCCCGTGGGCGACGATCCCGACGTGCTGGCCCTCGACCCGGGTCTCGGGCGGCTCTACGTGGCCTGTGAGTCGGGCGTGGTGAACGTCTTCGAGGAAGACGGCCGGGCGCTCTCGAGTCTGGGCGAGCTACGGATCCCCCACGCGCACACCGTGGCGGTCGACGCGGCCACGCACCTCGTCTATCTGCCGATCGAGCGGTTGGGGGGCCGGCCGGTGCTGGAGATCTACCGGCCGGAGGGGAGGGGCGGGGCCCAGGCCAAGTAGTCCAACAGGGCCGCGCGGGTCATCAGGTGGTTGCCGGCGCCTGAGCTGACCTGTCGGGGGGCGCCGATCAGTAGCGCACCAGGTATTGCGCCTTGATCAGGAGCTGGTCGGACGCGAACCGAAGCCGGCGCGGGTTCCACCGGTCGGCGCCCGTGAGGTTCGGATCCTCGAGGTTGTGGTTGTAGACCACGAAGAGCGCGCCCAGCGGGCTGAAGGTCCAGCGCAGGCGCGTGTTGGTGCCGAGCGCGCGCGCCCCCGTGTCGTACTGGGTGAAGCTCGAGATCTGGAAATCCGGGGACACGTTGGCGTTCAGACGCACGCCCCACAGGTCGGCCGTGAAGTTGCCGCCCGGCAGGTCGCCGATGTCGTGCTCGCCGTTCACCTCCACCGTGAACAACGGGGTCGGGTTCCAGGTCGACCGCAGCTCGATCTGGTGGAGCGTGCCGCCGTAGAATCCGCCGAACCACCACGTGGCCTGGGCCGACAGGGCACGCTTCGCCGCGAGGCCGGCTTCGAGGCGGTAACGGAGGAAGCGGTACGTGCCCGCCGGCACGGTGACGCCGTCGGCTACGTCGAAGGCCTCGGCGAACCGCTCTCCCTGCGGCACGATGTTGACCTCGAAACGATCCCCGCTCTCCAGCCGGCAGTTGATGGGCGCCATGAAGTAGCGGTAGCTCTGCCATCCGCCCCTCAGGCCTGCGACGTATGAGATCCGGTTCTCCCAGAAACACTGCCGGATGGGAAGCGGCCCCACCTTTCCGGGCCGTGGCTGCCAGTTCACTTCGAGCGAAGCGTCGTGCACGCCGGGTCGGGGCACGAAGCCCAGGGACGGATCGAAGCTCTCGCCGATGCGCACGTAGCTCGCCGAGGCCTCGATGAGGTCGTTCGGATACGACAGTTGCGCCCCGGCGGCCGTGCGGTCGCCCGTGAGCGAGTCGCGGTGCGTCAGGAGGCCCCACACCGACAGCGAGAGGTTCTTCGATCCGCGGAAATGGGACGTTCGAAGCGTCGCGTCCGGTCCGATCATCCAGCTGCCGCGGCGCTCCAGAGGGTCTCCAAACGTGCCGAGGAAGCCCACCGAGGACTCGCGGAGGACGTTCTGCCGGATGCGGACGACCCCCATGGTCGAGGCCGTGGACAGGGTATCGCCGTCACCCGTGCGGGCGACCAGCGCGCCGACGTTGGTGCCGCCGACGCGGCCGCTCAGCTTGGCGCCGACCCGCAGGGGCACGGCCGTCTCCTCGACCAACCCGATCCTGCGGCTGAAGAAGGGAACCACGTTGTCGTCTCCCCCGAAGCCGAAGGCGAAGATGTCCGCTCCCTCCAGGAAGAACGTGCGCTTCTCGGGGAAGAAGAGAGGGAAGCGCGTGAAGTTGGTCTGGCGGGTGTCCACCTCCGTCTCGGCGAAGTCGGTGTTCACCGTCACGGACGCAAGAAGATTGGAGCCGAGGCGCTGCGTGACGTCGAGGCTGGGGTGGAGCGTGCGAACGAAGGTGGTGTCGGGCAGGGGCTTGCCTCCCCCGCCGGTGAAGGCGGGGCGCACGCCGAGTCCGATACCCAGGTGGAGGGGCGGAAGACCCGCCAGCGTTCCCGCCTGGCTCGTCTGCGTCACCTGGTAGTCCCGGGTGGCACCCGCCCAGCGGTCCGTCTCCTGGAGCGCCTGGATCCTGCGCTCGACGTTGAAGCCCCAGCGATCGATCCCATCCTTGAACGACAGCGTGCGGACGGGGATGCGGATCTCCGCGGACCACCCCCAGCTACCTCGGGCCGTCCGCGCCTCCCACACGCCGTCCCAGCTCGAGTTCTCCCCGTGCTCCCCCTCGGGGGTGACCAGGGCGTCGTAGCGGGCCCCCGAGGGGTTCACGGCGAAGACGTAGCCGCTCCGTCCGTCGAGGAACGTGTCGAACACGACCTGGATGTGATCCTCGCTCTGGAGATGTGAGTCCGGCGCCTTGGCATAGCTCACGACCGCGACCCCATCGGGTTGGTAGGCGATCACCCCGATGACGATCTCATCGGCGTTCGCCAACACCTTGACCACGGTGCGCGCGGCGGGCGTGGCGCCCTCACGGGGCTCCACCTCGGTCAGCCTGGGGATGGAGTCGGCCGTCGCCCAGGCGGCCTCGTTCAGGCGTCCGTCGAGGGTGATCCGACCGGTCAAGGGCGCGAGCGTCAGGCTCGGCCGTGCGGTATCGAGGGTCGGGCCCTTCCCGTCGGAGGATTGCGCGCGTGCTCCTTCGGGGCCGACGAGCCCGAGCGCGCCGGCGAGCAACACGATGAGGACCCGAGAGTGGTTCATGCCGAAGCCGTGGATGATCTCTTCGAAGGCCGCCAGGTGGTTGGCGGCCGTGCTCACTCGCCCATCAGCTGGTCGCCGGACGCGCCTCCCGCTCCGCCGCCCGCGCCACCCGCTCGCCCTCCTCCACGTCTACGAAGAGGAGGATGAACCCACCGACGATGAAGAAGGCGATGATGGAGAGGATCGCGCCGCGGCTCGATCCCGTCAGCCCGGTGACGACGCCGAAGACCAACGGACCGAACGTGGCGGCGAAGCGCGAGAAGATGCTGAAGAACCCGAAGAACTCACCCGACTTGTGCTGCGGGATCATGACCGCGAAGAGCGAGCGGCTGAGCGCCTGCGTGCCACCCTGCACCGTCCCCACGAGGAGCGCGAGGATGTAGAAATCCCGGGCCGTGTGCATGCGGAAGCCCAGGATGCTGATACCCATGTAGACGAAGAGCCCCACGAAGATGGCGCGCTTCGTCCCGAGCCAGCCGGCGAGCGGGCCGAAGAGGAACGAGAACGGGATGCCCACGAACTGCACCATGAGCACCGCGACGATCAGATCCGTCTGGTCGATGCCGATCTCGAAGCCGTAGGTGGTCGCCATCTTCTGGATGGTGCCGATCCCGTCGTTGTAGATGAGGAAGGCCAGCAGCATCAAGAACGCGTGCCGGTAGAGCCTCAGCTCCCGCAGCGTGTCGTAGAGCCGGACGAACCCCTCACGCACGGGGTTCAGTCCCGCTCGCTCGTCCGGGTCGAGCTGCACCGGAGGCTCGGGTACCCGACGGAAGAGCTGGATCGAGAAGACGAGCCACCAGACGGCCACGGAGACCAGGGCCAGACGGGCGGGCAGCGTGGCCTGCGCCGCCGTCAGGTCGGGTCCGGAAGGGAGACCGAACCAGGCGGGGTGCTGAATCCACGCGATGTTGAGCGCCAGGAGCACCCCGCCGCCGACGTAGCCCATCGCGTAGCCCGCAGTCGAGACGCGGTCGATCTCGTTCCCGCTGGCGATGTGGGGAAGCAGGGCGTCGTAGAATACGCGGCTCCCCCCCGCGCCTATGTTGGCGAGCACGAAGAGCGTGAGCCCGAGCATGACGTCGCCACGCTCGATCATCCACATCGCAGCGACGGCGATCACGCCCAGACCCATGAAGGCGGCAAGCAGCCGCTTCTTCAGAGCCGCGTAGTCGGCGATGGCGCCGAGGACCGGCGAGAGCAGGGCGATGATGACGGTCGCCGCGCTGTTGGCGTACGCCAGGTACTCCGTCCTCGTGGCATCGGTCACACCCGCCGCGGCCACCGAGGCGAAGTAGATGGGGAAGACCGCGACCGCGATCGTGGTCTCCTGGGCGGAGATGGCCCAGTCGTACATCGCCCAGGCGCGCAGCTCCGGACGGTGCAGACCGAGCCGGGCCAGCCAGCCGGTGCGGGCGCCCGGAGGTGCTCCTGGAGCCGACATGGGCATGCCTCCCGGGCTTGCCGGCCAGGCGCCGTGGCCGTTGGGGTGAGAGGGTCCGGACGCCGTTTCGGGCCCGCGCCAGAATGGGCGGCGGGGCGGTGGGGGTCAAGGCTGCGGGCGACGTAGGAGGATGTGCCTACGACCGCGGCCTACTTGCTGCCGAGCGGGCGGCAGGGAGGGGTCGCGGACTAGCCGTGACCGTCTTGGTGCTCCCCCGACGCGGGAGTAGAGCCTATCTTGTCGAGAGGCACGGCTCCGAACGAGCCGGCCCGTCGTCCCTCCCCGGACGCCCGCTGGAGCCTCGGCTCCCCCCTCCTCTGGTGTGTCCGGAACTGGCCCCTCTGATCGACACGAGGCGGATCCATGGTGGATGCTGATAACCTGCCGATGATCGATTCGGACGAAGAGCCGGACGTGGTCCTGGAGGCGCGCGGCGTGCTTCGCCGGCTGCGCTTGATCGGGGCCGTGGGCCTGCTCGGCCTGGTCTTCATCTGCGTCAGTCTCGTCCTGTTGGTCGGCCTGTCTTCCTTCGTCCTGCTTCCGATCCTGTTCTGGGGCTTCATCGCGTTCGCCGCGTACGAGCTCTATCCGCTCGGCGGAGACGCGTCCTGGGCACGGCGGGTCCTGAAGCGTTGGGACGAGGCACGGGTGGATCGGGCGTTCGACCAGATCGGAGCGGCGAGCGATCCCAGGCTCGAATCGGCCGGTGCCATGGCGGGCCGGATCGTTGCCGACCCCGCGGCCGATCCCCATACGAAGAGCGTGGTTGGACTCGTGACCCAGCGCCTGCGCTCCGCTCTGGACGACCTCCGCATGCTGGACCTGGCCGAGCAGGCCGACGGCCCTCACCGGCGCGCCCGGCCCGATCCCGAGCTTCGTACGCTGCTGGATGCCCGGATCGCGGGACTCATGGGTGCGCTCTCCGATGTCTACAGGGCTTGCCTCGCGCGCGACGAGGCGCGCGTGCGAGAGCTCGTGGGCAACCTGGAGGATCTCACGCATCGGCTCGAGGCCGAGGCGGAGATCGAGACGTTCCTGGAGCCAGGTCCGGACGCGTAGGTCCGCCGAAAGAACCGCACGTGTTCAACCGATCCGCGGAGTCGCGCCACGGCAGGACCAGATGTTCGCCGGTCGTCCAACGGCCGGCCGGCCTCCTGGTCATCCCGTTGCTGGCCGGTCTCCTGGCTACGCTCGGCTGCTCGGCCAGACAGGCCGATCCTCCGTCGACAGCCCAGTTCGACACGCTCTCTTCCGGCCGCGTGGTCGTGATCAACACCGGCCAGTCGATCTGGTCCTCCAGGACGGCCTGGCGGTTCGAGGAGGATCTCCGATTGGGGACGAGCGCGGCCGACGGGCCGAAGGTGGAACAGTTCGGCGACATCACCGCGGTCACGTCGGACTCGCGCGGAAGGATCTACGTTCTCGACTACCAGTCCCAGGAGATCTCGGTCTTCGAGCCCGACGGCACCTTCTCCCGCAAGATCGGTCGGCGGGGATGGGGGCCGGGAGAGTTCGACGGCGCGTCGGAGCTCATGATGGCGTCCGGCGACACGCTCTGGGTGCTCGACGACGGGGTGATGCGCTACTCCGCGTTTTCTCCGGATGGCACGTTTCTGGTCGGCTATGCGCGGAGCATCGTCGGGTCGACTTCCTGGCTGACGCCGACGTTCCTGTCGGGCGGCGGGTGCCTCGACTGGGCGATCTCGTTTCCCGACGGGCGATTCGGGGCACGCGTGGAGTATCGTCCGATCCGGTACGGTCCGGGGTTCGGGCGCGCGGACACGTTTCCAGCGCTCGAGTACAGGAAGCCGATGCTGCCGGCCGGCCGGTGGCCCGTGCTGTACTTCGGCGGCGCGCTCGTGGGGGCGGTCGACCGCGAAGGGAGCCTCTGGTTCGCGCACTCGCGGCAGTATCGCATCTACCGGCGCACCCTCGAGGGCGACACCAGCCTGGTCGCCTCGCTGCCGGCCGACGGCCCACCCGTGACCGAGGCCGACCGCGCGTACGTGGCGGAGGCGCTCGCCCGATCGGCTCTTCGCGACGAGGAGCTCGAGGCCCTTCCGGACGCCAAGCCGATCGTGCATGGCATCGTGCCCGACGGCGCGGGCCACCTCTTCGTCTTCGTCGACGTCGCGGGGGTGCCGGCGGGGACCGCGGTGGACGTCTTCCGCACGAGCGGTGCGTACCTGGGGCGCATGACGCTCCCCGCACCGGTCACGATCGGCATCCCGCAGACCAGCCCCGTCGTCCACGTCACTCATGACCACCTGTTCGTGGTCGCCCACGACACGCTCGACGTCCCGTACGTGTCGCGGCTGAAGATCGTGAAGGGGCGCTGAGGGGGAGGCCCTCGTGCTCAGTTGGCGTCCGGAGGCACGTTCGACTTACCGTCGTTGGGAAGCGCTGGACCGCGGCGGCCATCCGCACCCATCGTTCACGGAGCGAACCGACAGGAGCTCACATCGATGAAACGCAAAGTGGGAATCCCGGCCATGGTGGTCCTGATCGCCATTCTGGCACTGGGCATCGACCTCGCGTTCTGGCCGCAGGCGTTGACGAGCGCGCTCTTCGGCATCGACCTGGGCGCAACCGCCGGAACGGCAATGGGTGCCGCCGCCGCGGGAGCCGGAAGTGCCGCGGGGGCCTCGACGCCTGCGGGGGCCGCGACGACGTCGGCCGGGTCGGAGCTCCTCATCTCCGTCGCCCTCGCTCGCGTGGCGGGAATCTCGCTCGCCCTGTTCGTCACGATGATCCTCGCGGCGTGGAAGAGGACCGCCGTCACGCGTTGGCTCTACGTGGGCGTGGGCGGCGTGGCCGTGGTCATGGTGGTCGCCCAGTGGCTGGCCATCCTGCCGGACGCGATCGGGCTGGGCCTCACGGCGGTGACCATTCTGATGGTCGTGCTGGGTTGGCTGGCCTTGAGGGAGCCCAAAGTCGTCGCGGTCTGAGGGGAGGGTGGGCACCATGCTGATCGATTCGACCACGCTCGCGGACCTCGAGGTCTTCCAGGACGCGGCGGGGCAGGGTGGCTTGCTGGCGCTCCTGGACCGGACGGATACCCACGTGGGCCACCTGGCCCTTCGGCATCGGCTGGAGCATCCCCACAGCGACGCGCCCGCGATCCGCGAGACGCAGAAGGCGGTCGAGTTCTTCTCGGCGCACCCGGCCGTCCTGCCGATCCCGGACGCACCGATCAAGGATCTGAAGCACTACATCGATTCCAACGTGGTGCTGTCCCGGCCCGCCGGCGGGGCCGTAGAGATGGTCCAGGCTCGCTGGTTCGCCTTCCGTAACTCGGAGGCGTACCGCGAGATGAAGGAAGGCGTGATCTCCACGCTTTTCCTGCTGCGGTCGGCCTTCGATGGCGGGCGGGTCATCCTGGGCCTCGATCCCCCGTCCGAAGTCCATCGCCTGGCCACGGATCTGGTGGCCGCGTGCGAGGCCTGCCTGAGGCCGGAAGGAAACCGCTCCCCGGAGGACATCCGAAGGCTGGATCGCTTCTTCCGGGGGCCGGGCCGCGGCTCGCTCGAGAAGATCGTGGCGTGCATCGGCGAGCTGGATGCGCTCCGCTCGATGGCGCGCGCGACGCGGCGCGAGGGATGGACGCTGCCGGAGATCGTGGACTCCGAGCACTTTCTGTTCGAGGGGGAGGAGTTGAAGCACCCCTTCGTGGAGGACGCCGTCGCGAACCCGATCCGGCTCTCGGGCGGCGAGCCGATGGTCTTTCTCACGGGCCCGAACATGGCCGGCAAGACCACCTACCTGCGCTCCGCCGCCGTCGTCCTGCTCTTGGCCCAGGTGGGGATGGGCGTGCCGGGGCGCGCCGTGCGCGTCACGCCCGTCGAGGTGCTGCTGACCAGCCTGAATCCGGCGGACAACCTCCGCCGGGGGTTGAGCTTCTTCCTGGCCGAAGTCCTCAGGGTGCGCGACGCGGCCACCCATCTCGCGGAGGGTAGGCGCTGCTTCGTCGTCTTCGACGAGGTCTTCAAGGGGACGAACGTGAAGGACGCGCTGGACGCCTCCGAGACGGTCATCCTCGGGTTCGCGAAGGCGATGGGCAGCGGGTTCATCTTCTCGTCGCATCTCGTCGAGCTCGTGGAGACGCTCCGCCCCGAAGCGCGCATCCGATTCCACTACTTCGACGGACGCCTTACCTCGGGGAAGGCCGAGTACTCGTACCGGATCCAGGAGGGTGTGTCCGATCAGCGCTTCGGGCTGCAGCTGCTGAGCGAAGCGCGTGTGCCGGAGCTGATCGCGCGGATCGGAGGGTAGAGCTCGGCCTGTGGCGGACGAGCTCGACCGGCACCGTGACGCGAGGGCCCGCCGTCCATTTGCGGGAATTCGGGGCCCCGTGCCGCCTCAACCCACCGGCGACTCTTCCGCCCGACCCACCCGCTCCCACTCGACCCAGCGGGTCAGGTACATGACCGCGGCGACCGCCAGGAAGAGCCCGATGGACCCGACCAGCAGGGCGTAGTCCTCCAGCGTGAGGAGCGCGAGCA
>CAZVYM010000128.1:0-10793 GCA_964630935.1 uncultured Gemmatimonadaceae bacterium | reverse complement strand
GCGCCCTCCGTCTTACCGCGGCTGCTGGCACGGAGTTAGCCGGCGCTTCCTCTGGGGGTACCGTCAGCCGCCATCCCTGTTCGAAATGACGGGGTTCTTCCCCCCTGACAGTGGTTTACACCCCGAAGGGCTTCCTCCCACACGCGGCGTCGCTGCGTCAGCCTTTCGGCCATTGCGCAATATTCCCCACTGCTGCCTCCCGTAGGAGTCTGGGCCGTATCTCAGTCCCAATGTGACGGGTCGTCCTCTCAGACCCGCTACGCGTCATCGCCTTGGTGAGCCATTACCTCACCAACAAGCTGATACGTCGCGACCCCCTCTCTGGGCGAGAGCTTGCAAGCAGAGGCCCTCTTTGATTCCAACTCCATGCGAAGAAGGAACGTCATGCGGTATTAGCCCGGGTTTCCCCAGGTTGTCCCTCACCCTGAGACAGGTTGGTCACGCGTTACTCACCCGTCCGCCACTCGGCTCCAAGGTGCAAGCACCCTGGTCCTCGTACGACTTGCATGTGTTAAGCACGCCGCCAGCGTTCGTCCTGAGCCAGGATCAAACTCTCCATTGAAAAGTCTGAACAGCTCTAGCGAACGCGATCGTCATGATCTTGATCTTGCGTTCGGAATTCTACGTTCGAAACCCACTCGACCTGAGGTCGACCCGGTCGGGACGTAGCGCCCGCCGGTTTTGTGGGCCCGCTCGAAAAATCTCGGAACCTCGGTTTTCAATCAGCTTCGTTTCGCTCTCGGGAGCGCGTCGCTCCTTTCGAGCAAAACGCAGCGGCGGCAGTCCAAACGCCCGCTCGCTGCGAGGCCTAAAAACTAATCGCTGCGTGGATAGGGGTCAACACCTGGCGTGCACCTATCCACAACGACCAAGACAAGGGTGAGCGACCGGATTTGAACCGGCGACCTCCAGGGCCACAACCTGGCGCTCTAACCAACTGAGCTACGCCCACCACGGACCCCGGGAAACCTCGTGATCGAGCGGGTTCTCGGGGTGCTCGCCATGACTTCACCGGCGAGCGCGAAAACCTAAGCAATCCCCGTACGACCGTAAAGCAGCACGAATGCTCGTGGTCGCGGGGTCTACCCGTGCGCCGTTGAGAGTGTTCGGTGTTGGCGTCTCCGAATCCATGCGCCCGCTGGGACTCGAACCCAGGACCCTCGGCTTAGAAGGCCGATGCTCTATCCAGCTGAGCTACGAGCGCTTCGCGGACGACTTCGTCCGCCAGTGGCGAAAGCTACGCCCGGAAGAGGTCGGGCTCAACGTGGATCCGATCGGCCCGTCCCCGTCTCTTCCCTGGCTTCGCGCAAGAGGAAGAGCACGCTTCCGGTCTCACTCCCCGTGCAGTCACCGGCCGTGATGGTCCCTTGCACCGTCTGGCCGTCCGACTCGATCTGCCCTCGCACGCGGACCTTCCCCGCGCACGCGGTCGTGTCCGCATAGGTGAGCGTCACGTCGAGGCGATTCCCCGAAATGCCCCCGGATCCCTCCGCCGTGAGATCCAGGTCGGGGATCCGTAGCGCCGCTTCCAGATTCCGGTCCGGGCCCCTGAGCTCCAGCGTCGCCGCCAGGTCGGAGCCGGCCATGGTCACATGCCCGCCGTATCGCCGGATCTCTCGGGGACTGGGGGCCGAAGGTCCCGCGAGAGAGCACGCCTCTCCGACGAGGAGGCAGGCGGCGATGGTCGTCCAGAGTCGGTGTTTCATAGGTTGACGTGGATGGGGCGCCGGGATGGAGCTGCGGGCCGCTTCGCAGCTCCTCGCTCGTCTCGCGGAGAGCGGCCTGGGTCTTCGACCTTCTCTTCGGGCCGCTCGGCTCGAACCCTGCGGGTTCTCATCCCGGCGCACTACGTTCTCGCCCGCATACGCGGACCTACTGATCGGGGCGCCGGGATTCGAACCCGGGACCTCCTGCTCCCAAAGCAGGCGCGCTACCGGACTGCGCCACGCCCCGTAAAACACTGACCATCATGACCTTGTGCTCTCTCCCTTAACGTCGACAAGCAAGGCTGACGTCGGCTCAGAAACACATGGGGTACAGGGTCGTTGATGGCTTCCTTCGCTCGCCAATGGACCGGCAGCGAGGGAAGATAATGCGCTCGGCGCGCGCTCTGAAGTGTGCGTTCTCCCGCAATGCACGCCGGCGGCACCGAGCCGCTCCGCTCCTCGTAGAGGGTATTCGGACGATACGCCCCCGCCTTCGTCGCGACGTGAGCTGCCCAGCTCATCTCCACCCTATTCAGTCCCTCCCGCCCGAATCTGCTCGGCCGCGTGCACCGACTGCTCACCCGTGTCCCCCGGTGCCCTCTCCCACTCCCACTCGTCCCCGCGTACCCACCGTTGGAACCACTCCAGCTCCACGTTCGCCTTGAACAGGCGGTGGCGAAGCTCCTGCCAGCCGTGGGGCTCCCGCGGGGCGACGTAGAGGTGTGTGGGCGTGCCGGTCTCCTTGACGCCCCGATACATCTCGACCGATTGGGGCATGGGGACGCGCGGGTCCTCCTGACCGACGAGGAAGAGGGTCGGCGTCTTCACCTTCCACACGTCTTTGATGGGGCTGTTGTCCCAATAGGCGGCAATGGGCGCGCCCTTCTGCCATGGGCTCCCGCCGAACCACGGGGTTCGGTAGACGCGCACGTCGGACTGCGCGTACATGCTGATCCAATCGGAGGCCCCCGCGCCCGATGAGGCCGCCTTGAAGCGGTCCGTGAAGGTGATGAGCTTGTCGGTCATGTGGCCGCCCGCGCTCCAGCCCATCATCACCAGGCTGTCGGGCGAGACGAGCCCACGCTTAATGAGCGCATCCACGCCGGCCAGCACGTCCAGGTGTGCCTCGCGGTAGTAGTGGCCCAGCATGTCGCGCATGAACGCGTCGCCGTAGCCGGTCGAGCCCCGGTAGTTGGGCTGGAGGACGAAGTATCCGAGCCGGGCGAGGACGGGAACATAGTTGTACACGGACTGGAACCCGAACAGGCTCGAGCTCATCGGCCCGCCGTGCGCCTGCACGACCAGCGGGTGCCGGTTTTCCCCCTCTTTCCAGCCCAGGGGATAGAACAGGAGACCCTCGACGGTCTGCCCGTCCCTCCCCTTCCAGTTGATCGCCTCCTCGCGCGGCAGCTTCCAGCGGGAGGCGAAGTCGTCGAACCGGTGGGTGACTTGCCGCGCCGCGCCCCGCGCCGCGCCGTCCTTCCCCTGGGCCTGAGTCCACACGTCGCCGGGGCTCGCGCCCTCGATCGTGAACACGCTTGCCCCCGCCGCAGGTTCGTAGCTCCAGCTCCCGATCGCGTGGTCGCCTTCAGCCGTCAGCCGCTCGGGCGTACCACCGTTCGCCGGCACGCGGAACAGGTCCTCGCGCACCCCCTCGTTGGCCAGCACGAGGATGTGGCTCCCGTCGGCCGACCAGTGCGCCGCCCGCATCTCCCACGGCGAGTCCGACAGGAGCATGCGGACGGACGGCCCGCTCGTCGCGCCGGGCCTGGCCGGCCCTTGCCCCGGCTCCGGCACGTCGGCCACGAACAGGTTGGGGTTGTAGTAGAACTCCAGGTTCCGGTTCGACATGCTCGTGAACAGGACGCGCTTCCCGTCGGGCGAGAGCTCGGGGCCGTCCTCGGGCACCGTATCCTCGGTCACCCGCACCATGCCCGTCCCGTCCGTCCCCGTTACCCACACCTCGTCCTTCCCCGCATCCCCGTACAGCGGCGTAGGGCCGCGCTCCAGCGCTGCCTTCGTCCCATCCGCCGAGAGCGAGTAGGAGAGGACCGAGAAGTCGCCCGAGGTGACCCGCTCCTCCTGTCGCGGTCCTTCGGGCGACGGGCGGGGCGAGGTGTCGAGGCCGCGCTCGGTCGGCTGACCCTTCCCCTCCTCCCCCCCCGGCCGGGCGTCCACCCGCCACAGGTGAACCTGGTGGTAGGTCTCGTCGAAGGCGTACACGTCGTTCTTCGCCTTCTTCCTCGCCGCCTCCGCCTTCGTCACCGGGTCGGGAGCGGTGAAGTAGACCCAGCGTCCATCGTGAGACCACGTGATGTCCGACACGGACGAGGCGTGGTGAGTGAGTGGCCACGCCTCCCCGCCCTGAAGCGAGAGGACCCAGACCTGGCGGTGCGGGTGGTCGGGGTCGCAGGGGGCGGGGGTGTTGTCGGCAGGGGTCGTCGTGGCGCCTTCGGCCGCCGTGGCAGCCGCCGGCGGTGCCTCGCAGCTTCCCTTCCTCGCGGCCAGGAACGCGATCCGCGTTCCATCCGGCGACCAGCGCGGGTCGGCCTCGCCGTCGTCTCCACGGGTGAGTTGTCGCGCCCCCGATCCGTCGGCGTTGACCAGCCATAGGTGCGAGATCCGCGCGTCCTTCTTCCAGTCCGCATCGCTCTGCACGTAGACGAGCCGCTCCCCGTCCGGCGACAGGCGCGGGCTCCCGATCCGGGGCGTGTTGATGATGTCGACGAGGGTCATGGCGCGGGCGGTGTCGGCGGCTGCCGCGGGGTTCATCGCGCCGTCCTGGAGTGTTCCGGCCTGCGCCACCGCCCGCGCCGGGCCCGTCGAGAAAAGGCCGAGGGCGATCAGGAATGTCGGGAGGGTCGATGGGAGGAGCCTCGGCGGGTCGAGTCGGCGCCCATGGCGGGTGGAGGTCGGACGGGGGCAGAGGCTGGGGCCTGCGTCGAGCGGTCGTCCCATTGCGGAGGCGCTCCTGGCTCGGGTTGACTCGCCCGGCCACCGCGGAGGTCAGCGCCCGGCCGGGTGATGCTGCTCGACAACATTATGGAAAGGCGGGGGGAGGGAAAGCGGTCAAGCGGCGCGATTCCGCAGGAGCGGCGGGCTCGTTCGATGGCGCCTCGTGCGTGTCCCCTATCCTTTTCCGCTCTCGTCGGAGAGCCGGCGCAGGTATTCCCAGGTGTAGATGCCGGTGGCGTGGCCGTCGCTCCAGTGGAACTCCAGAGCATATCGTCCCACGTAGTGGATCGCCTCGGGATAGACGTCCTCGGGAACCGTCTCGGGTCGCAGCGTACGAAGTCCCGACATCTCGTCGACGCATCCGGCGCAGGGACACTTCAAGCGAAGCGTCCGGGGCTCGTACTCGCTCACCGCGCCGTCCCGCCACACGATGCGCAGTCGGGTCCCGTCCTCCGTGGGCGTGATTTCGGCCGGCTCGAACCGGGGATCCATCAGCGGCGCTCGCCTTCGAGAGATCCGGACATCAACGCCTGTGCCAGCGCCCGGAACGCGCGTCCCCGGTGGCTGCGCTCGTTCTTCTCGTCCTGCGTGAGCTCCGCGAACGTCCTGCCCGTGTCCGGATCGAGAAAGAGTGGGTCGTAGCCGAAGCCCGCCTGGCCCCGAGCGTGGTCGAGAATCACGCCCGTGGCCTCGCCGCGCGTGATCAGCGTCGGGCGGTCCGGATCGATGAGAACGGCCACGCATACGTAACGTGCTCCGCGCTCCTCGGGTGGGCGATCCCCGAGAAGGGCCAGGAGGTGGTCGTTGTTGGCCAGGTCCCGGGCCAGCCCGCTCAGGGACTCGTCCGGGGCGAACCGTTTGGAGCGCACGCCGGGCGCGCCGTCGAGCGCGTCCACCTCGATGCCGGAGTCGTCGGCGACCGTCGGGAGCCCCGACTGCTCGTGGAAATACCGAGCCTTCGAGCGGGCATTGTCCTCGAAGGTGTCGTACGGCTCCAGCGCATCTTCTTCGGGCTGGTAGGGCACGCCGGCTTCTTCGAGGCCCAGGATCGTCAGGCCTGGGACATCGCCCATGATGCGCCGAATCTCACGCAGCTTGTGAGCGCTCCGCGTCGCCACCAGTAGCTCCATCCCGCGTCAGCTCCGGAGCGCGGACGCCTGGGCCGCGAAAAGGTCCTGGAGTCCCAAGAGGGCCAGGTCTAGCATCCGATCCATCTCCCGGCGGCTGAACGGGTCGCCCTCCGCCGTCCCCTGCACCTCCACGAGCGCCCCGTCCTCGCTGCCGACCACGTTCATGTCCACCTGCGCGGATGAATCCTCTCCGTAGTCCAGGTCGAGTCGGGGCTCACCGTCGACGACGCCGACGCTCACGGCCGCCACGCGCCGCCGCACGGGATTGCGGTCCACCAGTCCTTCCTGGAGCATCCAGTCTCCTGCGAGCACGAGCGCGACACACGCGCCTGTGATCGACGCGGTGCGTGTGCCGCCGTCCGCCTGAAGCACGTCGCAATCGACGGTCACCTGGTAGGCGCTCATGGCCTCCAGATCGGTCACCGACCGGAGGGAACGCCCGATCAGGCGTTGGATCTCCTGGGTTCGGCCTTTCGCTCCGTTCCTCTCCCGGCGCGTTCGCGTATGCGTGGCACGTGGAAGCATCGCATACTCGGCCGTCACCCATCCCGCGCCGCTCGCGGCACGCCAGGGCGGGACTCCTTCCTCCACGGAGGCGGTGCACAGCACGCGCGTGTCCCCCGTCGAGATGAGGGCCGATCCTTCGGCGTACGGGGACACGTCGATTTCGATCGTGACGGACCGCAGCTGGTCGGGCCTGCGGCCCTCGGATCTCGAGGCCATTCAAGTGTCTCCGCGAATGCGAGTGAGGAGGTCGGTGGTAGAATAACCTTCGAGGAACGGAACGAGGATGACCTGGCCACCGGCGGCGACGACATCCTCTCTTCCCACGACCTCCTCGAGATCGTAATCCCCGCCCTTCACGAGCACGTCGGGAAGGAGCTCCGCGATGAGGTCGCGGGGAGTGTCCTCGTCGAAGAGGCAGACGGCGTCCACGCACTCGAGCGCCGCCAGCACCACGGCTCGGTCATCCTCTCCGACCACGGGACGGGCGGCGCCCTTCCCTAGCCGTCTCACGGACGCATCCGTGTTGAGTCCGACGATCAACGCATCCCCGAGCTCACGTGCCGCCTGGAGGTAACCGACGTGACCGCGGTGCAGGAGGTCGAAGCATCCGTTCGTGAACACCAATCGGAGTCCGTCGCGCGGTCGGCCGAAGCGCTCCAGGAGCTCGGCACGAGTGAGGACCTTGGATTCCGGATCGCGAGGCTTCATGACGTCTCTCCACCGAGAAGGGTACCGACTCCCCGCATCAGAAGAAGATCGGCCACCGCCCGGCCGAGGCCCTCCGGATCATCGGCCGACCCGGTGAGGTCGGCGCGGACCACCCTGGATCCGTCGAGGCTGGTGGCCATCGCCCAGATCCGGATCCAGCGACCGAACGGGAGTGCGAGGGCGCCCAGAGGGGCGTCGGAGCCCGCTCCCAGTGCCTGCGCGAGCGCCGTCTCGCAGAGCCACGATCGTCGGCTCGGCTGGTCGTCGAACAGGGATGCGGCCGAGCGCGTCGACGAGTCGTCCGCGCGTGCGAGGAGGACGAGCGTGCCCTGGCCGGGCTCCGGCATCCATGACTTGGGATCCAACGATTCCTTCGTCAGCTCCGATAGACCGAGCCGGCGTGCCTGGGCCGAGCCGACGATCAGCGCGCCCACGTTACCGGCCCTCAGCACCGAAGCCGGCGTGTGGCCGTTCGTGAGGCTGAGAGGGCGGAGGTCCGGGCGGTGCGCTCGCAGAAGGCCCAGACGTCGTGCGCCCACCAGGCCGATCGTGGTTCCGGAGGGAATGCGGGCCAGCGTCCACCCTCCGCTCGCCGCACTCACCAGCACGTCTCTCGGCTCCTCGCGGCGGAGGACCGCCGCCCGCTCGACCCCGTCGACCGGAGCGCGGCACGGAACGAGCCCAAGGTCGATGGAGCCTCCGCGAATGCTCTCCTGGATCCGCGAGACGGTCCAGTCGCTCTCCGGACTCGATTCCACCGTGGCCGACCGACCGGCACCTCGAAGCCCACCCACGACCTCGTCCGCCTCGGTCCGGAGCTCCTCGACCGTCGCCAGCTTCAGGCTCAAGCGCTCTCCTACGACGGGCACACCCGCCGGTGCGTCTCAAAGAGACGGAGGATTCAGAACAGGTAGAAGGCCAGGTACGCGCCCAGCAGGACCGTCACCCACAATACCATGCTTCCGGTCGGCCAGGTACGGGCCAGGATGCCCTGGGGGCCGTGACCTCGAGCAGTCCAGTCGAGCGTGCGCCGCACGGTGCGCAGGACCCGCTTCCTCACCGCGTGATCCACCCGCGCCACCGCTCCTCCGACCTCGTGGACGAGGCGAGGGGCCAGCCAGCGATACGTCCAGTCGGCGTCGATGTTCACGGCCGGAAGCTCGGCCGGATAGATCCCCGTCTTCATCAGCCAGAGCACGGAGAGCGCCCCGAAGAAGAGAAGCTGGACCTGGGTCAGCACGTGGGCCGTGGAGTACGGTGTGTATTCGACCGCGTACGGGAGCAGCTTGTAGAACGCTCCGGGGAACGAGCCGATCCCGACGCAGACCGCCGCGGCCAGCGCCATGGCCACCAACATGTTCTTCGGAGGCTCCTCGGCCCGGATCCCCGAATCGTGCGCGAAAAACGCGAAGAACGGGATCTTGATGCCCGCATGCTCCAGCACACCGACGGAGGCGAAGAGCAGGAACGGCCACACCCAGAGGTGTCCTTGCTCCAGTGCCGCCTCCATGATCATGGACTTGGTGACGAAGGCGCTGAACAGCGGGAACGCCGAGATCGACAGCGCTCCGACGATGCAGAGCGCGGCCGTGACCGGCATGGTCTTGTAGAGCCCGCCCAGCTCGGCCGCCTTCACCCGTCCGGTCACGGTGAGCACGGCACCCATGCTCATGAACAGCAGTCCCTTGAAGATCACGTCCGCGAAGGCGTGGGCGACGGCTCCGTTCAGGGCCAGCGCCCCACCCAGGCCGATGCCGGTCACCATGAACCCGATCTGATTGATCATGCTGTAGCTCAAGACGCGACGGAGGTCGTTCTCGATCACGGCGTAGAAGATCGGGAAGCACGTCATGACCACGCCGACGTAGATCAGCAGATCCGTGCCCGCGAAGCTCCGGGCTAGGGCGTACACGGCGACCTTCGTGGTGAACGCGCTCAGGAAGACCGTTCCGGTCGCGGTGCCTTCCGGATAGGCGTCCGTGAGCCAGTTGTGCAGCAGCGGGAAGGCCGCCTTGATGCCCAGCGCCAGGAGGATCAGCCAGGCCCACGCGGCGTCCAGCTCGAGATGGTCGAAGGCGATCGAGCCCGTGGCCCAGGAGCGCCACACGGCGCCGGACAGGAGGATCACGCCCGAGAGCACGTGGACGATCAGGTAGCGAAAGCCGGCGTCGAGGGAGCGCTCGGTGCCCCGCGCCCAGATGAGGAACACCGAGGTGAATGCCAACAGCTCCCAGAAGACGAACAGGCTGATGAAGTCGCCCACGAACACGGCGCCCAGCGCGCTCCCGGCGTACAGCATGGCGGAGACGTGCTGGATGCCGGCGCGGTCCTCCTTGCCCAGGTGCAGCGCGTAGAGGTTGCCCAGGAAGGCGGCCAGATGGAACAGCCAACCGAACATTAGGCTGAGCCGATCCACCCTGAACAGGACCAGCGTGTAGCCCATCGCGTGCACCGAATACGTGGTGCCCTCGTGCAGCGAGAGCATCGCTGCGGCCCCGAGCAGCGGAACGAGCAACAGGATGGTCCGGCGCGTCCGGCCCCGCGTGACGGCGACCAGGGGGGCGCCCACGAAGTAGAGCACGAACGGCGGCAGCTCAATGCCCATCCGGCCCTCCGTCGTAGTAGTCCTCGGGGCGCATCACCAGCTTCCTGAGCACCTTCGCGAGGAGGACGAGCACCGTGATCCCGATGAAGCCGTACAGCGGATAGAAATCGGGCACGTGCTCCAGCGGATGCACCGCGTGGCGATGCAGGACGAAGTCCGCCAGGACGAGCAGCGCGCACAGGACGTAGAACACACGGAACAGGCGGTTCACGTTCCGGGGATCGTCCCAGACGTGGGGCGCCTCGTCCGGCGTTCGATGGCCGGGCCCTCGGTCGTGCGGGGTCATGGGGACACCACCATGCGCATCAGGTCGTAGAACGGCTCCGGATAGAGGAAGAGAGCCACCGTCGCCGTCGCGGTGACGCACAGCGCGACCACCATCGGCCAGGGCGCCTCACGGATGCCCGGCGGTCGAGTGGACCCTTCCGGCGGGGCGCTGAAGAACGCGCGCGCGGGCACCTCCAGCAGATAGGCCAGGCTCAGGAGCGAGCTGACCATCAGGAGGGCCAACAACCCCACTTGCCCATCGTCCAGCGTGCCCAGGGCCAGAAACCACTTGCTCCACGCTCCCCCGGCGGGCGGCACCCCGATAATGCTCAACGAGCCGACGAAGAAGGCGCCGAACGTGATCGGCATGCTCCGCCCGAGACCCTTCATGCGGCTGATGTCGGTCTCGTGCGAGGCGACCAGCACCGCGCCGGCCCCGAAGAAGAGGGTGATCTTGCCGAACGCATGCATGACGATGTGCATGCCTCCCCCGAGGATCCCCCACCGGTTGGCCAGCAGCGCGCCCAGCACGATGTAGGACAGCTGGCTGATGGTGGAATAGGCCAACCGGGCCTTGAGGTTGTCCTTGGTGAACGCCACCAGGGAGGCCAGGATGATGGTCGCGCCGGCGATCCAGGCGAGCCACGGCGTGACCACGAGCTCCTTGAGCAGATCGACGCCGAAGATGTAGAGGGCGACCTTGAGGATCGTGAAGACGCCGGCCTTCACCACGGCCACCGCGTGCAGGAGCGCGGACACCGGCGTCGGTGCCACCATGGCCGCGGGAAGCCAGCGATGGAACGGCATGACGGCGGCCTTCCCCACCCCGAACACGAAGAGCACGAGGATCACGCTCAGCACGCCCTTCGACGCCGTTCCGGCCAGGATGCCCCCGGGCCGGAAGTCGACGGTGCC
>CAZVYM010000127.1:0-10814 GCA_964630935.1 uncultured Gemmatimonadaceae bacterium | reverse complement strand
ATCCGTATTAATCATATTATCATGTGCAATATGAGAATTCCCGCGGAGGTACGTTCGCCATGATCCTCTCCCAGACTTCGGTCTATGCTCTGAAGGCCGTGCTGCACCTGGCGCAGAGGGCAGGGGGCGACCTTTCCCGGGTGGACGACATCGCCGAGGCGTTGGATGTGCCGCGGAACTACCTGTCGAAGATCCTGCACGTGCTCGCCCGAGAAGGGGTGCTGTCCTCCACCCGCGGCCCCCGAGGAGGGTTCCGGTTGGCCGTGGACGCCTCGGAGCTCACCCTCGATCGGGTCGTGGGACCATTCGACGGGGTCGTGGATGGATCGGCGTGCCTCCTGGGCCGGCCGCAGTGCAGTGACCTCAACCCTTGCGCCGCCCACGCCCGCTGGAAGGGCGTGTCGGTGGCGGTGCGGACGTTCTTCAAGGACACGACGGTGGAAGGCCTCTCCGCGCATGGAGGGGCACTTCCGGAGGGGATCGCTCCATGACCCGCTGCGCTCCTGCAGCAGCGAGCGTCCTCGTGGCAGCGGCCACCGTGGCCCCATGACAGACCCCTTTCCCATCCCGTTCCGGCATGAGTCCGAACCAAAACATCATATGTTCATGCTTAAAACCTTTTCCTACGAGACGACACGCATGGAGGTGACACGATGAACGGCGCAACGCGAGCCCTGGCCTTGGGCGCGCTCTTCTCCCTGGGAGTCCTCGCCGCGTGCGGCGGCTCCAAGACCGACTCCGCTGCATCGGGTTCGACGGCCGCGGGAACCCCCGGGGGCGCGGCGGCCTCGGCCGAGATCACGCCGGAGGTCCGCCAGCAGGCTCAGCAGATCTTCTCGACCCGCTGCGCCGTGTGCCACGGTGCCGAGGGGCGGGGAGACGGTCCCGGCGGAGCGGGCCTCGACCCCAAGCCGCGCAACTACCACGACACGGCGTGGCAGGACTCGGTCACCGACAAGGAGATCGAGCAGGCGATCGTCTACGGCGGCGCCGCCGTCGGTCGTAGCCCCGCGATGGTGGCCAACCCCGACCTGGGGAGCAAACCCGCCATCGTGGCCGCGCTGCGCGAGATCGTCCGGAACTTCGGCAAACAGAATTAGCCCGCGTCCAGCGGCGAAACCATCAGAGAGGAGGAACCATGTCCAAGGAGAGCTGGGTGACCCGCCGTGGGCGTCTGCTCCTGGGAGCGTGCACGGCCCTGGCCCTCACGGCGTGCGGTGGATCGGCCGGGGGCGCGGGGGGCACCTCGGTGCAGGATCTCATGCAGGCGCGCAACCTGAGCGAGGCCGACGTGGTGGCGGCCCTCAAGACCTACACGCCCACCGGTAGGACCGACCCCTTCGTCATGTTCGCGTCCGGGGGCCACAGCGGTCAGGTCATCGTCATCGGCATCCCGTCGATGCGCATCCTCAAGTACATCGGCGTCTTCACGCCGGAGCCCTGGCAGGGCTACGGCTTCGACGACCAGACCAAGGCGCTCATGGCGAGCAGCTCCCCGCGGGGGAAGGACCTGACCTGGGGTGACAGCCACCACCCGGCCCTGTCCGAAACCAACGGCGACTACGACGGCCAGTTCCTCTTCATCAACGACAAGGCCAACGCCCGTATCGCCGTCGTCAGCCTGAAGGACTTCGTCACCACCCAGATCGTGCACTCGCCGATCCTGGGCACCGACCACGGCGGCTCCTTCGTCACGCCGAACACCGACTACGTCATCGAGGGAGGCCAGTACCCGGTGCCCCTCGACGGAAGCTACGCGCCGATCTCGGACTTCGACGACAAGTACCGCGGCGCGGTGATGTTCTGGAAGTTCGACCGCGCCAAGGGGGCCATCGACCCGTCGCAGTCCTTCGCCATGGAGCTGCCCCCGTACATGCAGGATCTTTCCGACGCCGGGAAGCTGGTGAGCGACGGATGGGTCTTCATCAACTCCTTCGACACCGAGCGGTCCCACGGCGGCAACATGGAAGGTCAACCGCCCCTGGAGTCCGGCGCCTCCCAGAACGACATGGACTACCTTCACGTCATCAACTGGCGGAAGGCCGCTCAGGTTGCGGCGGAGGCGGGCAAGACCCGACGGGTGCAGGGCGTCCGGGTGATCCCCCTGAGCACGTCTGTCCAGGAGGGGCTCCTCTACCTGGTGCCGGAGCCCAAGAGCCCACACGGCGTGGACGTCACGCCGGACGGCCAGTACCTGGCCATCTCCGGGAAGCTCGACACCCACGAGACCGTCTACGACTGGTCGAAGATCAAGGGCGCCATCGACGCCCAGAACTTCGAGGGCGCCGACCCCTACGGCGTGCCCATCATCGGATTCCAGACCGCCCTGCACGGCCAGGTGGAGGTGGGTCTCGGGCCCCTGCACACGAACTGGGACGACCAGGGGAACGGCTACACGTCGCTCTTCATCGAATCGAAGATCGTGAAGTGGTCTCTCAAGGACATGAAGGTCCTGGAGAAGATCCCGGTGCACTACAACATCGGGCACCTGGCCACCCCCGAGGGCGACACCGAGCACCCGAAGGGGCACTATGTCATCGCGCTGGACAAGTGGTCCATCGACCGTTTCAACAACGTGGGGCCGCTGATGCCGCAGAACATGCAGCTCATCGACACCAGCACGCCCCAGATGCAGCTGCTCTACGACTTGCCCATCGGTCTGGGCGAGCCCCACTACGCTCAGATCATCAGCGCGGACAAGCTGAACGCGTCCCAGATGTACTCGCCCGTGGGTGAGAACCAGGTCACGCACCAGCCGGATCCCAACGCGATCACGTCCGAGGATCAGGCGAAAGTGGTGCGCCGTGGCAAGGTCGTGGATGTGTATATGACCGCGGTGCGCAGCCACTTCAAGCCCGACCGCGTCGAGGTCATGAAGGGCGACACCGTCCACTTCCACATCACCAATCTCGAGCAGACCCCCGACGCCACGCACGGCTTCGGCCTGGGAGAGTACGACGTCAACCTGAGCCTCGAGGCCGGGAAGACGGCGAACGTCACCGTCGTCACCGACAGGGCGGGCGTATTCCCGTACTATTGCACCGAGTTCTGCTCCGCCCTGCATCTCGAGATGATGGGCTACATGCTGGTGAAGGGCTGACCCATGATCACCGCGGGCCCGGTGGGCAGAAGACACCTGTGGGTCTCCTGCGGCGTGGCGGCGGCGCTGTTCCTGGCCGCCGCCGCGCCGGGGCGGCAAGAAGGGACGAAGCAGGCTGCGGGGGCGGACGCCGGAACACCGTCTCCTCGTCCCTGTCCCGTCGGGGGGCGGGTCATCCCCCCCGACGCCTCCCTCCAGGCCGTGGTGGACGAAGCCGTCAGAGGCGCCGTGCTGTGCCTCTCCGACGGCACCCATCGGGGACCGGTGGACATCCACCGACCCCTCACCCTCCAGGGCTCGCGCGCCGCGGTGATCCGCTCCGACGGCCACGGCACCACGGTCCGCGTGGTGGCGGACAGCGTCGCCCTCCGAGGCTTCACCGTGGAGGGCAGCGGCGACCGGTACGACAAGATGGACGGCGCGGTCTACGTCCACGGGAGGGGCATCGAGGTCCGCGACCTCGTGATACGCGGCGCGCTCTTCGGGATCACCGCGGAGCAGTCCGACGGCCTCGTCATCGAAGGCAACCACGTGATGGGCCGCGCCCAGCTTCCCGTCGGCATCCGGGGCGACGGGATCCGCCTGTGGGAGGTCAGGGGATCCCTGGTGCAGGGCAATCACCTGGAGGACGCCCGAGACATCCTGGTGTGGTATTCGCCGGGCAACCGCATCGTCGGCAACCGCGTGGAGCGCTCCCGTTACGCCACCCACTTCATGTACTCCGACGACTGCGTGGTGGAGAACGGCGACTATCGGGAGAACATCGTCGGCGTGTTCGTCATGTACTCCCACGGAACCACGCTCCGGAACAACGACATCATCGGCAACGTCTCGGTGGGCGGTATGGGTCTGGGCGTGAAGGAGTCGGGGAACCTGGTCGTCGAGGCGAACCGCTTCGTCCGGGACAAGACGTGCCTCTACCTGGACACTTCTCCGTTCCGCCAAGGCGATTCGGTGTGGGTCCGGGGCAACACGTTCGCCCGCTGCGTCGCCGGCGTCACGTTCCACTCCAGCGAGCGGCGGAACGCCTTCGTCGGCAACGCATTCGAAGCCAACCAGACCCAGGTGGTGGTGGAAGGCCGGGGCAACGCCCGAGGCGTAACCTGGAGGGACAACTACTTCGACGACTACCAGGGCTACGACCTGGACGGTGACGGCTCGGGAGACGTGCCCTACGAGGTCCGCAGCCTCTCGGAGAGCCTCGTGGCGGACCACCCCCAGCTGGCGCTTCTTCGCGGCACGTTGGCCCTGAGCCTTCTGGACGCGGCCGCCCGGGTCTTCCCCCTCCTGGAGCCGGAGACCCTCCTGACCGACCCCCACCCCAGTATGTCCCCGCCCCCCGGGCGGGAACGGAAAGAACCATGACCATGCGCGTGGAACTGAAGGACGTGACCAAGCGGTTCGGCAGCGTCGCGGCCCTGGACGGCGTCCACCTGGACATCGCCTCCGGGGAACGGGTGGCGCTGGTGGGACCCAACGGCTCGGGGAAGTCGACCCTCGTGCGGGCCCTCATGGGCATCGTCCACTGCGAGGGAAGCGTGCGCCTGGACGGGGAGGATCCCTTCGAGCACCGCACCCGCCTGGCCTCCCATCTGGCCTACGTACCCCAGACCGCGCCTCAGCTGGGCGCCTCCGTGGGAGAGGTCGTGCGAGCGGTGGCGGCGCTGCGCGGCCTGGACGAATCCACCATCGCCGGGACGGCAGCGGACTTGGACCTGGACCTGGAGGCTCTGCGGCGCCGGCCGGTGCGTGCCCTGTCCGGCGGCATGAAGCAGAAGCTCCTCGTATCCCTGGCGCTGGCGACGCCGGCGTCGTTGTTCATCATGGACGAGCCCACGGCGAGCCTGGACCACGACGCTCGGGAGGCCTTCTTCCGACTCTTCGAGAAGCGCGCCGCCGGCGCCACCCTCCTTCTCTGCTCCCACCGCCTGGACGAGGTGAGGCGCCTGGTGGACCGAGTCGTCGTCCTGGAGGACGGGCGGGTCACCCTCGACGCTCCGGTCACCTCCCCGTCGGTGGCGGACCGCCTCAACGGCGGGGCCTGCTGGCCCACGAGCTCACCGGACGATCGCGGGTGCAGCCGTGGGAGGAGGGCATCATGAGCGCGCAAGCCACCTCGCCCGGCGCCGCTCCCTCCGCAGCGGTGCGCATCCGGGCCCTGGCCCGCCTGGAGGGCGGAGAGGTCCTCAGGTCCCGTTGGCTCGTCTTCTGTGCCGGGCTCTACGCCGCCCTGTCGGCTCTCTTCCTTCTGGTGGGAGCCCGTGAGTCCGGCGTGCTGGGCTTCACCGGGATGGAAAGGGTGCTCCTCTCACTGAGCCACGTCCTGGTGGTGCTCCTTCCTCTCGTGGCCCTCACGGGCACGGGGCTGGGGGTGAGCAGGGCCCGGCGGGACGGCACGCTGGAGCTCCTCTTCAGCCATCCCATCACCCGGGACGACTACGTGGGAGCGGTGACTCTGGTGCGCTACGGCGCCCTCTTGCTGCCCCTCGTAGTGCTCATGCCGGTGCTGGCGGGGGCGGGCGCCCTCGGCTTCCACCAGGCGATTCCGTGGCTCTTCCTCCTCCGGGCGCTGGTGGTGAGCGCCGCGTTGTTGTGGAGCTTCACCGGAATCGGCCTGGCGATCTCGGCCCGGGTGCAGGAGCCGGACCGGGTGATGATGTACCTGCTCCTGGCCTGGGTGCTGGGGGTGGCGCTGCTGGACTTCGGCCTCGTGGGGCTCATGCTGCAGTGGCAGCTGCCGGCGCCCCTGGCGTTCGTCCTCGCGGGCCTCAATCCCGTGGAGGCGGCCAGGTTGGCCCTCCTCTCCGGGGCGGAGCCCACCCTGACGACCCTGGGCCCCGTCGGGTTCTTCCTGCGCGACCGACTGGGCCCGTCCCTTCTCTTCCTCACCGGCGTGGCGTGGCCACTCCTCGTCGGCTCCGCCGGCTGGGTCCTGGCCAGAAGGCGCCTGCGCACCGGTGATCTCGTCTGAACGTGGGCACGGGCTCCGGCCCGTGCTCCTGGAGGCATAGGACCGTGACCATCGAGAAGAAGCTGCGACCGCTGGTGGACCGCTTCGAGGAGTTCCTGGACGAGCCCGTCCGCTTCCGGAGCCGGATCCTTCTGGCCCTCCTGGTGATCCCCCTGGTGCTCAGCTTCACCCAGCCCCTCTGGCGCATCAGCATGGAGGCGCCCCAGTACCCCCAGGGTCTCTACATGGACGTGTACGCCTACAAGCTGGGCGCCGGCCACGACGGGCACGACATCGCCGAGATCAACGAGCTCAACCACTACATCGGCATGCGCCACATCCAGCGTAGCGAGTTCCAGGACCTGGACTGGATCCCGTTCGCCCTGGGGCTCCTGGCCATCCTCACCCTACGCGCCGCGGCGATCGGCAAGGTGAGATCCCTCATCGATCTGGGCGTCCTCACCGCGTACGTGGGGCTGTTCTCCCTGGCGAGGTTCGTCTACAAGCTCTACGTATTCGGGCACGACCTCGACCCCCACGCGCCTGTGAACATCAAGCCCTTCATGCCCGTCGTGCTGGGCACCAAACAGGTGGCCAACTTCACCACCCACTCCTGGCCCAACTGGGGCACCGCGTTCATGTCGATCTTCGCGGTGGGCGTCGTGAGCATCACGGTTTGGCACTGCTGGATGGGGTACCGAGACGCGTGGGGAGGCGGTACGGGCTCACGGGCACAGGCCTGACCCTCTCGCTCATGCGTCGCCGATCCGCCGGCAGCCGAGCCGTAGCCCTCGCAGGGCTGATGCTGGCCCCGTGGGGGATCATGGGCTTCGGGGTGCACGATCCAGACTGTCCGCACCATCGGCTCCGTGCCTTCGGCTCTCCGCACCCCGCTCATGCAGCCTCTGATCACGCCGGGCGTGGGGGTGTCTCGGCCCAAGGCAGCGCCGCTCCCGGCGCGGCCCAGCCCGGGCAGCGGGGCAGGGAGGGCGGCTCCCGGGACCCAGGCTGCCGTTGCTTCGGCGTGTGTGTCCCCGGGTCCCCCACCGTGCCACCCACCCTCCAGCGCGGGTGCCTCGGCCTTACCACTCCCCCCCGGGCGCTCATCCTGCGGGAGCTGCCCTCCTCGGTGGCTCCGACCATCCCGGTGGCAGTTCGCCTTCCCCCCGCGACCGGCCCGCCAGACGCGGTGTGAGCTCAGCCTCGCAACGAGCGAACTCCCGACGCCCGCCGCATCCGGCGGTGGGGCGTCACCACCTGTGGAGATCCGAATGTCCATAGAGTCCGCGCGCCATCGTGCGCTCCGGCGGGGCGTGCTGCTTACGACGCTCCTTTGTGCTTCTCTTCTCGCGCCTGCCCGTGGCGGTGCCCAGCAACGGCTGACCCGGTCCGCGGTCGTTGTCGACGCCACCACGGGGCGGCCCCTTGCCGCCGCCTCCGTGACGGCGGGGAATTCGTTCACGCTCACCGCGGCCGACGGCTCCTTCACCATCAGCGTGCCCGCGGAAACGGAGAGCCTCCGCGTGCAGCGCGTGGGGTACTCGCTCCTCGTGGTCGAGGTGAACCCGTGGACTCGTGAGATCCGCCTGGAGCCCGCTCCGTATCTCCTCGAGCGCCTGAGCGTGGATGTCCGGCGAGGGACCACGCTCGCCGCCGCGTCGGCGCTGGCGGTGGCCTCGGTGGATCGTGCCGCCCTCGATGCTGCCGGCGGGACGTCCGTGGCCGAGGCACTGACCGGGGTGGGGGGTGTGGAAGACTCCCGGGTCGGCTCGTGGGGAAGTCGGCCGGTCATCCGGGGGTTGTCCGGCGAGCGCGTCGCCGTCCTCATCGACGGGAATCGGGTGAACCGGGGGTGCACGTTCGGCATGGACCAGGGCCTCGCTTCCATCGACCCGAGCGAGGTGAAGCGCGTCGAGATCCTCTCGGGCCCAGGGTCCACCCTCTACGGGTCGGGCAACATCGGGGGTGTCATCAACGTCGTGACTCGCAGCGGTCGCAGGGGATCCGGGACCGGAGGAGAAGTGCGGGCAGGAGGATCCACCGCAGTCCCCGGAGGCACGGCCGGCGTCAGCGTCTGGACGGGCACGAGGCGTGTCAGTGTCAGCGGGATGATGGACGCTTCGTCCTACGGTGACTACCGGATTCCCGGAAGCTCGGTGGATGGCTCTTCGTACCGCCAGTGGACCGGGGACGCGAAGATCGAGCTCCGTCCGACCTCGAAGCATCTCATTTCGGTGAAGGGCCAACGCTACGAAGGCCGGGACATCGGGTGGCCCATGATGCGGGGTGCGAAGATACCCGAGGAGACCCGGACCACACTCTCCGTGGACTACGGATGGCAGGTGGGGCATGGCCCGGTGGACGCCGTGAGCGTGCGTGCGTTCCGCCAGCGGCTCGATCACCACATGACCGTGGACGCAGTCGTGCCGGATGCGATGGGCCCCATGACCATGAAGGCGGACGCCGTGTCCAACTCCACCACCAGCGGCGCTCGGGTCCAGGCCCGCCTCGCGGCCGGCGCGAAGCTCCACGCCGACGTCGGCGGGGAGGTGAACCGGTGGTTCGCCGAAGGCACCCGTTGGAACGAGTCGCAGATGGGCATGAAGCCGGCCACCAGCACGACCTTCCACACGTGGCCGGCGGTATCCATCGGGGACTTCGGTGCCTTCTTCCAGGGATCGGCTCGGCTCTCGAGCTTCCTCGACGGGAGCTTGGGTGTCCGAGTGGACGGCGTGCGCCGGCGCGCCGAGGACGCCGCTTCGGTTTCCGAGACCGTCACCACCGGCAACGTCGGGGTGCGCGCCGACCTCGGGTGGGGTTTCGCGGCGCGGGCCAGCGTGGGGACGGGCTACCGCACCCCCGATCCCATGGAGCTGTACGGCCTCGCCCTCAAGCCTGACGGGTTCGTCTACCGCGGGCGCCCCGACCTCGCCACCGAGCGAAACGTGGACGCCGAGGTGGCGCTAGCCTGGACCGACGGCCGGGCCGACCTCGAGGTCACCTTGTTCCACAACCACATCCGAGACATGGTTTCGCCGCGGCTCGTACAGGGGGACACGGTCGCGGGTCGCCCCGTACGCGAATACACCACCCTGGGATCGGCCACGCTGAGGGGGTTCACGGGGCATGCATCCCTGCCACTCTTCGCGAGTCTGGAGGGGCGGGTGGGCGCCTCCTACACTCGAGGTACGGCCGGGGCCACGGGCCTTCCCCTTCCGGCCATCCCGCCGCTGACGGGGGAGGTGGCCCTACGGCGCATCTTCCGGGTCACACCCTTCCGGTGGGTGGAGGTGGAGGTGGAGGGTGCGGTGGACCAGAATCGTGTCTCCACCGCGGCGGGCGAGACCTCGACCCCCGGATACGGTGTGGCGAACCTGCGCTCGGGGCTGGAGGTGGGTGGAGTGCGGATCACCGCTGGAGTGGAGAACCTCTTCGACCGCACGTATCGCTCGCACCTCGATCCGGTCTCCCTCTACCGTCCGGGGCGGAACCTCTTCGTGCGCATGGCGAAGGCATTCTGAGAAAGGGCGGGGCGGGGGCACCGCGGTGCCCCCCGCGCGCCGCACCGCCTCAGCGACTCCGGGCCATCGAGGTCGCCACCCGACGCCGGTGGCGCGGTGCGGCTTTCCCCTTCGCCTCGACACTCTTTCTGTCGATCGTGACCTCCCCGCGGCCGTCGAAACGTGCTGGGATCTGGATACAGGTCACCGGGCATTCGATCCGATACGGCCAACGGGGGTCGCGGGCGGGGGTTGTGGCCAATCCCGAGTGCCTGGCGCCGCACACCGGACAATCCACTGTGGCCTGTCTATTCTCCATGCATTCCTCCCAGCATCTTCGTCAGCTGCGCACGCAGACTCTGTTTCAGCTTCTCCAGGGGCAGCCCCCGCCATTCCGGACCGCGGGCGAGACGCACCGTCCGTGCGCCCTTCTGCACCAGAACCCTGAGGGCGTCATCGGTTCCCTCCACCTTCAGGAATCGGATCCCTGTCCCGCGCACCGCCGGATCCCATCGCAGGGTTTCGCGCAGCAGGTTCGCTCGGCTTTGCGGGTGATCGACGATGACCATCGCCATGTGGCTGCCCCTTTGCGTCGGAGTGTCGGAGAGGCGCCCGGCCCGGCATCCTCTCGCGTTCCGCCGGCGCCGCCTGCCCTGTCGTCTCGCTGGAAAGGTCGCATCGCACAGGGTGTATGTGAAATATATATTTCGTCTCGTTTTCATAGCTGATAGCTATGGAACGTACGCGTCGGGGTCGAACGCCGTTCCCCTTCCTCCACCGCGGGATATAGCCGTGGCCTTGAGCTATCGCCGACTCTACTACTTCCGAACGGTGGCGCACGAAGGGAGCATGACCGCGGCGGCGGAAGCACTGCACGTGAGCCAGCCGTCGATCAGCGTGCAGATCCAGAAGCTGGAGAAGGCGCTTGGGTATCGGCTCTTCGACCGCAGCGGGCGGGCGTTGACGCTGACAGCGGAAGGGCGGGTGGTGCTCGATTACGCGGATGAGGTCTTCCGGCTGATGCGGGAGCTGGAAGAGACCGTCCGCGGCGGGCTGGGGGGCCGTCCTTTGCGGCTCGTCGTGGGGCTGTCCGCAGCGTTGCCGAACCTCGTTGCCGTACAGCTCCTGGACCCGGCGTTCGCGGCGGAGGGCCCGGTCCGACTGATTCTGCGCGAAGAGGACACCGATCGGCTGATGTCGGAGCTGTCCACGCAGGGGGTGGACCTGGTGCTGGCGGACATGCCGATCCCGCAGCACGTGAGCG
>CAZVYM010000126.1:0-11194 GCA_964630935.1 uncultured Gemmatimonadaceae bacterium | reverse complement strand
CACGCACAACATGCAGCAGGCGGCGCGCGTGTCCGGCCAGACGGCCTTCTTCCTCCACGGGGAGATGGTGGAGCTCTCTCCCACCAACGAGATCTTCACGCGGCCGCGCGATGAGCGCACCGAGGCCTACATCACCGGCCGGTTCGGCTGAGCGGCCCTTCGCACGTCGCCGGTCCGTGACCCAGCCGTTACAGATCCCCCGCCGGCCCGTTACCGCCCACGCCTAGCATCAACCCACTGGTAGCATGGATTCTCCCACGGAGGCAGAAGGAACATGACACGTTCGATTCCGGCCGCGGCGGCCGTTCTCCTGATCGCCTGCGGCGGTCACGAGGACGCCTCGCAGGCCACCACCAAGGCGCCGGTTCAGGCGGCGACGCCCAGCGGCCCGTCTTTGACCGGCGCCGGAGCCACCTTCCCGTATCCGATCTACTCGAAGTGGTTCGACGACTACGCCCAGAAGACCGGGGTCAAGATCAACTATCAGGCCATCGGCTCGGGCGGCGGCATCCGTCAGCTGACCGAAGGAACCGTCGATTTCGGGGCGTCCGACGCGCCCATGAGCGACGAGGAGATGTCGAGGGTCTCGGTCCCGGTGCTGCACTTCCCCACGGTGATCGGGGCGGTGGCCGTGACGTACAACCTTCCGTCCGTCCAGCAGTCCCTGAAGTTCAGCCCCGATGTGCTGGCCGACATCTTCCTCGGCAAGATCACGAAGTGGAACGATCCGCGCATCGCCAAGATCAACCCCGGTGTGACGCTCCCGAGCACGGACGTTCTCGTAGTGCACCGCTCGGACGGCAGCGGCACGACCTTCATCTTCACGGACTACCTGTCCCGCGTGTCGTCGGCCTGGAAGAGCGGCCCCGGGAACGCCAAGGCCGTCTCCTGGCCGGTCGGGCTCGGCGGCAAGGGGAATGCCGGCGTCGCGGGCCAGATCAAGCAGACGCCCGGCTCGATCGGGTACGTCGAGCTCGCCTACGCCAACGAGAACCACCTGCCGGTGGCCGAGCTGCAGAACCAGGCGGGCCAATTCCTCAAGCCTTCGCTCGAAGGGGCGACCGCGGCCGCGGCCGGCGTAGCGGAGCATCTCGCGGCCAATACGGACTTCCGCGTGGCCATCGTGAACGCGCCGGGCGCGGACGCCTATCCCATCTCGTCGTTCACCTGGCTGCTGGTCTACCAGCAGATGAAGGACGGCACGAAGGCCAGGGAGCTCCTCGACTTCATCAAGTGGGCGCTCACCGAGGGCGAGAAGGAGACCAAGGCGCTCGACTACGCCCCGCTCCCGGAGAACATGGTCCAACTCGAGCTCAAGCAGCTCGAGAAGGTCAGCTACCCGGGCAAGATGTAAGAGGCGCGGGGCAACCGTCGTTGCCCCGGTGCGCGTTTACCTCGGCGTTACACGACGGTTCGGGGGCTCGTTACGCATCCGCATCATACTCAGAGCCAACCGAACACACCCACATCACGGAGACGAGATACTTTGAATACGATCAGCCGAAGGCTGTACCTGCTCGGCGCCGCGGTGCTCATGGCGGCGCTATCGGCCCGCGGCGCGCTAGCCCAGGACGTGAAGGTCAGCGGTGTCGTATACTCTCAGTATTCCTATGAGCTCAACGCCGACTCGGTGAGCCAGCACTACAACGCGTTCAGCGTGGAGCGCGCCTACCTCAACTTCACGGCCAAGTTCAACGGGGGCGTCGGCACCCGCGTCACCGGTGACATCCACCGGGCCGCGGACGGCTCCATCAACTACCGCCTGAAGTACGCGTACTTCGCCTGGACGCCCGAGAACAGCCCTCTGACCTTCAAGTTCGGCCAGACGCAGACGCCCTGGCTCGACTGGGAGGAGGGACTGTGGGGGTACCGCATGCAGGGGACCATGCCCCTGGAGCGGGCCGGCTACCAGACCTCGTCGGACCTGGGCGTGGGCGTGGACGGCGCCTGGGCCGACCAGAAGTTCAACATGCAGCTCTCCTTGATGAACGGTGAGGGCTACCACGCGGCCGAGGGCGACCAGCACAAGGACGTCGGGCTGCGGGCGTCTCTACGGCTTCTCGAGTCGGACGACGGTGGAAGCCGCGGCGGCCTGCGGGTGACCGCCCTGGCCGAGAAGGGCACGAGAACCGGGGGCGGAAACCGCGACCGCTACGTGGGCATGCTCTCGTACAAATCCAAGCAGGTCATGATCGCCGGCGAAGCCGGACGGACGAAGGACGGCACGCAGGGCGTGAAGGGTCAGGTCGTCGCGTTCTACGGAACGTGGAGCCCGAAGGACTCGAAGGTCGGGCTCATCGGTCGGGTGGATCTGGTGGACCCCAACACGGACGTCGCCGACGACGCGACGACCCGCGTCATCGCAGGCGTCTCCTACGCGCTCAGCCCGAACGTGCTGTTGCTCGCCGACGTCGATCACGTCAGCTATCAGGGCACGCCCACGGCGGCACAGGACGCCCGCCGCTCGACGCTCCTCTTCCAGACGCAGTTCACGTTCTGAGAGAGGTGCTCCGGTAGCGGACGGCCGACGCCTCGTCGGCTCGTTCGAAGGAAGAAGGGGGTGGGCTCGACGAGCCCACCCCCTTCGGCGCATCCGATCCCTCGGCGCGGTGCCGATTGCCGCCTCCCGAGGGAGCTCGATGGAATCGGACGGCGTGCGGGCCCGGCTGCCGATCGGCACACGAAAACTCCGTGATGACCTCGTACGTCCGTATGGGTGTATACCGAAGCACCGCGGATGCCGAGACCGGGGGAGGCGATCCGGCTCCGCGGAGTGCTGTGGGCGCTTTGGCACGATTCGTTCAGGGGCGGAGGGGCAGCGATGAGCTCGAGCAAGCGACGGACCGTGTCTTCTCCCCCGGCCCCCAGATACAGCGCGATCCCGCCCGGTGTCGGCCCGGCGGCCGGCGTGTCCCTCGTGGCGAGCGTCGTGCTCGTGGCGATCCTCTCGGTCGTCGGCCGCTGGTTCTCGGTGTCGTGCGAGCCCGACGTCCCGTGCGTCACGCTTCAGTCCTTGCGTAGCGGGGCCCCACTCCCCGAGGCGATCCACCTTTACGACCGGTACGGGCAACCGTTCGCGGACGTGGCCGGACCGCTGCGTCGTGCGCTCCCCTCCTCCCGGATTCCGGAGCGCGTGGCCGATGCGTGGATCGCGGTCGAGGACCGGCGCTTCTGGCGACACGGAGGCGTGGACCTCCGTGGGATCGTGCGCGCGGCGACGCGGGACCTTTCCACGGGCAATCTCGGGGAAGGCGCCAGCACCATCGCCATGCAGCTGGTGCGGACCCTGTGGGGCTCATCCCTGCGCGACATGGGCGCGTGGCACCGGAAGATCATCGAGGTGCACACCGCGCCGATCCTGGTGGACGAGCTTGGCAAGGAGCGGGTGCTCAATCTCTACCTGAACTCGATCTACCTGGGCAACGGCGTGTACGGGGTGGACGCCGCGGCACGCTACTACTTCGGGGTGCCGGTCGATTCGATGGATCTGGCCCAGATCGCCACCCTGGTGGGAATGACGAGGGCCCCCGAGCTCTACGAGCCCAGGCGCCATCCCGAGCGGGCGCTCCACCGCCGAAACGTCGTGCTGGACGTGCTGGCCGAAGCGGGCGTGACCACCGAGAGCGAGGCGAGCGCGGCGGAGCGTGAGAAGCTCGTCACGGTGAGGGAGGCCGGTAGGACGGACCGACGCACCTACGCCACCGCCGCCGTGATGAGGGCCGTCCGGAAGCTCACGCCCGGACTCGCGGGCCGTCCCGGACTGCGGGTCTTCACCACCCTGGACCCGGAGATCCAACAGGCCGGCGTGGAGGCCCTGCGCGGCCAGATCCGGGCGATCGAGCGGGGGCGCTACGGTCGCGCCCCGCGAAGAGACTCCTCCAACGTGCTGCAGGGAGCCGCCGTCGCGATCGACCCCTCCACCGGGGCGATCCGGGCATGGGTCGGCGGTCGCGACTTCCAGGAGTCGGAGTTCGATCGCGTTGCGCAGGCTCGTCGCCAGGTGGGGTCGCTGGTGAAGCCGCTTCTCGTGTCGGCCGCGCTCGAGCAGGGATACGGGATTCTGGATCCGGTCTCGTCGGACACGATCTCGATCCAGGAGACGGACGGCGTGTGGTCGCCCGCCGACCACGTCGACGAAACGGAGCTGCCCATTCGGGAGGCCCTGGTCCATTCGTCGAACCGGGCGGCCGTGCACCTGGGCCTCGCCGTAGGGGTCGGGCCGCTCAGGAAGATCGGGCGGGCCATGGGCATCGAGGGACCGATCCAGGACGTGCCCTCCACATTTCTGGGCAGCTTCGGTGCCTCATTGCTCGAGATGACCGGCGCCTACGCGGTCTTCGCCCACGGGGGCCTGCGGGTGGACCCGTACCTGGTGGAGCGCATCGAGGATCGGGACGGATCCGTGCTCTGGATGCGCCAACAGCCCGACTCGCTTGTCCGGGTGCTCTCGGAGGCGACCAGCTTCGTGGTCCTCGACGCGCTCCAGGACGTCGTCGATCGGGGGACCGGCTATCCCGTGCGGGCTGCCGGCTACGACGGACTCGCGGCAGGCAAGACCGGGACCACCGACGACGTCGACGACGCCTGGTTCATCGGCCTCACGCCAGGACTCGTCGCAGGCGTCTGGATCGGCTTCGATCAGCCCCGCACGATCGTGCCCGGGGGGAGCGGCGGGCGGCTGGCCGGCCCGGCGTGGGCCCGCTGGCTGAGCGCCGTCGGGGCGGAGGCCGGAGACGATACCCTCGTCTGGAGTCCTCCCGAGGGCGTCGAGCGCGTACGTTACGACCCCTCGACCGGCGCCGCGTACTCGACGCGCTGTTGGCTCGGCGCCGGCTCGTCCGACCCGGAGGCGTACGTCCATATCAACCAGTATCCCGTCGAGTACTGCCCGGGAGGCATCCTGCGGTGGCTCGACGGTATCTGGAGGGTGCTGGTGCCACCCAAGGTGCGCTCGCTGCGAAGGGACACGACGTGAGGGCGAGGTCGGAGGCGGCAAGGGCCGCCTCCATCGTGAAGGTGCGCGGGGCCGTGGCGCTCCGGACCGAGGGCCTCCCCTTCGCCGCTACGCTCCGAGCAGCGCGATCACCAGTCCCATACGGAGCTTGGGCTGGAACCAGGTCGATTTCGGGGGCATCATCCGACCCTGTCGACACACCTTCATGAACTGCTCCATGGTGACCGGCGCGAGCGTGACGGCGTAGGCGAACTCCCCTGAGTCCACGCGCGCCTTCAGATACAACGCATCCCGATCGCCGCCGACGAAGGTGAGCCGATCGTCACCGGGGTCCGTGATCCCCAGGATCTCCGCGAAGACGTTTCTCTGCACGATATCCGCGTCGATGCTCTCGGCCGCGTTGTGCGCTTCGAAGCTCCCGGGCTTCGGCACGAGCCGGTGCCAATGGCCTTCGGCGTAGAGCCCGATCTCGTGGGTCTCCATGGGCTGAAAGCCCTCCAACCCGTGGATCGCCTCGATCTGGAAGCTCTTTCCGAGCAGCCCCAGAAGCTGAGCGCGCGGGGGCGCCGGGCCCTCCACCAATCGGTTGTAGGGTGCGAGGCCCAAGGTGGCCGCCGGAAAGAACACGGCCAGGTACCCTTCGAGACCGAGCAAGGCGGCGGCTGCGCTCCGGTGGTTTCCGTCGGCCACGTACGCCAGGGGCTCGGCCGCCAGCAGCGCCTGGAAGCGCCGTGCGGCTTCCGGGTCGCCAACGAGTCGAACGCGATGCGTGCAGCCACGCTCGTCATCGACCTCGAGCTCCGGCTCGTGGGTGTCCGCCCAGTCGAGGAGCGCGTCCTCGAGCTCGCCGTCGACGTCTTCCACGGCGTGGTTCACCGTTCCGACGAATGCGTCGGTCGCGAGGATCAGGGCCGCGCGGCCCCGTGCCTTCTCCTCACGAACACCTTCGTTGCGCACGATGGTGCCTTCAGGGCGCTCTTTCGTCCGGATCTCGGCCGTGCGGGCCATACCCCCCAGACCGATCTGCCGGACCCCCGGGCGGAGCGGATCGGTGATCTCGTAGACGAACAGGACGTCCTCGACCGTGCGGGTGAGTGCGCTCTCCCTCATCCGCAGCATGTTGCTCGCAGCCCTCGCGAGCGCCTCCGGCGAATCCTGGACCAGAATCGACTCGGGACGGTCCACGGCGCAGTGTGCCATCGTGACCGCCAGGATGGACTCCGGCTGCTCCCGAAGCTTCTCCCAGACCTCGAGGTCACCCTGGAACTCGTCGTAGTTGGGAGCCGACACCTGCTCGGCCGCCCGCGAGTCCGCCGGGACCAGCGCCCGGCGGACCGGTAGGATGGTGATCAACCGGACGGGCTCCTAATGGACCGTAGTACGTGGACGTCTGCGATCCACTAGTCGATCTCCGGCAGCTCGGCCAGAGCCCGCTCGAGCAGCTCGTGGTCGTAGTCCCGGTCCTCGAGACCGCCCTGGAAGTACTCGAGGTAGGCCGCCATGTCGAAGTTGCCGTGCCCCGACAGGTTGAAGAGGATCGTGCGGCCCACCCCTTCCTCTCGGCATCGGATCGCTTCGTCGATGGCGCCCTTCACGGCGTGATTCGACTCGGGCGCGGGAACGATCCCCTCCGTTCGGGCGAACTGGATGCCGGCCTCGAAGCAGGCGTTCTGATGGAATGCCTGCGCCTCGATGAGTCCCAGCTCCTGGAGGTGGCTGACGATGGGGGCCATCCCATGATAGCGGAGCCCCCCGGCGTGGAAGCCGGGCGGCACGAAGCTCGAGCCCAGGGTGTGCATGCGTACGAGCGGGGTCAGGTGACCGGTATCGCCGAAGTCGTAGGCGTAGCGGCCGCGCGTGAGCGTGGGACAGGCGGACGGCTCGGTCGCGACGACCCGGAGATCTCCCCCCTCGCGGAGCTTCTTGCCGATGAAGGGAAGCGCGATCCCCCCGAAGTTGCTCCCGCCACCCGTGCACGCGACGAGCACGTCCGGATAGTCGCCCGCCAGCTCGAGCTGCTCGATCGCCTCCTGACCGATCACGGTCTGGTGGAGCAGGACGTGGTTCAGAACGCTGCCCAGCGAATACTTCGTGTCCTCGTTCATCGCGGCGAGCTCCACGGCCTCGCTGATGGCCATGCCGAGGCTGCCCGAGGTGTTCGGATCGCGCGCGAGCATCTGCCGGCCGGCTTCCGTCTGGTCGCTCGGGCTGGGGATGCACTCGGCCCCGTAGGCCGCCATGAGCGCCTTCCGGTAGGGCTTCTGCTCGTAGCTGACCCTCACCATGAAGACCTTCACCGACAGGTCGAAGAGCGAGCCCGCGAAGGCCAGCGCAGAGCCCCACTGCCCCGCCCCCGTCTCCGTGGTGATCTTCTTCACCCCGGCTTCTTTGTTGTAGAAGGCCTGGGCCACGGCCGTGTTCGGCTTGTGGCTGCCGGGAGGGCTCACCCCCTCGTTCTTGTAGTAGATCTTCGCGGGCGTATCGAGCGCCTTCTCGAGGCGGCGGGCGCGGTACAGGGGCGAAGGCCGCCACAGCTTGTACACGTCGCGGACCGGCTCGGGAATGTCGATCCACCGCTCCGAGCTCACCTCCTGCTCGATCAAGGCCATGGGGAAGAGCGGCTCGAGATCCGCAGGACCGATCGGCTGGCCGGTTCCCGGATGCAGCACGGGAGGAAGAGGCTCGGGAAGATCGGCCGTGATGTTGTACCACGCTTTGGGGATGCGGTCTTCGGGCAGCTCGTACTTCAGCTTCTCGGACATGGTTCTCGCTTCTCTTCAGCCGAGCTCGCGAGCGGTTACACGCACCGCGCTCCGGCGCTCGACGACCTGGTGACTCGACTCCTCGGGCGGGGGTGGACGACACCTTTCGCCCGGGGACGGGGGACGCCCAAGGTGGGCGGGAGATCCGCTTCCTGCAAGACCGGAGCGTCTTGCGTGACGAGCACGACGAGGCGCATGCTGAGGCGACCCCTCATGGGCCCGCCAGAACGGACTTCTCTCCCCCCCGAGGTACGTCCCATGGATCCCAACATGCCACGCCGCGACTTCCTCAAGACCGCACCCGCGGCGGTCGGCCTCTTCGCGTACGCCGGGCGGGGAACGCAGCCCGCCCCGGCGGCCCCGACGATCCGCCTGCAGCCCTTCGACTACCAGGGGGTGCGCCTCCTGGACAGCCGATGGCTGAAGCAGGCCGAAGACGGTAGGGACTACTACTTCGGTCTGACGAACGACGACATCCTGCACGGCTTCCGGGCCGAGGCCGGCATGCCGGCGCCGGGGATCCATCCGGTGCGGGGTTGGGGCATCGACGCGACCGCCGGAGCGATCTTCGGACAGTGGCTCAGCGGGATGGCGCGTATGTCGCTCGCCACCGGCGACGATGCGCTTCGCGCCAAGGCCGTCGATCTGATGAACGGATGGGGCGCGACGCTTCCCGCCGGCAGCGGCACGGAGATGAGCGCGTACGAGTTCGACAAGTTCGTGTGCGGCCTGGTCGACATGTACGTGTATGCGGGGGAGAAGGGTGCGGTGCCCCTGCTCGAACGCCTCACCGACAAGGCGACGACGTCCCTGAGCCGTGACCGGATCCCGGCCACGAAGGCGTCCTTCTTCGGAAGGCCGAACGAATGGTACACGCTCTCGGAGAACCTCTATAGGGCCTACCAGGCGACCGGAAACGACAAGTACCGTGCGTTCGCGGAGGTCTGGCTGGGGGAGCCGTACTGGTCGAAGTTCGCGGACACGTCGTCACCTCCGGACGCGCATGGGGTGCACGCGTACAGCCACGTGAACACCTTCAGCAGTGCCGCGATGCACTACGAGATCACGGCGGATGCGCGTACCCTCCGTATCCTGAGGAACGCGTACGACTACTTGCAGCACACGCAGTGCTTCGCCACCGGCGGCTACGGACCGGACGAGCGCTTTCTGGCACCCGACGGATCGCTCGGTCACGCCCTCGAGATGCGGCCCAACACCTTCGAGACGGTGTGTGGGTCGTGGGCCGGCTTCAAGCTCGCCCGCTACCTGATGCGGTTCACGGGCGAGGCCCGATACGGCGATTGGATCGAGCGCCTGTTCTACAACGGCGTCGGCGCGGCGCTGCCGATCACCGAGAACGGGCGCAACTTCTACTACTCGGACTACCGGTCGACCGGGGGCATGAAGGTCTACAGGTACGACAACTACACCTGCTGCTCCGGAACCTACTTCCAGTGCATGGCCGACTACCACAACCTCATCTACTACAAGGATGCGGACGGCCTGTACGTGAACCTGTACGTACCCTCGGAGGTCACGTGGGACCGTGACGGGCGTCGGATCCGGATCCGCCAGGAGACGCAGTATCCGATCGAGGATACGAGCGCGCTCACGGTGGACGGGCCGAGCCCGGCCGCCTTCGATCTGAGCTTCCGGGTGCCCGAGTGGTGCGACGGGATGGCGATCGTGGTGAACGGGACGCAGCTGAACGTGCCGGCGAAGCCGGGATCGTGGGCGAAGGTCTCCCGCACCTGGAGGCCGGGTGATCGTGTCGAGGTTCGCATTCCCCAGCGCTTCCGGTGGGAGGTGGTCGACGCCCGGCACCCGCATCGCGCCGCGATCGTGCGCGGCTCGGTGGTCATGCCCCTGGAGTTCCGCTACCTCGAGACCACCTTCCAGGCGCCCCCGACCGACCGGGAGCTGAACGAATGGCTCACGCCCGACGACTCCGACGAGGTGATCAAGGCTCTTTCCTCGCGCGGAGCATACCGGGTGCGCGGCTCGGACGGGCGGAACCTGGCGGCCCGGGTGCGTCCGTTCTTCCAGTACTACGAGGACTATCCGTACCTCATGTACATCGATCGGGACGAGTGGCCCGTTAGGCTGTGGGGATAGCGACCGACGGGCGCATCGGATTCGATCGGCGTCGGACCACGGTCTGGTCCAGCGCGTGGCCGACCGCTACCGGATCCCCGTGTCGAAGTGGATGGTCACGGCGACGAACGACCCGGCGGCCACCTCGACGGTCTGGTCGCTCGCACGCGGGAAAGGATCACCCGACTCCGGATGTAGCGTGTAGACCCCGGGCTCCAACCCCACGTGAAATCGTCCCTCCTGTCCGGTCTGCAGACGGGTCACCCGCTGCCCGCTCGCCGTGTAGATCGAGAGCCAAGCTCGATAGGGCTGGTCGGGGCAGGAACCCGCCTGTTGGACCGGACACATCGGCCCCAGGAGCGTGAGGCCGTGGATGCCCTGCAGAGCGTCGGGTCCGAGGAGGGCGGAACCCGCCTGGCACCCCAGCGCCAACGCGGCCCAGAGCAAAGAGCAGAGCGCCCGCCGAACGGAACTGGCCATGTCGTGCCTCCGCTCGAGAATCGATCGACTTTCTTCAACACTTCGCGAAGCCGCGGGGTTTCGCCGCCCGGGCTGGTCGTGCCCGCGATGGCATCTGTCCCCTTCCGCGACATCGCGATATAGATATAATTACATTCATGCCGAGCTACGACTTCGTATGTCAGGACTGCGGCGCGTCGTTCGAGGTGCGCCTTTCGATCTCCGCCTACTCCTCCGGTGAGGGGCGGGAGTGCTCCAAGTGCGGCTCGAAGAACGTCGAGCGCGCATTCACGGCCGTGAACGTGATCGGGAGCCGATCGAGCTCCGGATACGGAGGGTCCTCCTCGTCGTCGGGCGGGGGGTGCACCGGATTCACCTGAGGGGTGTGAACTAGATCGCCCGGTTCGGGTGAAAGTGAACGCTGATGCGGGCTGGTGGGCGCGGAGGAGAACGGGCGCCCCCCTGAGGGCCCGCTCGCCCTGTCGTGCCTCTCTCCCTTCGGGGCTCGCTTAGCTGCGCGACACCGTCAGTTACTCGCAATGCTGCCATCGTCCGCCGTGTCGCGCCGATGACCCTCAGGGGGACGCCCGTTCCCCTCCGCGCCAATACCGTCCACCTGGCTTGAAGGGCCGTGGGGCGTTGGTGTGGCCCCAGATGGAAGGGGCCGGGCTCGAAACGAGCCCGGCCCCTCAGGCCTTCCCAGCCGGCCGGTCGGGGGAGGGGGCATGCGCTTCTCCTCCCGGGTCATCGGCGCGGCGTAGCGGACGACGTCTGCCCGGCGACGAACCCACCGGAGGTCGAGACGCCGTTAGCGGCGTCGGCCGGAACGCTCACCGTCTCGCTGGTCAGCGGAGCCGCCGTCGGTCCGTCCGAGGGTAGAGGCGTCGGCTCCGGGTTGAGCACCGGAGTCGGGGTCTGGTCGATC
>CAZVYM010000125.1:0-11281 GCA_964630935.1 uncultured Gemmatimonadaceae bacterium | reverse complement strand
GACGCGTACGGCGCGGTCACCTGGGGGCAGTTCTTCGTCTACCAGGGCTTCAACCGCACGGCGGGTTGGATGCACACGTCGAGCGGCGTGGACAACATCGACGAGTTCCTGGAGACCGTGACGAAGAAGGACGGACGCTGGTACTACCGCCACGGGAGTGACGAGCATCCGATCGTGACCCGAACCATCACCGTGCCGTACCGCGATGGACGGCACCTGGCCCGACGCGTATTCACCGCGTACTACACGCGCCACGGCCCGGTCGTTCGTTCCGAGAACGGCCGCTGGGTGAGCGTCAGCCTCATGCAGCGTCCCGTCCAGGCGCTGATCCAGGACATCACGCGCACGAAGGCCAAGGACTACGCCGAGTTCCGCAAGACGATGGAGCTCCACACGAACTCCTCGAACAACACGATCTTCGCGGACGCGGAGGGCAACATCGCCTATTTCCACGCGAACTATATCCCGCGGCGCGATACGTCCTTCGACTGGACGAAGCCGGTGGACGGCTCCAACCCCGCCACGGACTACCACGGCCTTCTTTCGATCGACGAGACGCCCGGCCTGTTGGACCCGCAGGTCGGGTGGCTGTACAACTCGAACAACTGGCCTTGGTCGGCCGCAGGCCCCGACAGCCCCGAGCGGAAGGAGTACCCGCGCTACGTGGAACGGGGCACGCACGAGAGTCCTCGCGGTTACCATGCGCTACGGGTCTTGCCGGAGCTCCACCATGCGACGCTGAGCTCGCTCACCGCGGCCGCCTTCGACAGCTACCTTCCCGCCTTCGGGCAGATGATCCCGGCCCTATTGAGCGCGTACGATGCGCTCCCCGAATCCGACTCCGCCAAGGCGAAGCTCGCAGACCCCGTCACCGTGCTGCGAGGGTGGGATGACCGTTGGGGCGTCAACTCGATCGCCACGTCGCTCGCCGTGTTCTGGGGTACCGAGGTGGAGCGGAAGGTGAGCGGGAACGCGGATGCGGCGGGAATGGCCATCGAGGACTATGTGGCCACGCGCACTCCGAGCGAGGTTCTCCTGGCGGCTCTGACCACGGCGACGGACGCGCTCTCGGCGGACTTCGGAAACTGGCGGACGCCCTGGGGAGACATCAATCGATTCCAGCGGCTCGATGACGCGATCCAGTCGCACTTCGACGACTCGAAGCCGAGCATTCCCGTGCCGTTCACTTCATCCCGGTGGGGCTCGCTGGCGTCGTTCGGCGCACGCGCGTACCGGAACACGAAGAAGTGGTACGGCACCAGCGGCAACAGTTTCGTGGCCGCGGTGGAGTTCGGCGACAGTGTACGAGCGCGGGCGGTGACCGCCGGCGGAGAGAGCGGGGACCCGTCTTCACCGCACTTCGACGACGAGGCGGTACGGTACGCCACGGGGAATCTACGGGTGGTCTACTTCTACCCGGCGCAGCTGCGCGGGCACACCGAGCGTGTCTATCACCCCGGCCGACAGGAGTGAAGAGCTCGAGGTAGCGTGCTTCGTCGGACGCGGCGTGAGCGCGTCGGGTCGGTTGGCGGGCGCGGTCTTCGAGCGCGCTCAGTCCAACAGTCGAAGAGGCATCACGAGGCAGAGATAATCCATGGCTTCATCGCCCTCGGCGACAGGCTCCACCGTCGTGGCACGCTCCGGTGCCTTGAAGGTGATCTTCACCGATTCGGACGGCATGTAACGCAGGACCTCGAGGAGGTAGTTCGCGTTGAAGCCGATCTCGAGCTCTTCACCGTCGTAGCCCAATTCGAGCTCATCGTGGCCCTCACCCAGATCCGGGGTGAGAACGTTCAGGTGGACACGTCCGCTCTCGAACTTCAGCCGGATCCGATGCGTCTGGTCGGACGCGACGACGGCCATCCTCCGCACTGCCGATTCGAGAGCTTTCTTTTCGACGGTTGCGACCTTGTCGTTGTCGCGAGGAATGACCTGATCGTAGTTGGGGTAGGTCCCTTCGATGAGTCGCGTGAACACCTCGTGCGAGCCGGACTGGAAGCCGAGGTGGTTTCCATTCCGCGCCACCATGAGCTCATCATCGTCCTTGAAGAGGCGTTGGACCTGCTGGAGGGCGGCGGGCGGAACGATGAAGTCGGCGGACGGCGCCGCGGAAGCCGCGGCGGGAACGCCCATGCGCGCGAGGCGGTGACCGTTGGTCGCGACCATGCGCATCTCACCATCCCTCAGCTCCCACAGGACCCCATTGAGGATCGGGCGGCTCTCCTCGGTGGACACGGCAAAGGACGTGTGGTGGATGAGAGCATGGAGATCCTTGCCCTTGATCTGCCAGCCCTCGTCGAAGTGGACCTGTGGAAGGCTCGGGAACTCCTCGGCGGGAAGCCCGTGCAGCTTGAACTGGCTACGACCGCACTTCAGCTCGATCTGATCACCACGTGTCGTCACTTCCACCGGTTGATCCGGCAACTCCCGGGTGATCTCCTGGAGCTTTCTTCCGGGGGCCGTGAGGCTTCCCTCCTCCTTGACGTCCGCGGGCATCTTCACGCGCACCGCCACATCCAGGTCCGTTCCGCTCATCCAGACACCGTCCTCCCGTGCCTCGAAGAGGATGTTGGACAGGACCGGCAACGTGGTCTTCGACGGAATGCTCGCGGAGACGGCCGCCAACCCGCCGTGGAGGTTCTGTCGGGTGATCGTGAAGTTCATCGAGCCTCTGCTCCTGACACGTGGAACGTCGGTTTTTTTCGACGTGCTTGAACCTATGTCTCTATCTCATATAAGAACATAGCCGTAGTAGAGGGTGTGGATGTGTGGGAGGATCACCGTCCACTATGGCTTTGTTCCCCTGGTACCAACGGTTACGGCCCTGCCGTCCCGATGTGGACATCACCGGGACAAGATGCGCGGTATCAACAGCTCGAACATCCAGTGGCGACCCGGATGTGGATAGGCAGGGGTTTTCCCCGGCCTCTCCACATCAATCGGTGAAAGCGCCCTCCGACGACTCGCGAAGCTCCGCGCGCGCCGCGTCGACCTTCTTCCTGAACGCGGGATCCCGCTCCATCTCCTCCTCGACCTTCCGAATGGAGTGGATGACCGTCGAATGATCGCGTCCTCCGAAGAGTTCGCCAATATGCACGAGGGAGGTTCCTAGGGCCTCCTTGATCAGGTACATCGCCACCTGCCGCGGCACGGTCAAGTCCTTTGTTCGTCGCTTGGAGGACAATGCCTCCGGTCGCACGCGCCATCGGCCCGCGACCACCTCGCGGATCCGCTCGGGAGAGAGCACCGGACGCTCCGGAGCGCCTCGGCGTCCGAACACCCCACTCAAAGCGGTCCGGGTCAGCTGGGGGGTGATCTCCTGATGCTTCAACGAGGAGTAAGCGAGGAGCTTGATGACCGCACCTTCGAGCTCCCGAACGGAAGCGGTGCAGTGGTGGGCGATGTACTCGATGACCTCGTTGTCCAGGGAGAGGCCGTCGTCGGCCGCCTTCTTGCGAAGAATGGCCATGCGCGTCTCGTAGTCGGGTGGCTTGATATCGACGACGAGTCCCCACTCGAAGCGTGAGACGAGCCTTTCCTCCAGGCCCGGGAGATCCTTCGGTGGGCGATCGCTCGTCACAACGATCTGGCGCTGGGCGTCGTACAGGGCATTGAACGTATGGAAGAACTCCTCTTGCGTGCCTTCCTTCCCTTCGAGGAAGTGGATGTCGTCGACGAGAAGGAGATCCATCTCGCGGTACCGGCGGCGAAACGCGGGCATGGTGCCCTGTTGAATCGAGGTCACCATGTCGTTGGTGAACTGCTCCGACGACACGTACGCGACGTGCCGGGCCAGGTTGTCGGCGAGAAGCTGATGGCCGATCGCATGCATCAAGTGAGTCTTGCCCAGGCCCACCCCTCCGTAGAGGAAGAGTGGGTTGTACATGCGGGCAGGCCGCTCCGCCACGGCGCGGCAGGCGGCCGCGGCAAGCTGGTTGTTCGTACCCACCACGAACCGATCGAAGGTGTACCGCTCGTTCAGCTGTGGTCGCGGTGCGGGAGTGGAAGACGCGGACGCGGCGGGACCGGAAGTGGGCGCCTGGGCACGGAGCTCGGTCTCCAGCTCCACGGACGGAAGCGCGATCGGCTCTCGCTCTTGTTCGAACGTGATGGTGATGGTGAGTGTACGACCCAGAATCCTCTGGGCTGCCTGGGCCAGGAGGTCTCCGAACTTGTCCTCGATCCACTCCACGTGAAAACGGCTCGGTGCTTCGATGACGAGCTCGTCGCCGGAGAGGGCGACGGCCTTGGTTCCGGAGAGCCAGGTACGGTAGCTCTGCGGGGGGAGCGAGCTCTTCGCCGTCTCCTGGATGCGAGCCCAGAGCTCCGGTGCGGTGAGCTCCATCATTGTCTGTGCGGAAGCGTCACCGCCGGTGGGACGGTGAGGCTGTCTATCTTGGATCGATGGAGAACGCCGGGCATCCTCGGAGGGAGAAGGAGGTTGGAGACGGTCTGGGAAACAACACCCCCCCTTGAAGCGGGCGCCGAAGGTAGAACGGACATGTGGAAAAGTCAAACCAGGCGCACGACCACGCGGGTTTTCGGCAGGTTGCCGAGGTTCTCCGCCGAGGCGTTGACGCCCTCTCGCCCGACTGGCTATCTTCCCAAGCTCGCCACTTGACGAATGAACGACATGGATAGGGCTGCTCCCTATGAAGCCGACGTACAGACCCCGCAATCGCAAGCGGGTCAACAAGCACGGATTCCGGGCTCGCATGAAGACGCGCGGCGGCCGGAAGGTTCTGTCGCGTCGTCGCAAGAGGGGCCGCGCCAGACTCGGCGTGTCGGTCGGCGGGAAGTAGGAACCGGCGAGCCGGTCTCCGGAGAGAGTCTTCCGCGAGCGGCACGGATCCGGCTCACGAGCGAGATCCGCGCTCTACTCGAGCGGGGGAAGCGGAAGAGGACGGCAGGCCTCGACGTCTTCTTTTTGCCTTCCCCCGCTTCTCGTTCCCGGCTCGGACTCATCGTGCCGAAGTACGGGCGGAGGATCGTGGAGCGGAACAAGCTGAAGCGTAGGCTCAGAGAGCTCGGGCGACGGGAGGTTCTTCCCGCACTGGATGCTCGGGGCGCGCCACACGACGTGCTGCTTCGGGCGCGGAGTGGGGCCTATGCTCTGGACTTCGGGGAGTTGGTCGCGGAAGTACGGTCCGCGTTGGAGGTGATGTGCTCGCTCGAGTCCTGATTGCGCTGGTCCGCTTCTACCAGAAGGGGATCTCGCCGTGGACGCTTCCATCGTGCCGCTACATCCCGACCTGCTCGGCGTACGCGGTGGAGGCCCTTCAGGTGCATGGCGCCGCGCGCGGCAGTTGGCTGGCCGTTCGACGCATCTGCCGATGCCACCCCTGGGGTGGGCACGGATACGATCCGGTACCCCCTCCTCGCGATCATGAATCGGCGGCCGGCGACAGCTCGAGCCGCTTGACCCCGGAAGGTCGATGAACACGGAAGCACGTTTTCTCCTGGCCGTCCTCCTGATGCTGGGTGTGCTCGTGGGCACGAGCATCCTCTTCCCCCCCGCGCATCCTCCGCAGACGACGGGCGCGGACTCGCTCGCCGTGGCGGACACCGCGGGTGCGGCTAGCGGTGCCGCCGCGGCGGTGCCGGATACGGGTGCCCCGGTGATACCCACGGAGGCGAACCCGCAGCCTGCGGTGCAGCTTCCGTCCGGAGCGGCAACGCCCGGAACGGAGAGCCAGCCTGCGCAGACGGTGACGGTGACGAGCCCCCTGTATCGGTACGAGTTCAGCACGAGGGGAGCTCGGGTGGTCTCCATGGAGATGACCAAGTTCAAGTCCTTCACACGGTCCGGTGCGGTCGAGCTCATCCCTCCGGATGCGCCCCCGTACTTCGGGCAGAGTCTCGTGTGGGGCAAAGACACGGTCGACCTGAGCCGGCAAACCTTCACGGTGGAGCCGTCGGGAGGCCTCACGCTGACGGAAGGGTCGGGCCCGCAAACGCTCCGTTTCGTCTATCAGCACCCGACGAGCCCGTTCCGGTTCGTGATCTCCTACACCTTCGAGCCCGATGCGTATTCGGTGGCGGTGCATGGCATGGTCTCCGGACTGAGCCGGCCGCTCTTGGTCACGGACCTGGGCGAGGGGCTCGCCTTCAACGAGGCCGACTCGACCGGTGAGGCCAGGGCCATGGCCTATGTCGGGAACCACCTCCAGAACGGCATCCACTCGCACAGCTTCAGGAAGCCGGACCTCGGTGTGCACGAGGGCCCGTACAAGTGGGTCGCGTTCAAGAGCAAGTTCTTCGTGCTCGCGCTGATCGGCGGCGAAAGCGAAGAGAATGCATCGGAGACGAGCTATCTCGGCGGGATGGTGGTGAGGCCGAGCGACCTGACCGATCGGGTCGACGTCTCCGTGACCCAGTCCGTCGGCGTGGACAGCACCTTCGCCTACCGGCTCTTCGCAGGCCCGCAGGAGTACGCGCGCCTGGCCTCGCTCGGCGAGGACATGGACGAGGTCAACCCGTACGGGTACCGGTGGGTCCAGCCGGTGGTGCGCCCGATCGTGGCGGTGATCATGGCGGTGCTGACGTTCCTGCACCACCAGCTCAGGATCGGCTACGGTTGGGTGCTCATCCTCTTCGGCGTGCTGATGCGCGTCGTGCTCTGGCCGCTCAACCAGAAGGCGATGAAGGCCCAGCTCCGCAACATGGCCGTCCAGCCACTGCTGCAGGAGATCCAGGCCAAGTTCAAGGACCAGCCCGAGCGTCTCCAGAAGGAGATGATGAAGCTGTACAAGGAGCACGGTTTCAACCCGTTGGCGGGTTGCCTGCCGATGCTCCTGCCGTGGCCCGTCCTCATCGCGCTGTTCTTCGTGTTCGAGAACACCATCGAGCTCCGCGGCGTCTCCTTCTTGTGGATGCCGGACCTGTCGGCGCCCGACCCCCGCTACATCCTTCCGATCTTCCTCGGCCTCTCGATGTTCCTGATGCAGTGGGTGACGATGCGCTCGCTGCCCCAGAGCAACTCGCAGATGAAGATCATGATGTGGGTGATGCCCATCATGATGGTGTTCATCTTCTTCCGGCTGCCGAGCGGTTTGAACCTCTACTATGCCACCGCGAACCTGGCGACCATCCCGCAGCAAATCTGGATCGCCAACGAGCGGAAGAAGGTGCAGCCGATCAAGGCGTCGGGGTCGTCCTCCGGCGGATAGCCGGGTCGATGACGGAGCCGTGAGCACGCGGTGATCGACACCATCGCGGCGATCGCCACGCCGCCCGGCGTGGGCGCGCTCGCGGTGGTGCGGCTGTCCGGACCCGGAGCGCATACACTGCTGCTTCGTCTCTCGCCCGGTTTGAAAGAGTTGCCGCCCCCGCGGGTGAGCACGCTCGTCGAGCTCTGCGATCCGGAGGATGGAGAGGTCCTCGACCGAGCGCTCGCGGTGCGCTTCGACGGACCGGCCAGCTACACGGGCCAGGACGTCGTCGAGTTGTCGTGTCACGGAGGCTGGCTGGGACCCGCGCTGGTGCTGGACGCCTGTTTGAGAGCTGGAGCCCGGCAAGCGGAAGCGGGAGAGTTCACCCGGCGGGCGTACCTGAACGGGAAGCTCGACCTGGTCGAGGCCGAGGCCGTGGCCGATGTGGTCGAGGCGAGGAGCGAGGCGCTCCGGAGAGCCGCTCTGGGCCAGATGGATCGAGGACTCTCCGTCCGCGTGTCGGAGCTGCGCGAATCGTTGGTGCACCTCGAAGCGCTGCTGGCTCACCACTTGGACTTTCCCGAAGAGGACGACGCACCCGTGCCGGTGGAGCGCATCGTTGCCGAGGCAGACCAGGTGCTGGAGCAGCTCGACCACCTGCTGGCGACCGCTCCCGAAGGGGAGCTTCTGCGTGAGGGCGCGCTTACGGTGCTGGCTGGCCGACCGAACGTGGGGAAGTCGTCGTTGTACAACGCCCTCCTCGGAGAGGAGCGAGCCATCGTCACCGAAGTCCCGGGGACCACCCGAGACGCTTTGGAGGCGGCCGTCCAGCTCGGTGGGTATCCCTTCCGGCTGGTGGATACTGCGGGGCTCCGGGAAGCGGACGAGAAGGTGGAGCGGCTGGGGGTGGAGGTGGCACACCGATACCTGGCCCGCGCGGATGTCGTGCTCTTGTGTGTGGAGGCGGAGAGCGGGGTGGGCGCGGCGGAAAGCGCCTTTCTCGACAAGGTATCCGATGTCCCGATCGTGCTCGTGGAGACGAAAGCCGATCTTGCATCGGAGGAAGCCGCGCCTGCGGGCGGGAGCTTCGTTGGCCGCGCGCGGGTGTCGTCGCACACCGGCGAGGGGTTGGGAGGGCTGAGGGAGCTCCTGCCGGCGCTCGTGTTCGGGGGGCTCGTGAAGGCGGCCGGCTCGGTGCCTGTGCTCACCCGCCGGCGGCACCGTCGTGGGCTGGAGGCGGCGCGGGAGGAGGTGGCGTCGTTCCGGACGGCGCTCGCCGGCGAGGTGCCGGCGGAGGTGGCGGCGGCGCATCTCCGGCCTGCGGCGACCGCGCTCGAGGAGCTGCTCGGCGTGGTTTCGGTCGAGGACGTTCTCGACGCGGTGTTCCGTGAGTTCTGCGTCGGCAAGTGAGGGGGAGGCGGAAGGAGCGCAACCCCGAGACGAGGGAGTGACGAGATGACGGAGCTTCGAGGCTATCGCGTCCGCGGGCGGGTGCAGGGGGTCGGCTTCCGGTGGTGGACGCAGGCCACCGCCATCGAGCTCGGGCTCGGCGGGAACGTGCGGAACCTGCCGGACGGGTCGGTGGAGATCCACGCCGCGGGGGACGAGAAGGACCTCGACAGGCTCGAGGAGTCGCTCTGGCGCGGCCCGTCCGCCGCGCGCGTAGATGACGTGGAACGGCTGGAGCCCGATCCCGATACACCACGAGACGGGTTCCACATCCGGGTGTGGTAAGGGCGCTGCACGGTCGGCCCTGGCGCGCCGAGACGCGAGGAGGGCACCGGGGCCCTGCCCAGAGATGCCCGATACACACGGGAACGTAGAGGGAATGCTCCTAGATACGCGTGTAAGACATGCGGTATAAGAAACGGACCGACTCTATGGCGCTGATGCTGGAATACGATGTGGTCGTGGTCGGCGGAGGCCATGCTGGAACGGAGGCCGCCGCCGCCGCGGCGCGCGCGGGGGTGCGTACGGTGCTGATCACACCGGACCTGGCGCGCGTCGGGCAGATGAGCTGCAACCCGGCGATCGGCGGGGTGGCGAAGGGTGTCGTGGCCCGGGAGGTGTCGGCCCTCGGCGGCTTGATGGGGCGCGCGACGGACGCGGCGCGGATCCAGTTCCGAATGCTGAACCGCTCGAAGGGTCCCGCCGTGTGGGGTCCTCGCGCGCAGTGCGACCGGGCGATGTACCCGGTCGCGGTTCGGCGGCTGCTCGAGGAACTGCCTGCACTCGACCTTTTCCAGGACATGGTGACGGACGTGCTGGTGGAGGACGGAAGAGTGAGGGGCGTGATAGGACGGAGTGGCTCGACGGTCCAAGCGCAGGCGGTCGTGATCACGACCGGCACCTTCCTCCGCGGGAAGATCCACGTGGGTGGCCAAGCGGGTGTCGATGCGGGTCGCGCGGGCGAGGCACCCTCCGTGGAGCTTGCCCGGGGTCTGGAGGGACTCGGTCTCGAGGTGGCGCGCTTCAAGACGGGGACGCCTCCCCGCGTGGACGGCCGAACCGTCGACTTTGCGAGGGTCGAGCGCCAAGAGGGCGATCCCGGGGACTTCCGGTTTGCGGCGTATGGCCGGGAGCGCATTCCCGAGCAGCGACCGTGCTGGATCACCTGGGCCGGCTCCGAGCTGAAGGACGTCGTGAGGGAGAACCTCACGCGGAGCGCGCTCTACGGTGGACAGATCTCGGGCCGAGGGCCGCGGTACTGCCCCTCCATCGAGGACAAGATCGTGCGGTTTCCGGACGCGCCGCGTCATCAAGTCTTCCTCGAGCCGGAGGGGCTCCACACGGAAGAGCTCTACGTGAACGGACTCTCCACGTCGCTGCCGGCCGACGTCCAGCTCGCCTTCCTCCAAACCGTTCCCGGACTCGAGGAAGCGCGCATGACCAAGGCAGGATACGCGATCGAATACGACTACTTTCCTCCGCATCAACTTCGGCGCACCCTGGAGCTCAAGCGTGTTCGCGGCCTCTTCTTCGCGGGCCAGATCAACGGCACCACGGGCTACGAGGAGGCAGCCGGGCAGGGCATCGTGGCGGGGATCAACGCCGCGCTGGGCGTACGAGGCGAACGCCCGTTCATCCTCGAGCGCGATCAAGCCTACATCGGGGTTCTCATCGACGACCTCGTGACCCGGGGGGTGGACGAGCCCTACCGGCTCTTCACGTCTCGCGCCGAGTTCCGTCTTCTGCTGCGGCAGGACAACGCGGTCCGCCGTCTCGGACCTTTGGCGAGAGACCGCGGGCTGCTGACTCGGGAGCAGGAGCGTGAGCTGGCTGAGCGCCTCGAGGGCGAGGACCGGATGATCTCGTGGTTCAGCGAGACGACCCTCACCCCCCGGCAGGCCGGACCCGCCCTGGCGCATGCCGGGTCGTCGCCCATTACGGAGGCGACCCGGGCCGGAGAGCTGCTCAAGCGCCCGCGCGTCCGGGCGAGTGACCTTGCGGCGGCCGGAGGCCTGCTCCCCGAGTCGGTGGGAGAGGACGTGCTCGCGGCGGTCGAGGTCGAGCTGAAGTACGCGGGCTACGTGGAGAAGGAGCGCGCGCGCGCGCACAAAGTGCGACTACAAGCTAACGTGTTGTTGTCCAACGACTTACCATACATGGACTTCCACGCAGTCTCCCACGAGGCCCGCGAGAAGCTGACGCGCATTCGGCCGAACAGTCTCGCGCAGGCCTCCCGCATTCCAGGGGTATCACCCGCCGACCTGCAGAATCTCCTGATGGAGGTCCGGAGGTTGGGGGCGGAAGGCTGATCCGGTTGCGGCGCGGCCCCGCTCGGCGTGGTTCTCGCCGGTCGCCGGAGGGCCCCGCGAGGGCCGACGTTCTGGAGCTTCCCGTGTTGACCCCGCTCCCGGCCTGACCGCACGTGGAAGGTCGCCGGGCCTTCCCACGGTCACCGAGCCCTCCCTGAGGTCAGCGGGCCTCCAGGACCGGTATGTTCCACGTGGAACACTCTGCTGGTGGTAGCGACCTCGTGCCTCCAGCATGCTCCGGTCTCTTGTCGGGTATGCGCGGAACAAAGGCGATTGCCCCTGGAGGCCTTCCCGAGAGATGGGGGCATCGAGGGGCGGAGTCGCCGGGTGGCTCGCCTCGGGAGCCGACCGGGTGTACGGAAGGTGCGAGGA
>CAZVYM010000124.1:0-11312 GCA_964630935.1 uncultured Gemmatimonadaceae bacterium | reverse complement strand
CCGATGCGCACCCTCGGAGGCGCGCCGAACCCATCCGTGATCGTGATCCGTAGACGGCGCACCCGCGTCGGGGAGAAGCGCACGAGTCGACGGTACCCGATCGTGCTCCCCGACGCGAGCGTCGTCCACGCGCCTCGGCCGGTCCCCTCCACGCTCCAGGCCTCCACGCGCTGACCTCGGCGGATGTCTTCGCCGAGATCGACGAGACCGACCTGGAGCGTCCGGCCGAGGTCCAGCTCCGCCACGGCGGTTCGCTCCCCCGTCCGCCTCCAGGAGGGGGAGCGATCCGCCGCCAGATCCTCGGCGAAGAGCGCGTCCAGCCGCGCTCTCATGCCTGCCAGCCGGGCGACGTCCGTGTCGTGCAGGAGCCCGTTCCGGGTCGGCGGAACGTTCAGAAGGAGCTTCGAGTTGCGCCCGACCGAGGTGAAATAGAGCTCCACCAGATCGTCCACGGAGCGCACCCGGTCGTCCTCCGCCGGATGCCAGAACCAACCCGGCCGGATGGAGACGTCCGTCTCCCCCGGGCGCCAGACCGTGCCGTGGGGGTCACCGTGCTGCAGCTCGGCGGTCGCGGCCGTGCCGGAGGCACCGGGGTAGGGAACCACCGAGGGATCCACGGTGGACCAGTTGGGGTCGCCGGCCACACCTCGCTCGTTGCCGATCCAGCGGATGTCGGGTCCTGCATCGGAAAAGACCACCGCCTCCGGTTGGAGTCGGCGCACCAGGGCCCAGAAGCGGGGCCAATCGTAGACCTGGTGCTTCCCGTTCGGCCCCTCTCCGTTGGCCCCGTCGAACCAGACCTCGAAGATGGGCCCGTAGCGCGTGAGCAGCTCCGTGAGCTGATCGCAGTACAGGTCGTTGTAGCGCGCCGAATCGCCGTAGCTCGGCGCGTTCCGGTCCCATGGCGAGCAGTACAGCCCGGCCTTGAGCCCCTCGGCGCGGCAGGCGTCCACGAACTCGCGCACGACGTCACCCTTGCCGTCCTTCCACGGAGAGCTCGCCACGGAGTGGTCGGTGGTGGCGGTGGGCCACAGACAGAAGCCGTCATGATGCTTGGCCGTGAGGATCATCGCCCGGAAGCCCGCGGCCTTCGCCGCGCGGGCCCACTGGCGCGCGTCGAGGCGCTTCGGCAGGAAGATCGCCGGATCCTCGGTGCCGTCACCCCACTCGCGGTCCGTGAACGTGTTGACCCCGAAGTGCAGGAAGAGCGCAAGCTCGTCCCGCTGCCAGGCGAGCTGGGCGGGAGTGGGAAGGGGTCGGGAGGAGCGCGCGCCGGGGGTGTGACTCCCGGGACGTAGGGGTCCGCCCACCACGGACGGCGCGCGCCCGGCCAGCAATCCGGCGGCCGCGGCGGTCAGGAACCCGCGGCGGGTGAGGGATGGCGGCTCCTCGGCTGCATCCGTGGTCCGGATGTCGACCGCACGCCGCAAGGTCGAGGCTCGCCGGCTCCCCGGCGCCTCGGGGTCGTCCTTGCGATCGCTCATGGCACCAGCCTAAGGCGCGATCGGCCCCGGCGACAGGTTCCACGCCGTTGCCCGTGGCTCCTCGGCAACCGCTTGGACGTCCTCGTGATTCGTTGCCCGCCGTTTCAGTGAAACGTCCCATGCGCGCGATACGTGATGTGCCCGACGCTCGCACTCGGCTCGAGTGTGGCCCATATTCTGCTCAGATGAGCGATGTCCTGCCCCGCCTCCAATCGGCCCTCGCAGGCCGCTACACCGTCGAGCGCGAGTTGGGCCACGGTGGAATGGCCGCCGTCTACCTCGCCGCCGACCTCAAGCACGAGCGCGAGGTGGCGATCAAGGTGCTCGATCCCGAGGTGGCCAGAGGAATTGGCTCGGAGCGTTTCCTTCGAGAGATCCGGATCTCCGCTCAGCTGACCCATCCGAACATCCTGCCGCTCCATGATTCGGGGGAGGCCGACGGCTTCCTCTACTACGTCATGCCCTACGTGGAGGGCGAGAGTCTCCGTGCGCGGCTCGAGCGTGATCGGCACCTGAGCCTCGAGGAGACCTTGCGGATCGTCGGTCGGGTGGCCGAGGCGCTCGATCACGCACACGAGCGGGGAGTGATCCACCGCGACATCAAGCCCGAGAACATCCTGTTGGCCGGCGGCCAGGTGGTCGTGGCGGACTTCGGGATCGCTCGCGCGGTGGACGCCGCCGGGAGCGAGCGTCTCACCGAGAGCGGTCTTGCCGTGGGCACCCCCTCCTACATGAGTCCCGAGCAGGCGACGGCCGGGAGCGTGGCGGACGGGCGGGCCGACGTCTACAGCCTGGGCTGCGTGGCGTACGAGATGCTGGGCGGGGAGCCGCCGTTCTCGGGTGCGAGCCCTCTCGCGGTCCTCGCGCGTCATGCGGTCGATCCGGTGCCTCCGCTGCGAACGGTACGGGCCACGGTCCCCCGAGGCGTGGAGCGAGCGATCTCCAGGGCCTTGGCCAAGGTGCCGGCGGACCGTTTCACGACGGCCGGGGAATTCGCGGCCGAACTGGCCCGGGCCGGGAGCGCGGAATCGATCGCGGCCGAAGAGCGACGTGGCCGGCGCGCAGGACGACGCAGGGCCGCGGTGGTGGCCCTCGGCGCGATCGCCGTGGCTGCGGCCGGGTGGTGGAGCTTCCGTGGGGGTCACGGCACGGGCATCCACCGGTTCGCCGTGCTGCCTCTCGACGGTTCGACGACGGACTCCGGGCAGGAGTACTTCGTGGAGGGCATCCACGAGGAGCTCATCTCCGACCTGGCGCGGGACGGCCTGGGGGTGATCGCCCGAACGTCGGTCATGCAGTACCGGAACACGGACAAGCCCATACGGGAGATCGCTCGTGAGCTCGGCGTCGACGCCGTGGTCGAGGCGTCGCTCACGCGAACGGCGGACAGCGTGTCGATCGAAGCCGGCCTGGTCGACGGGAGGACCGAAGAGTACCTATGGTCGCGGTCCTACCGCAGTGACGTGCGGCAGATCCCGGCGCTGACGCACGACGTCGCGCTGGCGATCGCCAGGGCCATCGACCCCACCGGGGCCGTCCGGGCCCGGGCGCGTCCGTCCCCCGCCCGGCAAGTCGACCCGCAGGTGTACGACGCGTACCTGCAGGGCCGCTTCCACCTGCATCGGCCCGGACGGCAGGAGCTGGAGACGGCTAGGGAGTACTTCGAGCTGGCTCTGGCCAAGGACTCGACGTACGCGCCGGCCTGGGCCGGCATCAGCTACGTGTGGGGCGTGGGCCGACAACGCGGATACTACACCCCCCAGGAGGCGACGCCTCCGTCCGACTCCGCGGCCCTGAAGGCGCTCAGGCTCGACAGCACCCTGGCGGAGCCCCACTACGCCCTGGCGGAGGGGCGACTCTACGGGCACTGGGACTGGCAGAGCGCGGAACGAGAGTACCGGCGCGCCCTGGCGCTGAGCCCCGACGACGCGGAGGTGAGGGCGTTCTACGCGCACCTCCTGTGCATCATGCATCGTCCCGAGGAGGCGATTCGCCAGATGGACCGTGCGCGTGCGCTGGACCCCCTCGATCCGGCGCTGGAGTGGGTCGAGGGTGGGGTCCTGAGTCTCGTGGGCCGGTACGACGACGCGATCGCACTCTATCGGGACGTGCTCGAGAAATCACCGGAGAATCCGGCGGCGTTGCAGCTCCTCTGGGTGACGATGGACAACGCGGGACGGTACCCGGAGGCGCTCGCAGCGGCCCGACGGTGGGCGGGGACGGTCGGGGATCCCGCCGTCGAGCGGGCTCTGGCGCGTGGCGACAGCGCGGGCGGCTACACCGGAGCCATGCGGGCTTTGGCCGAGTACCAGGCCGCTCGCTCTCGGACCACGTACGTCCCTGCCTGGGACGTGGCCATCGGGTACGCCGCGGCCAGAGACGACGACGAGGCGATCCATTGGCTCGAGCGGGCGTTCGAGGCCCGCGAGCCGACCATGGCTTATGTGGCCGTGCATCCGTCCTTCCGGCGGCTGCACGCCGACCCCCGTTTCCAGGACCTGGTGCGGAGGATGAAGCTGCCGGCCTGACCCCGGTTGCCGCTCATCCGGTCGGAAGCCGAAATGCTCGTCCCAGCGCCCGACTCACGCCTGCCTCCAGGACCTCGTCGCGGCCCGCCCGGATTCCGGCGATGGTCGGCCTGGCCACCATGTCCGGCACGATCCCGACGCGCTGCGTGGGCGTGCCGTCCGGGTAGTAGACACCGATGCCGCTGATCATCGTGCTCAGCCCTCCGGGAAGCGGAATGCTGGAGACGTTCCCGTCCGCTCCGGCCGTCGTGCTGCCCACCACCAGCGCATTCGGATCGGTCCGAAACGCCATCGTCGTGTACTCGGCGCTGCTCTGCGTGACCTCGTCCACCAGGATCACGACCTTTCCAGGGAAGTGCGGCTCTAGCGGCTGGAGCGCCGCGCTACCGCCCCACTCGATCGCGCCCGGATTGGAGAGATCACCGGTAGTGAAGTGCGCGAACGGCGTGAGTCGGGTCACCAGGTGTCCGCCGACCGAGAAGACGACGAAATCGGAGGGGTAGTTCCGGATGTCGATGACGAGGACCTTCGCGCCCGCGGCGCGCCGGATGTAGTCCATGGACTCGGTCGCCTTCACGGCGGACAGCTTCAAGTAGGCCACGTCGTCCGTGAGCATCTGGAATGCGGGACCTGGTCGGTCGTGCCACCGCCCGGCCATCCGGTCGAGCTTGGACGAGGACACGCGAAGCGCCGTGAGCTCGAACGGGCCGTCGGCCCGTCGTCCACGCACGCGTACCGGTCCCTCATCTCCACGGGTCAGCATCGAAGCGATGTCACGCAGCCGCGCCGCCTCGTTGGAATCCGCGTAATAGGGACGCCAGGCCTCGACCAGAGAGTCCACCGGAGCGTCGTCGAGCGACTCGATGACGTCCCCGACCCGGAGACCGGTCGCGGGTCCGAGGGTCGCATGCGAGTACCCGGTCACCACGGCCTTGCCCTCGACGAACCGGACCACGACCGGAAGCTGTGCCGACCCGGTCGGCGGCCGGACGTTCAGCGAGCTCCACAGGTTGGCGTGGGTGTCGTGAATGCGGGCGATGAGCTGCATCATCGTCAGCCGGTAGGCATCGGGGTCCTGGCCGGCCATGAAGCGCGGCACGAACTCCGCGAGGACGCCGTCCCAATCCTCGCCGATGATGTCGCGGTTGGGATACCAGGTTTCGATGATGTTCCAGTATCGGAACAGGGCCAGCATGCGGAAGCCGGCATCCGGGGCGGTGAGCGTCTGGTAGGGCGCTTCGTTTCCGAAATCCGGATTACCGACCCCCTGCTTGAGGCTCACGTAGTACTGGTCGCTCGAGCTCGAACGGCGCTGCTGGATCAGCTCGAGGCGGCGACTCAGCTCGGTGCCCAGAGTCTGCCTGTCTCCGATCCAGGCGATGTCCGGCTCGAGATACGGACCCTTCGGCGACGCGGCGCACGGTGCGCAGGGCTCCGGATTGCCCAGGCGCCCGAGCCACGAAGAGATCGCCCGCTCGGCCGTCGCGCGGTCCGGGGCGCGGAGCACCTCCGGCATGATGCGGAAGAGCTCATAGTCCCAGTTCACCTTTCCGCCGGTGACCCGGGGGTGACGGTACTTCACGAAGCCCCACACCTTTCCGAGTGTCACCAGGTTGCCGATCTGGACGGCGGAAAGCGGCTGGCCATGGATGCCCGAGCCGGCGTCGAACTCCGTGTCCGCCTCGACCGCAGTGGGCACCCGGAGCGTCGGCGGGGCCTGCTCGGGAGGCACGCCGTCCACCAGCAGCGCGAGGTCGTCCACCCACACGGTCCCGGTACCAACGAGGAGCGCGCCCAGGTAGAGGCTCCTGGCCCGCCCGTCCACCGGGAGCCGAATGGTGTAGCGAGTCCAATCGGTCGTTCCCTCGAGCTTGCGGCTCCGCATGTTGTCGAACTGGATGGGCCCGGTCTTCCCGTCCTCGCGAAGCCAGAGGCCCGCGAAGCCGGTGACGTCCCGCGTCTTCAGCCACCCGCTGAGCTCCACGGTCGAGCCACTGAACGCGACGGGGAGGGCCATGGTGAACATGCTCGCGGTCCCTTCGCTGTCGGTGCCGCGCTGCAGACGACCCGCGTACCGTCCGCCATGGACGTCGGTGGAGTCGAGGAACACCGTTCCTTGGGGACCCCGACGCCAAGCCGACAACGGTCCGCCCGGCCCGGACGACTCGAAGGTGAACGCGCCCGTGCGCGCCGCTCGCGCGTCCTGTGCGCCCACCGGCGCGGTGATCGTCAGAAGGATGGCGGCGAGGAGCCCGGCCGGGATCTTCCAGCTCATCGGAGCGCTCCTGCTTTGGGAGGAAGTGGCAGGACGTTTGGGTATACGCTGCGCGATGTGAAGTGTGACGCTCCCTCAATCCGCCTTCAGCGTCTCCATGGGATCCACCCGGGCCGCCCTGCGAGCGGGAAGCCAGCACGCGAGGAGCGCCACCGCGGCCAGCAGCGCCACGCTGGCGGCGCCGACCGCCGGATCGATCCCGTCGATGCCCGTCACGGCGCTCCCCAGGATCCGCCCGAATCCGAGCGACAGCGCGAGTCCGATGGCGACGCCGAACCCCGTCAGGGCGGCCCCCTCGCGGACGAAGCCGGTCACGACGGCTCTCCGCCCCGCACCCAGCGCCCGGCGGACCGCGATCTCGCGGGCGCGTCCTTCCACCGTGAAGGAGACCACTCCGAAGAGTCCGAGCGCGGCGAGCGCCAGTGCGAGCGCGCCGAAGGCCAGGAGCACCAGAACGATCGTACGGCTCGGGGCGGTCCGTCGGTCGATGCTCGCGCTCAGTGGCTCGGCGTCGGTCACGGCCAGCCCGGGATCGAGACGGCGCACGGCCTGGCGGATGAGCGGCGCGAGTGCGCTCGGATCGCCGGCCGTGCGGACCAGGAGCGAGGTCGTGGCCCACTGGTACTGGCGGTTGTACGGGAGGTAGAGCTCCAGGTCGTTGGCCTCCTGGACGTCTTGGGTGACGATGTCCCGCGCGACACCCACGACCTCGAACGCCAGCGAGTCTCGGCCGCGTGTGAGGTAGACCCTCCGCCCGATCGGGTTTCCCCCGGCCCAGCCCCGCCGCGCGAGCGACTCGTTGACGACCGCGACCGACGCCGCCTCTTGCACGTCTTTCTGCTCGATCGGCCGACCGCGGATGATCGGGACACCGAGCGTGCGGAAGAAGTCGGAAGCGATGCCCATCGCGACCACGGGCGGGTCGCCACGCAGCCGCTCGGGCCCCATGTCGCCGGAGACTCCGACATCTTCCAGGGATGCGCCCGTGTGGAAGGGTGCATAGCTCGGCCCGGAGACCGCCTGGACGTCCGGGAGCGCTTCGACGGATTCCACGAGGGATCGGTAGAACGTGGCAGTCTGGGCGGTCCCGTAGCCCTCGGTGCTCAGATCCATGGAGACCACCAGGACGTGGTTCGCCTCGAAGCCCAGCTCGACCTTCTGTCCGTCCCTCAGCCGTCGGAGGAAGAGCGCGGCCGTCAGCAGGAGCACGAGCGAGAGCGCGACCTGACCTACGACCAGTGCGCTTTGGATGCGCCTACGGCGCAGGCTGCCGGCGGTGGTGTCCCTCAGCGACGGTGTAAGCGAGGGATCGGAGGCCGAAAACGCCGGCACCAGGCTGAACAGGACGCCTGCCGTCAGGGCCACGACGAGCGTGAAGAGCACGACGCGCAAATCCGGAGATACGTCCAGCGGCGCGAGGAAGAAGAGGCGCGACTTGACCTCGGGCGCGATCCGGGCGGCGAACAGTAGCGCCACGCCCGCCCCCGCGACGAAGAGGACCAACCCTTCGGTGAGGAGCTGGCGGGCCACGCGGGCCCGGCCCGCGCCCAACGATGCTCTGATGGCGATCTCCCGGCGTCGGGCCGTCGCACGAGCGAGGAGCAGATTGGCGACGTTGGCGCAAGCGAGAAGGAGCACGAGCCCCGTGACGATCCAGGCGATCACGATGGTCTGGGAGAGGTCCCAGAGTCGGTCCGCCCGGATCCACCCCCGCAAGCGTGCCACGTCCAGCTGGAGGGGCTTGAGACGCTGCGGATGCTCCGCCTCGATCCTGCCGGCCGCGGTGGCGAGTGCCGCTTCCGCTGTCCTGCGATCGATGCCGGGTCTTAGGCGGCCCACCATGTGGAACGAAGCGTTACGACGCTCTCCCATCACGTCGTACGAGCGGGGCATGGTGAGTGGCTGCGTGGCCGTCGGCACCCAGACCTCCGACGGGTCTTCCAGGTCCGTCCCGACGAATCCCGGCGGCGCGACGCCTACGACCGCGAAGGCGTGTCCGTTCAGACTGACCGTCGAGCCGATGACTTCAGCCCGGCCTCCCAGCCGATCCTGCCAGAGCCGGTATCCGAGGACCGCGACGGGCGCCGCGCCCTCCATGTCGTCCTCGAGCTCGAGGACGCGGCCGGCCGCCGGGCGGATACCGAGTGCCTCGAAGTAGGCCCCACTCACGAGCTGGCCCTGGACGGCAAGCGGGCTCCGGTCCGGTCCGAGCGCCATGCCCGTTCCGACGTAGGCGGCCAGGTCGATGACGGAGGGCACCGCCGCACGCAGGTCCTCGAAGTCCGGGTAGGAGACCGTGGTGAGGCGAAGACCGTTGTCCACCCGCACGATCCGGTCCGAGGGAGGGATGCCGGCGGGGGTGCGTGAGATCAGTCCGTGCACGAGGCCGAACAGGGCCGTGTTCGCCCCGATCCCGAGGCCTACGGTCAGCACCGCCACGATCGTGAACGTTGGGGCGCGTACGAAGAAGCGCACCGCGTAGCGGACGTCCGCAAGCAGATCCTCGATCCAGCGTGTCCAGCGCGCGTCCCGCACCCGCTCCTTGGTCCGCTCGACGCCGCCGAACGCGAGGAGGGCGGCCCGGCGTGCCTGGGCGGGAGACATCCCTTCCCGCAGGTTCTTCTCGGTCTCCATGGCAATGTGGATGGAGAGCTCCTCGTCGAGCTCTCGCTCGACCTGGCGCTTTCGGACGAGCGCGCGGATTTGTCGGAGCGTCCCTCTCAAGCGTCCCATCGATCGCTCCCTTCCTATCCGCCGGCTTCGAGGATCAGCTCGACCGTGCGCACGTACCGACGCCAGGTCTCGGTCTCTTCACCGAGCGCCTGGCGCCCCGAGGGGGTCAGTCGATAGTACTTCGCGCGGCGTGCGCCATCGGGCTCGAGCCACTCGCTTTCGACGAGTCCTCGCTCCTCGAGGCGTTGGAGGGCCGGATAGAGTGATCCCTGGCCCACCTGGAGCGCATCCCGGGAGAGCTGCTGGATGCGTTGACCGATGCCCCAGCCGTGCATCGACTCCAGCGCGAGCGTCCTGAGGATGAGGAGGTCCAGCGTCCCCCGGAGAACGTCGGAACGAGAGGATCGGCTCAACGTGCGGCCTCGAAGCGAGTAAGGAAGTGTCGGAAGGCGACAATTGTCGCCTTCCGACAATAACGCTCCGGATCGAGGCGCGAAAGGGCCGGGGTGCGCGACGTCCAACATCCAGACGGCTGCCCGAAGAGAACCCGGCCAGCCGAGGGCCCCCCCGACCTCCGCCTTTCCTCGCGGCGCCCCGCCCGCCAGCTTCCTGGAACAGTCTGCGACGTTCATTACGGGATCGTCCGCCGCGTTCCAGACGGCCGATCCCCGAAGGAGGATTCGGTCATGATCCGAACGATGTCAGCGGGGTTGGCCCTGGCCGCCCTGCTCGTACTCCCTCTCGATGCCCAGGCCCAGCAGGCCAGGCCGCTCGCCTTCGAGGACTTCATCGGGTTCCACGTGCCCGGAAGCCCTCAGATCGCGCCCGACGGCCGATCGGTGGCCTACACGGTCACTGACTACTCGCTGAAGGACAACAAGGGCACCACGCACATCTGGATCGCCCCCCTGGACGGCGGATCGGCGCGTAGGCTGACGGGCGCCCCGTCCGGTTCCGACAGCGATCCGCGCTGGTCTCCGGACGGCTCCGAGCTGGCGTTCGTCTCGACGCGATCGGGCACGCCCCAGATCTGGGTACTTTCCATGGCGGGCGGCGAGGCGCGCCAGGTGACGACGCTCGAGACCGGGGCGTCCAGCCCGGTGTGGTCGCCCGATGGCCGCACGATCTACTTCGTCAGCGACCTCCACTGGCCCGCCGACTCCAAGCTGGACCGGCTCGAGGGCGACTACGACACCGATGCCCTCATGTGGGATCACCTGCTGTACCGCCATTGGAACGAGTGGCGGGCCGGCAAGCGACAGCACCTCTTCTCGGTGGCGGCGTCCGGGGGTGAGGCGAAGGACCTCACCCCGTGGGACAAGGACGTACCCACCATCACGCTCCCGGGAGACGGCGACGTCGCGGTCGCGCCGGACGGATCCGAGATCGCCTTCGTCATGAATCCGGACTCGGTCGTCGCGACGAACACGAACAACGACGTCTTCGTCATGCACCCGGACGGGACGAACCGCCGGCAGCTCACCACGAACGAGGGGGACCAGAACACGCCCTCCTTTTCGCCGGACGGGCGCTATCTCGCCTACCGGTCTCAACCGACGCCCGTCTTCGAGTCGGACCGGACCCACCTCATGCTACGCGACCGGAGCTCGGGCCAGACGACCGACCTGACGAGTGATTGGACGCTCTCGGTGGGTCAGATCGTATGGTCTCCCGACTCGAAGGCGATCTACACGACGGTGGAGGAGCGAGGCCGAGTGGGCGTGTGGCGGATCGACATCCCCGACGGTGCGCGCTCGAGACTCCTGTACGACGGCACGGCGAGCGCGGTCACGCTCGGGCCGCGGGGCCGTACCCTCGCGTTCATCCGCTCGACGGCGAACCGTCCGCAGGAGCTGTTCGCGGCCGGCACGGACGGGATGGACCTGCGCCAGGTGACGCATCTCAACGACCAGGCCGTTTCCCACTTGGACATGCATCCCGTCGAGGATTTCGCGTTCGTGGGAGCCATGGGCGATTCGGTACACGGATTCCTGATCAAGCCTCCGGGATTCGACCCGTCGAAGAAGTACCCCCTGGTCTACCTGGTGCACGGCGGCCCACAGGGTGCGTGGCTCGACCAGTGGCACCCACGGTGGAACTACCAGATGTTCGCGGCGCCGGGCTACGTGTTGGCGGCGGTGAACTTCCACGGCTCGACCGGCTACGGTCAGGCGTTCACGAACTCCATCTCGGAGCACTGGGGCGACCGACCGTACGAGGACCTGATGAAGGGTCTGGACGCCGTGGTGAAGCGCTATTCCTTCGTGGACCCGAATCGGATGGGCGCCGCGGGCGCCTCGTACGGCGGGTACATGATCTACTGGCTCGAGGGCCATACCGACCGCTTCAAGG
>CAZVYM010000123.1:6775-11413 GCA_964630935.1 uncultured Gemmatimonadaceae bacterium | reverse complement strand
ACGCGGTCTGGTTCACGCACGCACACGCCGACCACATCCACGGCATCGACGACCTCCGCATCTTCACGGTCCGCCAGGGCGACCTGCCCGCCTGGGCCGCGCCGGAGCACCAGGGCGCGCTGACCCGTTACTTCCCGTACGTGTTCGACGACGGCTACGAGCCGGCGAAGGGGAGCTCGAAGCCGCGCCTGAGCCTGCACGATTTCCACGCCGGCGAGCCCGTCTCGATCGTCGGGCGCGAGTTCACGCCGCTGGCCGTGCCGCACGGGCCCTCCACCGTCTACGGCTTCCGGGTAGGTCCGCTCGGCTACGTGACCGACGGCAAGAGCCTGCCGGAGCCGACGCTCGAGGCGCTTCGGGGCGTACGGGTCCTGGTGCTCAACGCCCTCTGGTTCGGCAAGCCGCACCCATCGCACTTCAACGTCGAGGAGGCCATCGCGGCCTCGAGGGAGGTCGGCGCCGAACGCACGTTCCTCACGCACCTCACGCACCGAGTCACCCACGCCGAGCTTCTCGAGCGGCTTCCGCCCGGCGTCGAGCCGGCGTACGACGGGTTGACCGTCGAGATCCAGGAGGATTGACGTGGCACTGCTCAAGGTCGACTTCGCCAACCTGCTCTCTCCCCACGTGGAAGGGGGCGTCGAGCCGGAGCGCCTCCAGGGCGAGCTGGCGGGCCGCTTCGCGGAGGCGCACGCCGCGGTCGAGAGCCGCCGCGCGGCGGGAGACATGGGCTTCTTCGACCTCCCGTACTCCAAGGACACGCTGAGCCGGGTGCGGGAGCTGGCCGACGGCTTCGGCCAGTGGTTCGAGGACGTGGTCGTGCTGGGCATCGGAGGCTCGGGGCTCGGGGGCATCGCCGTGCGCGACGCCCTCCTGGGGCCGTTCTGGAACGAGCGCTCGGACGAGGAGCGCGAGCACTTTCCCAGGCTGCATGTCCTGGACAACCCGGATCCGGTCACGTTCAAGTCGCTCCTCGACCGCCTCGACCCGGCCCGCGCCCTGTTCAACGTCGTGAGCAAGTCAGGCTCGACGGCCGAGACCATGGCCCAGTACCTCGTGGTGCGGGAGCGCGTGGAGGAGGCCGTGGGCTCGGAGCGCGCCCGGGGCCACTTCCTCTTCACCACCGACCCGGCCGTGGGCGCGCTGCGCCAGATCGCGGAGGCCGAGGGGATCCCGGCGCTTCCGGTGCCCGAGAACGTGGGCGGCCGCTTCTCGGTGCTCTCGCCCGTGGGGCTCCTGCCCGCGGCGGTGTGCGGCGTGGACCTTCCCGAGCTGCTCGCGGGCGCGGCCGACATGGAGGAGCGGTGCCGCACGGGCGAGCTCTCGGCCAATCCCGCAGGCGTGCTCGGCACGCTGCTTTTCGTGGCGGACACGGAGCTGCACCGTCCCATCCACGTCATGATGCCCTACTCCGATCGCCTGCGCTCGGTGGGACTCTGGTTCCAGCAGCTCTGGGCGGAGTCGCTCGGCAAGAAGGAGCGGCTGGACGGCACGCCCAACCCGGTGGGGCCGACCCCGCTCGCCTCCATCGGCGCCACGGATCAGCATTCGCTGCTGCAGCTCCTCATGGAGGGACCGCACGACAAGGTCGTGATCCTGGTGGCCCTCGCCGACCCCGGTCTCGACGTCTCGATCCCGCAGCGCCATCCGGGGATCCCGTCGCTCTCCTATCTCGGCGGGCACACGCTGGGTGAGCTCCTGGACACGGAGCGGCGGGCCACGGCCGAAGCGCTGCGTAGGGCGGGCCGTCCGAACGTGACGCTCGAGCTCGAGCGCCTCGACGCCCGCGCGCTGGGCGAGCTCTTCATGCTCCTGGAGATCGCGACCGTCTACGCGGGCGCGCTCTACGGGATCGACGCGCTCGACCAGCCGGGCGTGGAGCTCGGCAAGCGCCTGACGTACGGGCTGATGGGGCGCGAAGGCTACGAAGAGCCCGAGCTCGACGCGGGCGACCCGAAGTGGGTCGTGTGAGCCGCGGTGCGAGGGGAGCCGTCACGTCACGTCACCGGCGCTCGCGGGGAGATCTCGGCGCGGCCGCGCCGGTCCTTCCCTGGATCACGGGCCTGCCCCCCCGTTAACTTCAAGACGTTCCGCCAAGATTGTGCTGGAGAAGGGGTAAGGGAGACACCGATGCGCGAACACGACGAAGTCCCCACGGTCATCATCGAGCGAGGCGGAGGGAGCGGGATCGGCTCCTTCGTGCTGGGCGCCCTCCTGGGCGCCGGCCTCGCGCTCCTCTTCGCGCCGCAGTCGGGTGAGGAGACCCAGGAGGATCTCCGGGAGCGCGCTCGCCGGCTCCGCAGCTCGGCGGAGGATCGTGTGCGTGACGCACAGAAGCAGCTCGAGGAGCGCTTCGAGGAGGCCCGCCAGGGCGTGCAGTCGCGCGTCACGAGCGTCAAGGAGGCGGTCGACGCCGGTCGCAAGGCGGCGGTCGATGCGCGAGGCGAGCTCGAGCGGAAGCTCGAGCGGTCGAAGGCGGCCTACCGGGCCGGCGTCGACGCGGCCAGACAAGCCGTCACAGCGGGCGCCGAAGGCGAGGCGGACGACGAGGAGGAGAAGGACTGATCCTCTTCCGCCCTCGCCCTGCCGACGGGGTGCGCGCGGACCGCCCCGGAGACGCCGCGGAGGGGCCGAGTGCCTCCCGCGGCGTCTTCGTGTCCGGCGTGGGTCGCCGATGAGGGACGAGTCGGGCGGGCGGGGCCTCAATTACGACGTCGGAGAGTTCGCCCGCCGCCTCTGGCAGAAGATGATCGAGGACGACGTCTTCTTCATGGCGGGAGCGATCTCGTTCAACATGCTCATCGCCATGGTGCCGCTCCTCATCCTGGGCATCGGCGTCGCCGGCTACGTGCTCAGCGCCCGCTTCGGGGATCCGACCGAAGAGGTGTTCTCCCTGATCGCGAGCAACCTGCCGGTCGTGGGTGGGGGCGTGAACCTGGCCGACGCGATCCGGTCGTTCGTGTCGACGCTGCTCGCCAACCGAGGGGGACTCACCCTGGTCGGTGCGCCGGCCTTCATCTGGCTCGGCGGACGCCTGGTCAGCTCGCTGCGGATCGCGCTGCGGGAGATCTTCGACATCGGGCAGAGCAGGAGCCTCATCCGCGGGAAGATCTTCGACATCCAGGTCGTGGCCATCGGAGTCCTGCTCGTCACGCTGAACATGGGGGTGACCGTCGCGCTGGAGGCCACGATGGAGTTCGGCGTGGAGATCATGGGGCTGCGCGGAGGCGCGGTCGGCTTCACGCAGCGGCTCATGGGGTACGCCCTGGCCCTCGGCTCCATCTGGGTCCTCTTCCTGATCGTCTACCGGTATCTTCCGGCTCGCCGCATTCCGTGGACCGCGGCCCTGGTCGCGGCCACCTTCGCGGCCCTCTTCCACGAGGGGCTCAAGGAGGGGCTCTCGTGGTACGCGACGGACATCGCCAACTATCGATCGACGTTCGGAAATCTGGCTACGGTTGCGGTGCTTTTCTTCTGGATCTATTGGGAATCGCTAGTGTTTATCCTGGGTGGCGAGGTCGCCCAGGTATACTCCATGCGCAAGGCGAGCCGAATCCAGGTGCGAGAGACGTTCTAGGTGCTCCCCTTTTTCAGCGACCTGACAGGCAGAATGCACGTATCCGCGTTTTTCGGTCCCCGGGGTGGGCGGGTGAGGCGGTGAGCGAAGAGTCCAGGAAGGTGGTGGCCCGGAATCGGAAGGCGCGTCACGAGTACGACATCCTCGAGACGTTCGAGGCGGGCATGGCCCTCAAGGGACCCGAGGTGAAGTCGCTTCGCGACGGCAAGGCCTCGTTCCAGGACGCCTTCGCCCGTGTGGAGGGCGGGGAGGTCTGGCTCTACAGCCTGCACATCTCCCCGTACGAGCAGGCCAACCGCGCCAACGTGGACCCGCTGCGGGTTCGCAAGCTCCTCCTCAAGCGACACGAGATCCGGTCGCTCGTGGGCAAGGTCGAGGAGAAGGGCCTGACGCTCGTGCCGCTCGAGATCTACTTCAGGCGAGGCTACGCGAAGATCGTCCTGGCGCTGGCCCGGGGACGCAAGCTCCACGACAAGCGCGAGGCGCTCAAGCGCCGCGTTCAGGACCGCGAGGCACGCCGGGCCATGGAGGCCAAGTGAGACACGCGGCCCGCCTCCTGCTGTGGGGAGGGCTCGCGCTGCTTGCGACCGTGCCGGGCCCGGTGGCCTCCCAGGAGCGGCCGGAGTTGACGATCCGGGACGCCGGGGGGGCGCAGGTCACCGTGCCGATCAAGACGGACGCCGGCTACAGCGCGGTGCCGCTCGCGACGCTCCGGTCGCTGGGCTGGTCGGTCCAGGACGGGGCGCCCCGTGCCTCGTCCACGGCACCGGACGGCAGTCAGCTCGTCGTCTGGTCCGGATCGGCGTTCTTCCGGTGGAAGGGCCGGGTCCGGCAGCTCGCCGACGTGCCGTATGAGTCCGGCGAGGGTCTGGTGGTCCCGCTCCAGCTCCTCACCGACTTCGTGCCGCGCTGGTACCCGGACCGCTACACGCTGGACACGGCGAGCCTGACGTTGCGGGTGGGCGAGCCCGCCCAGGCTGGGGGTGCGGCGGCCGGCGCCTCCGATACCGCCCGACCGGCTTCGACCGGCGGGGCGGCGGCCGACACGGGAAGGGCGGCCG
>CAZVYM010000123.1:0-6675 GCA_964630935.1 uncultured Gemmatimonadaceae bacterium | reverse complement strand
CGCGCGCGCCGGCTCCCTACGAGGGCAAGAGGGTGGTCGTGATCGACGCCGGCCACGGCGGGATCGACCCGGGCGCGATGAGCAGCTCGGGCATCAAGGAGAAGACCATCGCGCTTGCCATCGCCAAGGATCTGCAGCGCCTGCTGTCCAAGGACTCGACGCTCGAGGTGCATATGGTCCGGACCGACGACCACCTCGTGCCGCTCTGGAACAGGGGCGCCGAAGCCACCAAGTGGAAGGGGAAGCGCCCCGGGCTGTTCATCTCGATCCACTGCAATTCGTACGCGGCCTCCAGCCGAGGTTTCGAGACCTACTTCCTGTCCGAGGCGCGGACGGATCACGAGCGCAGGGTGGCGGCGAACGAGAACGCGCCGCTCCAGCTCGAGACCGACAAGCCGCCCAGCAAAGATCTCGACTACATCCTCCACCAGCTCCGGAACCTGGACTACCAGCACTGGTCGGCGCTCTTCGCGCAGATGGTCCAGAACGAGATGGCGAAGGTCCACCCCGGTCCCAACCGTGGGGTCAAGCAGGGTCCGCTCGCGGTCATCACGAACGCCCTCATGCCCGCGGTTCTCGTGGAGGTCGGATACCTGTCGAACCCGAGGGAAGCCAAGCTGCTCGCCAGCTCCAACTTCCAGACCAAGGCGGCCGGGGCGCTGGCCGACGCGGTCCACGACTTCTTCCGCCGCTATCCTCCGGGGAGCGATCGAGCCGGAGCAGGGGAGGGGCGGTGAGCAAGCGCGGCGCCGCGCTTCTCGGCGTCGCGGCGCTCCTCTCGGGGTGCGTCTACTACAACGCCATCTACAACGCGGAGCGCCTCTACGACGAGGGGGAGCGGGCCCACTGGGCCGGTGACGATTCCGCCGCCTCGGCACGCTACGAGGAGGTTATCCGCAAGGCCGCCGACGGATACCGGCGAGAGCCGCGGGGCGAATGGGCGGATGACGCCCTCCTCTTGATCGGGCGGGCGAACTTCCGCCAGGGGAAGCTGCGCGCGGCCCGGGCCGCCCTGGAGAAGGCAGCGCAGGACGCGCAGGACAGCACCGCGCGCCTCCAGGCGCTCGCGTACCTCGGGGCGGTCGACGTGCGGTCCGGAGATCCGGGCCGGGCGCTTCCGCTCCTCAACGAGGCCCTCGAGGGGATGCGGCACGGACCGGTCGCCGCGGAGGCCCACCTCTGGCGGGCGCGTGCTCTTCTCGAGGAGGGGCGCCACGACGAGGGCTGGTGGGACCTCGACCAGGTCGAAGTGGCCGACCCCCGGCTCCGTGTGGCCGCCGCCCTGGAGCGGCTCCGCTGGGGCGCACGCGCCGGCGACCATCTGCGCGTGCGGGAAGCCATGAGCCGCCTGCTCGACGAGCCCGAAGCGGGCCAGCAGGTGGATTCCATCCTGACGCTCGTTCACGCCGTCGCCGCGCGGTGGGGACCCGAGGACGCCGCGGAGCTGTTGGCGCATGCCGACGCGGGAAGGTGGGAGCGGACGGATCGGGGCGAAGTGAGGCTCGAGCGAGCCCGGCTGCTCAGGGCCGCGGGCGACACCGCGGCGGCGGTGGGAGAGGCCCGCGACGTGGCGGGCGGCGTGGGCTCATCGGCGGTGCGCGCCCGGATCCTGTTGGCCCATTGGCAGCTCGAGCGGGCGGAGAACCTGTCCGACATGCACCAGGCGGTGGGGGTCCTCCTGCCGGCGGAGCGCGACTCCTCCGTGGCCGCCCTTCTGTCGAGGATCGACGACGTGTCCCGGCTCTCCAACATGGGGCTGGACGATCCGCTCGCCTTGTTCGCGGCGGGCGAGCTGGCCCGGGACAGCCTTCGCGCCCCCAGACTGGCCGTGGGTCTGTTCCTCGCGTACGCGGACGCGGCACCCGACGATCCCTGGGAGCCGAAGGCGGTGCTCGCCGCGCTGGAGGCCGCTCCGAGCGAGGGGACGCGAGCCTGGCTGCGCGGACGTCTGGAGGGAAGGGCCGGAAGTCCTTACGTTCGGGCCGCCCGGGGCGAGCCGGCTCCGGGGTTCGAAGCCCTGGAGGCCGAGCTGACCCGGCGCCTGACGAACGTGCGCCGAACGCTGGCCTCCGAAGACTCGGTGACCCCGCTCCGTCCGAGCGGAGGGAGCCCGGGAGGATGAGCGCGCGTTGAGACTCGGCACGGAGCTCTTCGGAGCCACCTTCCAGACCCCGATCCTGCTCGCCGCGGGGACCTGTGCGTTCGGCCAGGAGCTGTCCGACGTCCTCGACCTCGACGCGCTCGGCGGGTTCGTCACGAAGTCCGTGACTCTCGAGCCGCGAATCGGGAACGGCGCCCCGCGCGTGACCGAGTTCGGCGGGGGCATGCTGAACTCGGTCGGCCTCGCCAACCCCGGGGTGGACGAGGTCCGGCGCGTGAAGCTCCCGTGGATCCGTGACCACGTGCGACGGGCGCGCGTCTTCGTCAGCGTGGCGGGCCACCGCGTGGAGGAGTTCTTCCGTCTGGTGGAGGCGCTCGACGGAGACGACGGCTTCCTGGGTTTCGAGATCAACCTCTCCTGCCCGAACGACCTGAACCGGGCCGGCCCTCCGTTCGCGCTCGACCCGGCCGCGGTGGCCGCGATCGCGTCGGGCTGCCGGAGTCGGACGGACCGGCCTCTGCTGGCCAAGCTCGCGCCCAACGACCCGGATCTGCCCGCGACCGCCCGGCGCGCGGCCGATGCCGGAGCGGACGGGCTGACGCTCGTCAACACGCTGCCGGGCTTCCTCCTCGACGGTCCCACGGGGCGGAGCAAGCTGGGCGCCGGACCGGGGGGAATGAGCGGGCCCGCGCTCCTGCCCTCCGGACTCCTGGCCGTCCGGCGGGTCCGGGAAGCCACGGACCTTCCTTTGATCGGTGTCGGCGGAGTGAGCCGGGCCGAGGATGCCCTGGCCTACGCCCGGGTGGGTGCCTCGCTCGTGCAGGTGGGCACCGCCTCGTTCGCCGACCCCCGGGCCGCGCTGAGGATCACCCGCGGCATCGAGCGCTGGGGCAGGCGTGGTGGAGTGGCGTCCTGGGACGACCTCGTCGCCGCCCCGGGCGCGGGTGCCGCCTCGGCTTCCATGGAGGTGCCGTGACCGACGTCATCGTCGCCCTGGACGGCTTCGCTCTCGACGAAGCCCTCGCGTTCGTGGACCGCCTCGACACGGCGAGCTCCTGGTACAAGGTCGGCCTCGAGCTCTTCACCCGGGCCGGCCCGCGCGTCGTCGAGGAGCTCTCGGGGCGGGGCAAGAACGTCTTCCTCGATCTCAAGCTGCACGACATTCCCAACACCGTCGCCGCCGCGGTGCGCGCGGCCGCGGCGCTGGACGTGCAGCTCCTGACGGTTCACGGGGTCGGAGGGAGGGCGATGCTCGAGGCGGCCCGCGACGCGGCGGACGAGCGAACGAAGGTCCTGGCGGTCACGGTGCTCACGTCGTTGACCGCCTCGGACCTCGAGACCGTGTGGGGTCGGGAGATTACGTCGATCCGGGACGAGGTCGCCCGGCTCGCCGAGATGGCGGAGGACGTGGGAGTGGACGGCGTCGTGGCCTCGGTCCTCGAGGCGTCTTGGCTGCGCCCCGCTGCTGGGGACGATCTCCTCATCGTAACGCCGGGGATCCGGCCCGCCGGGGGGGATCGAGGCGACCAAAGGCGGGTAGCTACCCCCACGGACGCCGTGGAGGCCGGCTCGGACTATCTCGTCATCGGGCGGTCGGTCACCCGCGCCGACGACCCTCTGGCGGCGCTCGAGGCGATTCGCGCCGAAGTCGCCCTGGCTCTGGCAGATCGCTGAAGAAGGGAAGCACTCCGCGCTGGGCACCGTCAGCTGACTCGACCCCAACCGACCCTCGAGATGGCACTCAAGGTCCACAACACCCTCACGCGCTCGCTCGAGACCTTCGAGCCCCTGCAGAAGGGCCGCGTGCGCGTCTACGCGTGCGGTCCGACCATCTACGACTTCGCGCACGTCGGCAACTACCGCGCCTTCCTCTTCTACGATCTGGTCCATCGCTATCTGGAGTGGAGCGGCTACGAGGTCCGGTTCGTCATGAACCTGACCGACGTGGACGACCGGACGATCGATCGGGCGGCGGAGCGCGGCGTCAGCGTGCAGGAGTACACGAAGCCGTTCGGCGAGGCATTCCTGTCGGATGCCGAGATGCTCGGGATGAGGCAGGTCGACAGCTACCCCAGGGCGACCGGTTACGTGGATCGCATGGTGGACTTCATCGAGCGACTCATGGAGTCTGGTCACGCGTACCAGGCGGAGGACGGGGCCGTCTACTTCTCCATCGCGCGCTTTCCGGACTACGGCAAGCTCAAGGGGATCGACCTCTCCACGCTCCGCGCGGGCGCCCGGGTGGCGCAGGACGAGTACGAGAAGGAGGACGCCCGCGACTTCGCGCTCTGGAAGGCGGCCTCCGACGTGGACGAGAAGGCCGGAGCCGTATGGGACTCGCCGTGGGGCAGGGGTCGGCCCGGATGGCACCTCGAGTGCTCGGTCATGAGCGTCACCGAGCTCGGCGACACCCTCGACTTCCATCTGGGCGGAGAGGATCTGGTCTTTCCGCATCACGAGAACGAGATCGCCCAGTCCGAGGCCGCCACCGGCAAGCCCTTCGTCCGCTACTGGCTGCACGTGAAGCATCTTCGGGTCGAGGGTCGGAAGATGTCCAAGCGGCTGGGCAACTACATCACGGTGCGACAGCTGCTCGACCAGGGCTACGATCCGGCCGCCATCCGCCACCAGCTCATCTCCTCCCAGTACCGGCGGGAGCTGAACTTCACCATGGAGGGTCTGGACGCTTCGAAGAACGCGATCCAGAGATTGCTGGACTTCGAGGCTCGGCTCGAGGCGCTCGACACGTCCGAGGAGGCGGATCCGTCGGAGCTGCCGGAGCTCGCGGAGGGGGCCGTCTCGGCGTTCCGGGAAGCCATGGACGACGACTTCAACTCCGCCGACGCCCTGGCCGCCCTGTTCGTGCTCGTGAGCAAGGTCAACGCCGCCCTGGACGGTGGCGGGCCGGTGCGCGCCGGTGATCGCGAGGCGGTGCTGGACGCGCTCCGCTCGACGGACCAGGTGCTCGGCCTGCTCGAGGTGGCGCACCGGAGCCGGACGCTGGACGACGAGACCACGGCCTGGGTGGAGCGGAAGATCGAGGAGCGCAACGCGGCGCGTGCCGCGCGGGACTTCGCCACGGCCGACGCGATCCGGGGCGAGCTGGCCGCGCGCGGCGTCGTGCTCGAGGACGGCGCGGGGGGCACGCGATGGAAAGTCGTGGCCTCATGAGGAGGGTCGTCCTGTAGAGAAGGTCGTGGCCCTATAATTGGTGGTCGTGGCCCCATGATTGGTGCACCGCTAATTGGCACACCGCTGGCGTAGCTCAACTGGTAGAGCAGCTGCCTTGTAAGCAGCAGGTTGGGGGTTCGAGTCCCTTCGCCAGCTTCCGGGGGTCTTCCGACCACGGTGCGATGATGCCCGCAGTCGTCCCGGCGGCCGAGGCCCCGGCGGCGCGGCACCGCCGGACCCCCGGGCCTTCCTGCCCGCTGTTCAGCGACCTGCCGACATCCGACATCCGAGGAAACGCATGGCAACCACGCTGACGTTGTACCGCGGGGAGAAGAGCCAATGGTGGCCGTCACCGGACATCCGGCTGATGAGCGGGATGACGCTCTACCAGCCCTGGCTTCCGGCGGGCGTGAGTAGCTTGTGGGCCAAGCTCCAGCAGGAGGTGCGTGGGCAGCTCGGCCTCTCCCTCGCCAAGAAGGTCGCGGCCTACGGCCAGTACCTGAGGGCGAGCGGCCGGCCGTTCGCGCTGGCCACGGCGTGGACGAGCATGGGGTCGTTCACGTCGGACTACAACTACGTCATCAAGATCCCGAATGCCCACTTGTTCTACTGGGGCGGCACGAAGGACAAGCCGGATCTGGGGGACGAGGCCAAGATCGCGGCTCCGAGCCAGGTCACCCAGGACTTCATCGTGCTGAACGCGCCGACGCTGGCGAGCTCGACGGTTCTGGGATTCGGGCACAACACCGGGACCAAGGAGATCACGTTCTTCCACGACCTCCCCATCGGCCTCATCGCGTCCTGCAACGGAAAGGCGGTCTCGCAGCTGAACGTCAAGAAGAAGAGCGACCTTTCGTTCGACCAGCAGGTGAAGTACCGGAAGTTCCTCCGGTAGACGGGTCGGAGGAGAGGGGACCTCTTCGGGAGACCCCCTCGGCTCGAAGGTCTCGTCGTGGTGGGGAAGGAGTGGTGGAGCCGAGGCCTCGTTTCGTGCGGCGGCCGGCCTTCCGACCGGGTCGAGGGAGCCCGTCCGTAACCCTCGAAAATCCGCGGATTTCGGGCCTTGATGATGCCATGGGCCCGGGTTAGCTTTCAAAGCTCGTTCATAGAAGGCCGTCTCTGCCGCCCGGGGACGGCTCTTTTCCACGCCGTGGCGCGACGGCCTGGAGAACGGGTGCAGCACCCGGAAGAATCGTTTCGGGTGGGCGGCTCGCCGGATGGACGTGGCGACCCGACGGGAACCAGGTGGGGTACCGAAGCGGTCAAACGGGGCAGACTGTAAATCTGCTGGCAGAGCCTTCGGAGGTTCGAATCCTCCCCCCACCACTCGAGCCTCTGTCCGAGACGAGTCGGGGGGAGGATGGCAAGCGCGGGAGTAGCTCAGTTGGCTAGAGCATCAGCCT
>CAZVYM010000122.1:0-11494 GCA_964630935.1 uncultured Gemmatimonadaceae bacterium | reverse complement strand
GGCGCCTGACGCGTACGGACCGTGGACGGACAGGATCGCATAGGTGTCGGACTTGTCGTCGAGCACGTACACCATGTAGGACGCTCCGCCGGGTGCCACGCGCACGACCACGTGACCGTGGTCGCTGGCGACCTGCGTCGCGCGGGGCCCGATGGCGGCCTTGGTCGCGTCGCGAAATTCCAGCACGAAGATGTCCCGAGGCCCCTCGTAGATCCGCTGATTCAACAGGCGTTTGAGCACCACCGGCGCCGGATGCGTCGTGGACCATGCGGGGATCACGTCGACGCGCGGGCGCAGCGTCCTCAGAAAGAATGCATTCGCGGGCTCGATCGATCCGTGGTGATCGACCACGACCACATCCACCGGATGTCCGATGGCCGCGGCGATCGGTGTCTCCACGTTCTGCCACGCCGGAAAGCCGTCGGGCGGCACGCCCTCCTGGTCACCGCCGGTGAAGTACGAGAACGCCCCGTAACGCAGCAGGAAGGCGATCGAGCAGATGTTCTCGTTCGGCCAGTCGTCCTTCGCCAGCGCTTCCAGCGGTGGAAAAACGCGACGGGTGGCCGTACCCGATCCGGTCCAGACCTCGCCATTGGCGGCCAGATTGCGAACCTGGAACGTCGGGTACTCGGGGGCGTTGCGAAGCAGGCGCAACTGGTCGGTCCGCCCGGGCTGGAAGCGTGCCACGGTCAGGTCGCCGGCCTTCATGCGCTCGGCGATGAACTGTCGGTAATTCTCGATGTTCGGGACCGGCGCCGGGTAGTCGTAGTCCGGCCACCCGCGGTCGATCAGCTCGTGAACGGGCACGGCATCGGCCACATCGGTGATGCCGGCAAGACGGTAGTCGCCACGGCGCGACCGGGGGGATGCGTCGCTGACGAAGCCCATGTGGTCGCCGTGGAAGTGGGTGATGACCGCGTAGTCGATGGCCGGCTCGCGACCGGCGGGCATCATGCGCCTTACGTAGGCCGCGATGTGCTGACCGGCCCGGCGACCGTCGTCCGGGACCGGAGGCGCGAGCGGGGCACGCCCCGCCACGGCCGCACCGGCATCGACGAGCATCGTCGTGCCGTCGGGCAGGACGAAGAACGTCGCGTTCCCTTCCCCGGTGGCGATGTGGTGGATGTCCAGTGTGCCGGGCGTCCAGGGCGGCAGCTGATCGCCCGGACCGGGCGTCTGGGCATGCGTCGTCAGAGGGGTGGCGAGCAGCAGAAGAAGCGGGATGGCCGCCACGGACTGCGTTCGTAGTGCTGTCGTGGACCTCATGGCAGGGACCTCATGGGTGGTAGGGACCTCATGGGTGGCAGGCGCATCGTCCGTCGGGTGGCGGCGGCTTCGCACGCGTGAGACGTTCGGGAGGTTCGAGCGTTCGCACCGGAAATGCGGTAACATAGCGCGACATCCGACGAGGAGCACCCGCTAGACCCGAAGCATGAAATGAGATGAAAAGATCCAAAGGCGAGGAGTTCACAGGCCTGTCGAAGGGGCGTCGCCTCATCGGCATCGACGTGGGGGCGACCAACGTACGCGTTGCTCGTGTCTACGAGGGCGGGATCGAGCGGATCGAATCGGAGCGAATCGTCGACAGCGACGAGCCGTCCGATTTGCTCGACCAGATCGCCAGGCTCATTCGAGAAGTCGACAACGGTGCGGTTGGCAGTATCGGGTTGGGTTTTCCCAGCGTGGTGGATGTCGAGGCGGGTATCGTCTACGATGTGCAGAACATACCCGGCTGGGATCAGGTACCGGTGAAGTCGATTCTGGAAGAGCGGTTCCACAGGCCGGTTCACCTCAATAACGACGCCAATTGTTTTGCCTTGGGGGAGAAGCATTTCGGCAAGGGGCGAGGACACGACTCGGTCGTGGGACTCACCCTCGGCTCAGGATTAGGTTGCGGTCTGATCCTCAACGGCAAGCTCTACTGTGGCGCCCACTGCGGGGCGGGCGAGGTCGGGATGTTTCCGTACCGGGGTACCATCATGGAGCACTACTGCTCGGGAATGCTCTTCGAGCGTGAATACGGCGTGTCCGGCAAGGAGGCCTTCGAGAGAGCCCGTCTGGGCGACGAGGAAGCCCTGGAGATGTATAGGGTCTTTGGGACGCATCTTGGAGTCGGGATCAAGACCGTTTTGTACGCGTACGACCCGGAGATCATCATTCTGGGCGGATCCGTACGCATGGCATGGCCCTACTTCAAGGGTGCCATGTACGATGCCATTGGAGATTTCGGTTTTCCAAGCTCACTGAACTCCCTTCGTATAGAGGTTTCGGAGGTGCAGGACGTGTCCGTGCTCGGTGCCGCCGCCTTGTCACTGGATGTCGAATTGAGCGTGTGATGGAGTGAGCGCCGCCGTGGGCGGAGCTCGACGTCCGGTTTCTCCTCAGAACCGTGGCGCCGCGGGTTTCGCGGCGTAGATGAAGTCGTAGTAGTCGCGCATCGTGAGGTCCGCGGCCGCCTCGTCGTCGACGATCACGGTCGCATCGCGGTGCATTTGAATGGCGCTCGCCGTGATCATGCTCGTGACGGGACCCTCGACGGCCCGCGAAATCGCCTCGGCCTTCGCCTTTCCGCTCGCCACAAGGATCAGCTTTCGCGCGTCCAGGATCGTCCCGACACCCATCGTGATGGCATAGATCGGGACACTCTCCCGCTGCTCGAAGAATCGTGCGTTGTCGTCGATCGTCTGCTTGGACAAGGTCTTGAGTCGCGTTCGCGAGCTCAGGGAGCTGGTCGGTTCGTTGAACGCGATGTGGCCGTCGGAGCCGATGCCCAGAATCTGCACGTCGATTCCGCCACAGTCCGCGATACGCTCTTCGTACCATTGGCAGAATGCTGGATAGTTGCTGGTCGTGCCCGACGGGATATTGATATTGTGCGGTGGGATGTTGACGTGCTTGAAGAAATGCTCGTGCATGAAGTAGTGGTAGCTCTGCGGGTGGTTCACTCCCAGGCCCACGTATTCGTCGAGGTTGAAGGTCGTGACGCGGGAGAAGTCGAGTTGCTCTTCCTTGTGCAACCGCACCAGTTCCTGATAGAGCCCGAGCGGGGTGGACCCGGTCGCCATGCCCAGCACGGCGGTGGGCTTGGCGTTGATGACCTCGACGACGATCTGCGCCGCGATCTTGCTCATCTGGTCGTAGTCCTGCTGAATGATCACTTCCATCGTGGTTCTCCAGGTGAATCGGTCTACCTCTGAACCCGGCCGGTTCCGGAGCCGGCCATCAGCGCCTCGACGTCACCGACGGTGGCTCGATTGAAGTCTCCGGGAACGGAGTGCTTCAGGCATCCGGCGGCGGTGGCGAATTCGAGGGCGTCTTGGACGGTACGTTGTGACAGCAGGCCGTAGATGAGTCCCGCCGCGAAGGCGTCCCCGGTCCCCACTCGGTCCACGATGTCGGAGACCTCGTAGGCTCGCGCGATCATGAACTCTCGGCCGTCGTGTAGGCACGCGCTCCAGCGGTTGTCGTCGGCGCTCGTGCTCTCTCGAAGGGTGATTGCCTGCTTCTCCAGGTTCGGAAAGGTGTCGAGGACGCTCTCGGCCAGCACGCAGTACCGCTCCCGGTCCAGCGCGCCGCTCTGCACATCCACCGGTGACTCGACGCCCAGCGAGCGCTGGCAGTCTTCCTCGTTCGCGATGCCGACGTGCACGTTCTGCACCAGCTCGCGCATGACTTCGGGAGCGGGCCTGCCGTACTTCCAGAGATTCTTCCGGTAGTTGTAGTCGCACGAAACGGTCACCCCCTGCGCCCTCGCCTGCCGTACCGCTTCCAGGGCGATTTCGGCAGCGGTCGCGCTGATGGCGGGGGTGATGCCGGTGACGTGGAACCAGTCCGCGCCCGAGAAGACCGCGTCCCAATCGAACGCGTCCGGGCTCGCGGTGGCCATGGACGAACCCGTCCGATCGTAGACGACCCGGCTCGGTCGCTGATTGGCCCCGGCCTCCAGAAAGTAGATCCCGAGCCGCTCCCCCCCTCTCGAGATCAGGCGGGTGTCCACCCCGAAGCGCCGGAGCTCGGCCACGGCTGCATCCCCTACCGGGTTGTCGGGCACCACCGTGCAGAAGGCGGCGTCCATCCCGTAGTTCGCCAATGACACCGCCACGTTGCTCTCGGCTCCGCCGAAGGTCGCTTCCAGCTCCGGAGTCTGGAGCAGCCTCTCTCGGCCCGGCGCCTTGAGGCGCAACATGATCTCCCCCAGGGTCACGGTCCGGCGCGTGCTCTTCATGACGTCCGCTCCACGCCACCCGGCGGCTCGCGCGTGGGCCTGTCACCGGATGCGATCGCCACCGCACGCTCCGCCTCTTCGCGAATCCGCTCGTACGCGCCCTCCGCGATCCATGCCGAGGGCGCCAGCCAGGAGCCGCCGCAGGCGAGCACCTGGTCGAGATTCAGGTACGATGGAAGCAGCTGAAGCGTGATGCCCCCGGTGGGAATGAACCGCAGGCCGGGGAACGGGGCCGACACCGCCTTCAGGAACGACGCCCCGCCCATGGGCTCCGCCGGAAAGAACTTCACGACATCGAGCCCCATCCCCACCGCCCTCTGGATCTCGGTAGGGGTGCAGACCCCGGGATACACGGGGATCTCGTTCGCGCGACCATGCTCGACGACCCGACGATCGAAGCCCGGTGATACGATGAACCGGGCTCCCGAGTCCCGGGCGAGGTCGACTTGCTCACACGTCAGGACGGTCCCGGCCCCCACGAGCACGCCCTCGACCTCCGCGGTGATTCGGTGGAGGGCCTCGGCGGCGGCGGACGTGCGAAACGTGATCTCCACGCAGGGAATGCCGCCCTCGAGGAGCGCCCGCGCCGTGGGGACCGCGCGATCCGCGTCCTGGATGACGACGACCGGAATGACCCTCGGGAGCCGCAACGCGCCGCCGCTGACCGTCACGGGCGTTCCCAGGACATATCGGCTCCACCGCTCAGCCCTTGCCAGAGCCCGTCGAGGTACGCCGCGCCGAGGGCACGGTCGTACAGCCCGTAGCCTGGCTGTCCCGCCTCACCCCAGATCATCCTTCCGTGGTCGGGACGCAGCGGTCCGGCGAAACCCACCTCTCGGAGCGCCCGGAGCACCTCGACGAGATCGACGCTTCCGTCCCTGGAACGATGAGCCGTCTCATGGAAGGCCTGGGGACCGGTCACGCGGACATTCCGACAGTGGGCGAAGTGGATCCTCGCCCCCAGACTGCGGATCATGCCGGGAAGATCGTTGTCGGGACGGGCTCCCAGGGAGCCTGTGCAGAAGGTGATACCATTGGCCGGGCTGTCCACGAGGCTCGCCAACCGCCTCAGGGCCGGACCGTCGGTGATGATCCGCGGAAGCCCGAAGACGGGCCACGGCGGGTCGTCGGGGTGGATCGCCATCCTGACTCCGGATGCCTCCGCTACCGGCACGACCGCCTCGAGGAAGTACGCCAGGTTCTCCCAGAGCTCCTCGCAGTCCATGCGCCGGAATTCCGCCAGGAGGCCGGGAAGCCGATCGGGCTCAGGCGGAGACCAGGCCGGCAGCGCGGCCGGTCCCCGGGACGCATCCATCGCGGCCAGCTCCTCCGGATCGTACGCGAGCGCGAGCGAGCGGTCGTCGAGCCGCCGGTCCACGCTCGTCCGCGTCCAGTCGAGCACCGGCATGAAGTTGTAGCACACCACCGGGACGCCGATCTCGCCCACGTTCTCGATGCTCCGGCAGTAGCGCTCGATCAGTCTCTCCCTAGAGGAGCGACCGAGCTTGATATCGTCATGGACGGGGATGCTTTCGACCGCCGCGAGCCGGAGACCCACGGCGTCGACGTGCTCGCTCAAGGCGCTCAGCGCGTCCTTGGCCCAAAGCTCGCCGGCCGGGACGTGATGAAGAGCGGACACGATCCCGTCGACGCCCGGAACCTGTCTGATGTGGGAGAGCGGAATCGGGTCGCCGGGCCCGAACCAGCGCAAGCTCAGCAACACAAGGCGTTTCTCCTCATGGTCACACGCCGCTGAAAGCGCTGAACCCGCCGTCCACCGGAATGACGGCACCGGTCACGAACGACGCGGCGTCGCTGCAAAGCCAACGAACAGTGGTGGCCACCTCCCTCGGGCTCCCCAGCCGACCCATCGGCGTATGCTCGAGGATCCGCCGCCCCCGCTCCGTCAGACCGCCATCGGCCTTCAGGAGGGCGCTCCGGTTCTGCTTGGCGAGAAAGAAGCCGGGGGCGACAGCGTTGACGCGGACACGGTCGCCATACTTGCCCGTCAGCTCGACAGCGAGCCAGCGAGTGAAGTTGTCGATGGCAGCCTTGGCGACGGAGTAGGCCATGACTCCACTCAGGACCCGGATGGCCGCCATCGAGGAGATGTTCACGATGCAGCCGGACCCCTTCTCCGCCATGGCCTGACCGAAAACCATCGAGGGGAAGATGGACCCATGCAGGTTGAGCCGCAGCGCCTCCTCGAATGCTTCGATCGGCACTTCGAACACGCTCGTCTCGTCATTCCTGGCGCTCGCCAGATTGCCACCCGCTGCATTCACCAGAACGTCCACGGTGCCCCAGCGCTCGAAGAGCTGGTCACGAGCCGCCGACAGGCTCGCCCGGTCGAGGACGTCGGCCGTCAGAGCCATGGCCTTTCCACCCCCCTCGCAGATCTCCCTCGCCGTCGCTTCGGCGGCTCTTCGACTACGGCCCAGAACAGCCACGCGTGCCCCGGCTCGCCCCAGCTCCTCGGCGATGGCGCCCCCCAGGACTCCGTAGCCACCGCATACGACCACCACCTTTCCCGTCAGATCGAAGGGATTGGGATGCTCGGGCTCGCGAGCAGGTGACTCCTCGACGTTCCCCTCCGCCCGCTTCGCGCGCTCCAGGATGTCGGCGGCCCGAGGGTCCTCCTGCCGTGGCGCGGTCACCTAATTCCTGCGCTTTGCGATTTGGCGCTCGATCGATGGGCGAAGGGCCGGCATGTATCGCAGCGCGTTCTCGTAGTAGACCTTCTTCAGCACCGAGTCCGGAAGGCCGATGCCGGAGATGTTGTAGCGACCGTGGCCCGGCGAGCCACCCGGGGTGCGGATCTGCGCCGGGTGGTAGAAGTGCTCGTCGAAGGTCTCGAGGAACCGCCAATGGGGAATCCAGAACTCGTCGACCCCCCGCCCCGGATTGCCGTCGGAGCCGAAGAGGATCTGGTCCTGGTACTTGAGGAAGAAGGCTCGCCACAGCCTGGGTGCGCGCCCCAGGTCCTGGACGGCGGCGGACAGGTCCACGGACGCGTTCGGGAACTCGTCCAGGAATGCCGAGAGCTTCTGGGGATCGTAGTACAGCATCGCCATGTGAGCCCAGATGAACCTGGTGTCCGGGTGCCGCCGCATGAGGTTCACCCGCGCGGCTTCGATCACCTCCCGCGGAGGGCCGGAATCGTACAGGTTGGTCTCGCCCGGGTGATGCCAGAGCCCGGCTTCGTACCGCTCGTTCAACGGACCGATCGGATAGAAGCGGCCGACCGAATCGCTCGTGTGGATGACCACCGGAATGTGGTACTTGGCAGCCATGTCCCAGATCGGATCGAGGCGCGGGTCGTCCGCCTGAATGAACGTCCCGTCCGGGTTGCGCCAACCCTGCCCTATGGCCTTGCTGACCTCCCCCATGCAGGCGGCACCGGCCTTGAAGGCCCGCTCCATCTCGGCGGCAAAACGGTCGGCCCACCCGGGCACCGCGATGCTGTCCCCGCCGTCCCTGGGGATGTTGACGCAATTGACGACACGGTCCCGGTAGGGCTTTCCGGCCGCCAGAACCGAGTCGAGGTGGGCCCCGCTTCCAGCACTCATGTTCCAGATCACCCCGACACCGGTCGAGTCCATGGTGGCGATCAGGCCTTCGTACGCCTCGTGGGTCGTCAGGCCTCCGGCGTGTACATGGACGTCGATCGCGGGATACTTCGCGCGGAAGATGTTCGTCCGCGGAAGCCGAAGGAGGATGTACGGCATGGGCGGCTTCTCGACATCGTCCCGCTCCCAGCCGGGGGGCGGGAGCGTAGCCGACAGCGGCGGCATGGGCGGGACCCAGGTACCGCCCTCCGGCACGCTGTCCGGAGCCCTTGGAAGGACGGGAATCACGATCCCCTCACTGGATCGGAGGACGGCATCCTTCTGCTGGGCCTGGAGGGGTCCGACGCAAAGCACGGTGACACATGCCATGCTCGAGACCGTCGACGTCGGTGACCACGCACGCATCAGCTCATGCCTCCATTTCCGAGAATCGGCATCGGAGCGTGGACTCCGAATAAGCGAAAAGAAGCACACCCCGGGCTGCACGGGGACCGGCGGCGAGCGGTCGGCCCATCCTATCCGCGGCCCAATGCCCGAGCCAGGTATTCGACGATCGCCGCCCGTTGCGTCGGCGTTGTCGACTCCAGGAACCCTCGGCGGTTGAAGTCTTCCACCAACAGACGCCACTCCGTTCGTGTCCTCCGGGTCTCCACGATGCGGTCCGCCCCGTGGCACGAGGTGCAGACCTCTTCCACCAGATCGCGACCCGGAAGATCGGGAAGCTGGGCCCCCGCCAGTCCGCCGAGGAATCCGTCGGGTGGAGGCTCGACGGGCGGCGGCGGCGGTGGGTCGTGGGGCTCCATGGACGGAGCCTGCGAATGCGCGTCGAGCGCGAACGTGTAGAGGCGGCCGGGGGGGTGGCTACCTCCACGTCCGGTCATCACGGACACGTATTGGCGCCCGTCCAGGGTGTAGGTGATGGGGTTCGCGAACCCGGGCGCGAGCGGAAACTCCCACAGCATCTGACCGTCGTCGGCCCGGTACGCGCGGAAGGATCCGCTCCCGTTGCCGTGGAACACGATGCCCCCGGCGGTCGTGAGGGTCCCGCCGGTCACGCCCCCTTGTGGGAACCGGATGCGCCAGCGTTCCTTCTGTGCGACGGGGTCCCAGGCCACGAGGAACGCCTCCGACGCCCCCATCCCCACGACCATCGGGTCCAGCTCGGGATCGCGACGGGCCCGGACCCGGCCGGAGGAGGAAGCCCGTCCTCGAGCCCCGGCGTTCGGACGCGGGCGACCCCGGCCCATCCCGAAATCGATGCGCCCCGGCCGCTGAACGAAGTCGGGATTCACGGAATACCAGCGGGAAGTCTCCTCACCCGGCAGATAGACGAGCCCCGTGGCGGGATTCCACGACATCGCGTACCAGGTGTGTGCCCCGTCGGAGCCCGGAGAGATCTCGGCGCCTTCGACTCCGTAGCGCGCGATGTCGGCTTCGATCGGGCGCCCGGTATCGGGGTCGTACCCGCTCGCCCAGCTGACCCTGGCGAACGGCTTCGCCGAAATGAACTCGCCCGTGGTGCGGTCCAGGACGAAGAAGAACCCGTTCTTGGGCGCCTGCATGATGACCTTGCGCTCGCGTCCGTCGATCGCGAGGTCGGCGAGAACGAGGGGCTGCGTGGAGTCGTAATCCCAGGCGTCTCCCGGAGTGGTCTGATAGTGCCACACGTATTCACCCGTGTGAGCCCGAACGGCCACGATCGAGGCGAGAAAGAGGTTGTCTCCGCCCGCGGGGCTTCGGATCTCACGAGGCCACGGCGGCCCGTTGCCGACACCGAAGTAGAGGAGGTCCAACTCCGGATCATAGGCCATTCCGTCCCATACCGGCCCCCCGCCTCCGTATCGCCACCAGGGTCCCGTCCAGGTCCCGGCCGCCTTCTCGAGGGCCTCGCTCTCGAACGGTTCGGTGGGGTCCCCCGGGACCGTATAGAAGCGCCATACAAGGTCTCCCGTCTGCGCGTCGTAGGCCGAGACGAACCCTCGGATGCCGAATTCCCCGCCGCTCACGCCCGTGATCACCATGCCGTCGATCACGCGCGGCGCGCCCGTGATGCTGTAGTCGTCCAGCGGGCTCCTGACCGGAACCCTCCACAGCAGCTCGCCCGTCTCCGCGTCCAGCGCGGCGAGGCTCGCATCCAGGAGCCCGACATAGACCTTCCCGTCGTACACGGCGACTCCACGGTTGACGGGCCCACAACAGAGAGAGGGGCCGCGGCGGTGTCGAATGCCCTCCGCGTCGGTTACGAAGGACTGATGCGGGATCCTGGGATCCCAGATCCACTTCTGCTTCCCGGTCCGGGCGTCGAGGGCGAACACCACGCTCCAGGTCAAGGAGCCGTAGATGGTGCCCTCCGCCTCGATCGGGCTTCCTTCGATCTGTCCAGCGTACGACGATGGCGTATACGCCCAGGCGAGCCCCAGCCTGTCGACGTTGTCCACATCGATCTGATCGAGCGGACTGTAATGCGTTTCCGCCTCGTCCCGGCCATAGCTCAGCCATTCACCGGCGGGAGCCTTCTGAAGGTCCCGATCGCTCGGGTATGCACCCGAGGCCGCCCCTTCCGTGGCTTTGCATCCCCCGAGCCCCACGGCCGCGATTGCGAACGGCACCCACCATCGTGCATTTGCGATCATGCGGCGGTCTCACCCGCTGTCATCGAGTGGGCGCGAAGTACGGGGGCAACGACCTTACAAAGAGGGAATCCCCTCCGTGGAGGATCTTACCAAGGAGCGCTCAGCCTGCGAACGACTGGAGCGTCTGCCTCAGGTCGCATCGGGCCATGTCGACGTGGTTGGCCACCGTCCGCTTGGTCACGCCCATTCGTTTGGCGGCTGCTCCGAGGCTCAAGCCGTCTACACGCACCAGGACGAATGCTTCTCGCCGCCGGTCGGGGAGACATCCGAGCGCTCTGAGCAGTGCCTGTCTGAGCTCTCCGCGGTACACCTCGTCCATGGGGCTTCGAGGGCGCTCCTTCGACGCCTGCCCGACCCTCGGCTTGGACCGTAGCCGGACCCTGGCGCGGCGGAGGCGCTGAAGGCAGAGGTTGCGGGCGACCTGGATCAGAAAGGCCTTCTCGGAGCCTCCTGATTCCCATCGCTCCCGACTCTCCCACGCCCGAATGAAGACTTCCTGGGCGATGTCCTTGGCTTCGTCGTCCGACCCCAGCATCCGGTGCGCGTACCCGACCAGGCACGACCAGTGCTCGCGAACCAGGCCATCCAGCGCACCCGGCTCGCCCGCGCGGACGGCGGGCATGAGCTGGGCTCCGGCGGCGCCGGGGGATCGGGAGTTCCGCACGTTCGTTCCATTCGACGGTTGCGGATGCGTCATTCGCACCTCCCTTGAGGATTTGTTCTTATTTCAAACAAAAACTTTTGATCAAAGCTCGAAGGAGTTCTGCTGCCTAGGAAAAGCGAGGTCCGCGCCACTGTCGGTGCTCGCTGTCCGTGTTCGCTGGGCTTGCCGGAAGGCTGGAGGATCAGCGACTTTGTTTGATACGAAAACTAAATCGCTGAGCAGAATACTGCCCGATCTCCGGTGATGCAAGCAGGTCACCAGAGGGGGATTCCTGAGAAAGATCAACGTCAATGACTTCCGGCGTGCGACGCGCAGCACGGCCAAGGACGTCAACCGGCGGATCCTCCTCAATCTGCTCCACGAGCACGGCGCCCTCTCGCGCGCGGACCTGGCACGCCACATC
>CAZVYM010000121.1:7515-11675 GCA_964630935.1 uncultured Gemmatimonadaceae bacterium | reverse complement strand
GCCTCCACGGGTCGAAGACCCGGGACATCGGCCAGGGCCCTGGAGACCCCGTCCGGGTCCCACCGATGACGGATCTGCCGCTCCCACGAGCGGTCGCGTATCAACCTCGGTCCATAGTGGATCTCCGTGCCCGAAGCGCTGATGAGGACGTCGGGCGTGACGAAGCCCAGGGTCTCCAGAGTCCTCAAGGCCTCCTCGGTGGTGCGGCCGGTCGTGATCCCCACGCCCACACCGTCCCCGTGCTTCCGCAGGTGCTCGACCAGGGTCGCGAGCGCTCTTTCATCGCCGGCGAGCACGTGGTCCAGGGATGCGAACAGCATACGGTCCATCCTCGGGAGACTGGACGCGTCGCCGTGAACGCCGGCGATCAAGGCGCCCGAGCGCACCTCGGAGATCGCCTCCAGGTATCGGCGCGTGTGGGTCCTCCAGGAGAACGTGCGATGGACGCTCGTGACCGCGTTCTTCGCCCACCGCGCCCTACGTACGGCGTCGGAGAGCACGTCCGCGATGGCGCTCCCCAGAGCCTGGTTGTCCATGACATCCACCAGGAGACCGTGCTGGCATGCCTCGATGATGTCCCGAGGGCCCCCGTCGTCGGTGGCGACCACCGGGAGCCCGCAGGCGGCCGCCTCGATGAGGGTGAGCCCGAAAGGCTCGGTGAGCGCGGGGTTCACGAAGACCCCTCCCGAACGCGCTGCCAGCCGGTACAGGTCGGGCACGTCGGACGGGTGATGATGCTTCGGGTAGGCCACGATCCCGTAGAGATCGTGGCGATCCACCTGGACCAGGATCGACATGAGCACGCGACGCGTCGCCGGGTCCGTGTCGCCGATGTCGTCCCGGGTGCCGGCGACGAGGACCAGGTTGGCGGTCTCGCGCAGAGCCGGCGTGTGGGCGAAAGCCTCGATGAGGCCGTGGAAGTTCTTGCGCTCGTCGGCCCGGGCCATCGCGAGGACCATGGGCCTGGAAGGATCCTCGAGGAACCGCTTCAACTCGGCCAGGATGGGCGGCTCGGGCCAGCGGTGGGGACAGGGCGAGAAGCGGGTAAGGTCCACCCCCGGCGGGATCACCCTCATGAGCTCGGGCTCGTAGTGGTCGTATCGCTCGTACTGCGACATCACTTCATGACGCGTGCTGGTGATGACCAGATCGGCCGCCTCCAGAGCCTGTTCCTCGGCTTCGATGCGGCGGGCGATGCGGTACCGCTTCTCGATGGATTCCTCGCTCGCGCCGTCGGCGAGGAGGCGCTCGCGCTTCACACGGCCCAGGGAGTGGCCGGTGAACACGAAAGGCACCCCCAGGAGGCCGGCCAGGTGGGCTCCGACGTACCCCGCGTCCGCGTAGTGACCGTGGATGAGATCGGGGAGCCGGCCCTGGCCGCGAACGAAACGGGTCGCTTGGTCCAGCAGGGAATCCAGGTAGGGCCAGAGCGACTCCTTGCGCAGGTAGCGGCGGGGTCCGAACGGGAGGCGGACGATGCGGGCACCGGGGGTGATGGTCTCCACGGGTTGGGCGTAGGCGTCGCCGACGCGGGGGTCGAAGATCTGCCGGGTGATCACGTCCACGCGCTCGACGTCGGGGTGCTCGACGAGCGCGCGGGCTTCGTCCACCACGTAGGAGACCTGTCCGCCGGTGTCGGCATCCCGCCCGAGCTCGATGCCGGAGGCCCGCACCAGTCCATGGACGCTCAGCGCGAGGACGTAGAGCCCCTGCCTCCCCTCGCCTCCCACGGAGGTCACCCACGGGAGCTCGGCCCAATGGCGCAGATAGGCATCGTAGATGGCGATGTCGGTACGGGTCGCGCCCCGGAAACGGCACGTCTCGCTGGCGAAGTCGTTGGCCCTGCGCAGGATGACCTCGTCGCTCCAGCCGCGGAGAAGACCGATGCACGCCACCGCGCAGAACCCGTCTCCGGCGCCCACGGTGTCGACGACGGTAGAGATGGTCTTGGCCGCGGAGTAGACGACGTCGTCCTTGTCGTTGACCAGAAAGGCGCCCTGGTCGGCGCATGTGACGAAGAGCCGGTCGAGCCCGTGTCGTTGCCGCAGAACCCGGGCCACCGATCCTGCGCGCTCCAGGTCCCCGGGCGAGGTGCCCATCAGCGTCCACAGCTCGTCGACGTTCAGCTGGGCCCATCGCGCACCGTCCAGGGCGTCGCGTACGGATTTCGGCGTCCACCACGGGTCACGCAGGTTGGCGTCGACGAAGACGGGTGCGTCCGCCTCGGCGAGCAGATCCCGTAGCGCCCGCCGGGACGGTGCGCTACGACCCGCCAAGGTGCCGTGATAGATGAGCGAGGTGCCCTCGGAGGGCGCGTGCGCACGGGCATGATCCGTGGGGATGTAGTCCCATGCCTGGTCGGCCGGGATGGAGAAGGAGGGCTCCCCCTTTTCGTCCCGAACGTCGACGTGCCCCGTGGAGTGCTCGGGATCGGAACGGACGGCGCGCACGGAGAGCCCCCACCCCTCCATCTGGTCGAGAATCTCCCGACCCTGTGCGTCGGCACCCACGGCGGAGATGAGGAGGGGCCGGAACCCGAAGCCACACAGGTGCCACGCGACGTTGAACGGGGCGCCCCCGAGACCCCGGGCTCCGTCCTGGAAGCGGTCGAAGAGAACCTCACCATACACCAGGACGCGTTCCCTCCGATCGGAGGGAAGGGAGACCCCTTCATGGCTGAGCGTTCGGCCCATGGCCGTGCTCCGGTCGGCTCAGCAACCCCTCTGGGTCATCGTAGTGGATCGTGCAGCCCCTGGGTACCCCGATGCCCGCCGCCGCGACCCGGACGGCCTGTTTCGGTGGAGCCACGACCTCGTTCCGCCCCGACAATCCGCTCGATCTCGGGCAGCATCCGAGGCATGGCCGTCCCGACGATCCTCACTGCATCATGCGTTCCAACCGGATGGAGGAGCGGGGCGGCCGGCGTCCATTTCGGTTGCGTGACAAGTCTTTTGCCCCGAATCTTATCCTTACTGGTTGCCGATTCTCGGTACCCCCGATCGAAGCCGTGAGCTCGGATCGGGCCAATTCTATCTGCAGGTAGCCCCCCATGGCCCGTTGGAAGGTGAACGGCGGGTGTCTCGGCGTCCCCTTCGGTTGGCTCCTCGTTTCGGCCCTGGGCTGGAGCGCGTCGTCTCTGTCCGCCCAGGAGCTACCGCTGAAGAGGGAGGTCCCGGGGTCGGGTCCGTATCAGTGTCCCGCGGCGGCGACCGCCGCGCGGCCCGGGGCCGAGGAGCAGAGGCTCGCGCGGCAGTTGGCGTCGACGGCCGCCCAGGCCGTGATCCTCGGCGATCTCGACCGCGCGCGCACCCTCCTGGATCAGGCGACCCAGCTGGATCCCGCGTCGGCGGATCTCGCCTATCGGCGCGCGCGCGTTCTCGAAGAGCTCGACCAGCCCCAGGCCGCCGTATCGGCGTACTGCAAGGTTCTGGCGGTCGACTCGTTGGCCGAGGGCGTGAACGATGCCCGGCAGCGGCTGGATTCGCTGGTGGCCGCGGAGAGGGCGGCGATCCCCGAGTCGGCGGTCGCGTCGTTCCGGGAGGGCCTGACCCGCGCGGACGCAGGGCGCCTCGATCGTGCTCGGTCCTCGCTCGACTCCGCGGTCGCGGCGGCGCCGGAGTGGCCGGCGGCGGTCTACGACCGGGGGGTGATCTTCGCGCGGATGGGGAAGGAACAGGAGGCGACCCGGGACCTGCGGAAGTACCTCGAGCTCGAGCCCGGCGCTCCCGATGCGATGGATGTGTCGCGGCGGATCGGGGAGTTACAGAGCCTGGTCTACGCCACGACCCCGAATCCGGACGCCGCGTTGTTCCTGGGGATGCTGGTTCCGGGGATGGGACAGTTCTATTCGGGTAGCGCCCTGGGTGGGCTGACCGTGCTCACCATGGCCGGCGGTGCGGTGGCGGCCGGCTACTTCATCAAGAAGGTGGACGTCCAGTGCCTGTCGGATCCGGGCCCCGGGGGCACGTGCCCACCGAATCAGATCGTCAGTGAAGACGTGACCCGCCCCTACCTCACCGTGTCCGTGGAGGCGGCCGCGGCCGTCACCCTGGTGGGGGCCGTGCTGGCGTTCATGAACGCACGCCAGCGCCGCAGCGCCCAGCAGCAGGGCGTGGTCGACCTGTCGAGCGCGCGGAGCCGCGAGATTTCGGCGGTCGTGC
>CAZVYM010000121.1:0-7505 GCA_964630935.1 uncultured Gemmatimonadaceae bacterium | reverse complement strand
GCGCGGAGCCCACATCTCGCTCCTCCGGCGATGTACCGCAGAGGGCGGGGTGTGGACGTCGCGTTGGTGCGGGTGGTCTTCTGATGACGGCCGAGCGAGGACTCCGGGATGCGTGCTAGCGGGAAGGGCCCAGGGCGCAGGAGCGCCAGGGTAGCGCTCGCGCTCGCCTCGGTGCTGGCGGTCTTCGGGGTCATCCAGTCGTGCACCTCCCGCGACGTCAGCTCGGTGATCGTAGGCTCCGTGGCGGTACATCCGCCCAGCGCCAGCCTCATCGAGGGCGACAGCACCCGGTTCACCGCCGAAGTCCGCGCCGACGACGGGACGCTGCTGTCCAGCGCGAGCCCGACCTGGTCGAGCGACGACCCGTCGGTGGTCTCCGTCGATTCGAACGGGATGGCGCACGCGCTCAAGGCCGGCTCGGCCAACGTGCAGGCGTCCTTCCGCGACGTGTCCGGATCCGCGAAGGTGACGGTCGCGCCGCGGCCCGCCATCGCGGCGGCGCCCACCTCGATCTCCTTCGCCGGCTCGGTGGGCGGCACGGTGCCCGCGGCGCAGGTCGTGAAGGTGAGCAACAGCGGAGGAGGGACGCTGCAGGGACTCCTCGCGAGCGTCGAGTACGGCGCGGGCCAGCCCACGGGCTGGCTCGAGGCGACGCTCAGCGCGTCGTCGGCCCCGGCCGACCTCACCCTCACGCCGACGGTGTCGTCCCTCACGGCGGGCACGTACGACGCCACGGTCTCGCTCTCCTCCCAGGTGGCGAGCAACAGCCCGGTCTCCATTCCGGTCACGCTCACGCTGACCGAAGACCGCCCCATCATCCACCTGAGTCCGGATACCGTGACGCTGCTGGCGAACGCCGGAGGAGCGGCCGTCACCGACTCGGTCCAGGTCACGAACGGAGGCGGGGGCACGCTCACGGGTCTCGGCAGCACCATCTGGTACGAGACGGCCGGCGGGTCGTGGCTCTCCGCGAGCCTCTCCGGACCGACCGCGCCCGCCACCGTCACGATCACGGCCAATCCCACGGGGCTCGCGCCGGGCAGCTACGGCGGCGAGGTGCGCGTCACTTCGCCCGTGGCCGTAGCGAGCCCCGTGCCCGTGAGCGTGACCCTGGTGGTGGGTGCCGCCGCCGACGTCTCGGTCGGCAAGGCCGGGCCGGCCTCGGCGCTCGAGGGCGATCAGATCACGTACGTCCTCCGTGCGGCCAACGCCGGTCCCCAGGGGGCGGGTCAGGTCGTCGTCACGGACAGCCTGCCTGCGAATATGAGTCCGGTGTCGACGTCCGCGGGTGCGGTGTCGAACGGCGTCCTGCAATGGCCCGTGGGATCCCTGGCCGTGGGCCAGTCGGACTCGATGAGCCTGGTCGTGCGTCTGGAGTCGGGCAGCGCGGGCACGGTCACGAACGTGGCGAGGATCGCCTCGTCCCTGCCCGATCCGCATCCGGGCGACGACTCGGCGTCGGTGAGCACCACGGTCTCGGTGCCGGTCGTCGCGGACCTCTCGGTCGCCAAGAGCGCGCCCGCCTCGGCGGTCGCGGGTGGACAGCTCACGTACACCGTCGCGGTGTCCAACGCCGGTCCGGACGGGGCGCAGGGGGTGGTGGTGGTGGACACCCTCCCGGCGGGCGTGACCTTCGCGTCCACCGACGCCGGGACCCAGTCGGGCGGCGTCCTGACGTGGAACATCGGGACCCTCGCCGCCGGGGCGACGCAGAACGCGAACGTGGTGGTGAACGTGGCTCCCTCGACCGTGGGGCCCGTAACCAACCGCGCATGGGTGCGTGGAACCTCCGTGGATTCCACGGCGACCAACGACTCGTCGGCGGTGACGACGACGGTCACCCAGACGGCGGACCTGGCGATCACGAAGACCGGCCCGGCGGGAGCCCTTGCCGGGGTCCCGATCACCTATTCGATCGCGATCCACCACGTGGGCGGGACGAGCGACGCGGCCGGGGTGGTGGTGAAGGACTCGCTGTCGGCGGAGCTGACGTTCTCCTCGGCGACGGACGGCGGGACCTACGATGCGGCTACGCGGACGGTGACCTGGACCGTCGGCTCGGTGGCGGTGGGTGACAGCGCGATCGTCGGGGTGACGGCGATGGTGGGAGCGGGGGCCACCGGGTCGGTGAGCAACCGTGCCTGGGTGAGCAGCGCGAGCACGGACCCGAGCGCGGCCAACGACACGTCGATGGTGACGTCGGCGGTGACCCAGGGCGCGGACGTGCAGGTGACGAAGACGGGTCCGGCGACGGACACAGCGGGCACGCAGGTCAGCTACGCAATCGCGTTGAGCCACGTGGGCGGGACGAGCAACGCGAGTGGCGTTGTGGTGACGGACACGCTTCCAGCCGCGCTGACGTTCGTGTCGGCGACGGGCGGCGGGACGTACGACGGGACGAGCCGCGCGGTGACATGGAGCGTGGGCACGCTGGCGGTGGGCGGCAGCACGAGTCTGGGGCTCGCGGCGACGGTGGGGTCGGGCGTAAGCGGCTCGGTAAGCAACCGCGCCTGGGTGGCCAGCACCAGCACCGATCCCAATACGGCCAACGACAGCTCGACGGCGACGACCACGGTGAGCCAGGTCGCCGACCTGTCGGTGACGAAGACGGGACCGGCGACGGACACGGCGGGCACGCAGATCAGCTACACCCTGGCGGTCACCCATGTCAGCGGGACGAGCGACGCGAGCGGCGTGACGGTCACGGACACGCTGCCGGCTGCTCTGACGTTCGTGTCGGCGACGAACGGTGGGACGTACGACGCGACGAGTCGCGCGGTGACGTGGAGCCTGGGTGTGCTCACGGTGGGCGGAAGCACGAGCGTGGGGCTGACGGCGACCGTGGGTGCCGCTGCAGCCGGCTCGATGAGCAACCGGGCGTGGGTGCGCAGCACGAGCACGGACAGCAACGCAGCCAACAACTCGTCGACGTGGACGACGACGGTGAGTCAGAGCGCGGACGTGTCGGTCACGAAGAGCGGTCCAGCGACGGCGGCGTCGGGTGGGCCGATCACGTACAGCCTGGTGGTGACGAACGGGAGCACGACGAGCGGGGCGAGCGGGGTGACAGTGACGGACACGCTGCCGGCCGGACTGACGTACGCGAGCTCCACGGGCACCCCGAGCCCGACCGTGAATGGGCAGGTGGTGACATGGACGATCGGGTCGATGGCGCCGAACGCGACGTCGAACCTCACGGTGACGGGCTCGACGGGCTCGACGCTCACGGGGACGCTGACGAACCGCGCGTTGGTGAACAGCGCGAGTGCGGATCCAAATGTGGCCAACAATGCGTCGACGGTCACGACGACGGTGAGCCAGTCGGCGGACGTGTCGGTGACGAAGAGCGGTCCCGCCACAGCGGCGTCGGGTGGCTCGGTGACCTACAACCTGGTGGTGACGAACGGGAGCTCGACGAGCGGGGCGAACGGGGTGACGGTGACCGACACGCTGCCGGCCGGGCTGACCTACGGCTCCTCGACGGGCGGGACGAGCAGCGGAGCGGTGGGCCAGGTGGTGACGTGGACGATCGGGTCGCTGGCTCCGAACGCGACGTCGAACCTGGGCGTGACGGCGACGGCGGGCTCGTCGCTGACAGGTGTCGTGACGAACCGGGCGCACGTGGCGAGCACGAGCGCGGACGCCAACCCGGCGAACAACGTGAGCGCCGACGTGTCGACGACGGTGAGCCAAAGTGCGGACGTGTCGGTGACGAAGAGCGGACCAGCCACAGCGGCGTCGGGCGGGCCCGTCACCTACAGCTTGGTGGTGACGAACGGGAGCGCGACGAGCGGGGCGAGCGGGGTGACGGTGGTGGACACGCTGCCGGCCGGACTGACGTACGCGAGCTCGACAGGAACCCAGAGCCCGACCGTGAACGGCCAGGTGGTGACGTGGACGATCGGGTCAATGGCGCCGAGCGCGACGTCGAACCTCACGGTGACGGGCACGACGGGCTCGACGTTCACGGGGACGCTGACGAACCGGGCGCACGTGGCGAGCACGAGCACGGACCCGACGCCGGCGAACAACGTGAGCTCCGAGGTCAGTACCACGGTGAGCCAGTCGGCCGATCTGTCGATCACGAAGAGTGGTCCTGCGACGGCGGCGTCGGGTGGGCCGATCACGTACGTCCTGGCGGTGACGAACGGGAGCACGACGAGCGGGGCGAGCAGGGTGACGGTGACGGACACGCTGCCGGCCGGGCTGACGTACGCGAGCTCCACGGGGAGCCCGAGCCCGACGGTGAACGGCCAGGTGGTGACGTGGACGATCGGGTCGATGGCGCCGAGCGCGACGTCGAACCTCACGGTGACGGGCACGACGGGCTCGACGTTCACGGGGACGCTGACGAACCGGGCGCACGTGGCGAGCACGAGCACGGACCCGACGCCGGCGAACAACGTGAGCTCCGACGTCAGTACGACGGTGAGCCAGAGCGCGGATGTGTCGATCACGAAGAGCGGTCCTGCGACGGCGACGTCGGGTGGGCCGGTCACCTATAGCCTGGTGGTGACGAACGCGAGCGCGTCGAGCGGGGCGGGTGGGGTGACGATGGTGGACACGCTGCCGGCCGGACTGACCTACATCTCCTCGACGGGAACCCCGAGCCCGACGGTGAACGGGCAGGTGGTGACGTGGACGATCGGGTCGATGGCGCCGAACGCGACGTCGAACCTGGGTGTGACGGCGACGGCGAGCTCGACGCTGACGGGGATCGTGACGAACCGTGCGCACGTGGCGAGCACGAGCGCGGATGCCAACCCGGCCAACAACGTGAGCGCCAATGTGTCGACGACGGTAAGTGAGTCGGCGGACCTTTCGGTGACGAAGACGGGTCCGGCGACGGCGGCGTCGGGGGGGTCGGTGACGTACGCGCTGGTGGTGACGAACGGGAGCGCGACGAGCGGGGCGAACGGGGTGACGGTGGTGGACACGCTGCCGGCTGGGCTGACGTATGCGAGCTCCACGGGAACGCCGACGCCTACGGTGAACGGGCAAGTAGTGACGTGGACGATCGGGGCGATGGCGGCGAACGCGACGTCGAACCTGGGTGTGACGGCGACGGCGGGCTCGACTCTGACGGGTGCTGTGACGAACCGAGCGCACGTGAGCAGCACGAGCGCGGACGCCAACGCAGCGAACAACGTCAGCGCCGACGTGACCACTACGGTGAGCCAGAGCGCGGACGTGTCGGTGACGAAGAGCGGGCCGGCGACGGCGGCGTCGGGCGGGTCGGTCACCTACGCGCTGGTGGTGACGAACGGCAGCACGACGAGTGGGGCGAGCGGGGTGACGGTGGTGGATACGCTGCCGGCTGGGCTGACGTATGCGAGCTCCACGGGAACGCCGACGCCTACGGTGAACGGGCAAGTGGTGACGTGGACGATCGGGTCGCTCGTTCCGAGCGCGACGTCGAACCTCACGGTGACGGGCACGACGGGTTCGACGTTCACGGGGACGCTGACGAACCGGGCGCACGTGGCGAGCACGAGCACGGATACGAACTCGGCGAACAACGTGAGCGCCGACGTGTCGACGACGGTGAGCCAGTCGGCGGACGTGTCGGTGACGAAGACGGGTCCAGGGACGGCGTCGTCGGGCGGGACGGTGATCTACAGCCTGGCGGTGACGAACGGGAGCACGACGAGCGGTGCGAGCGGGGTGACGGTGGTGGACACGTTGCCGACCGGACTGACGTATGCGAGCTCGACCGGAACTCCGACCCCGACGGTGAACGGGCAGGTGGTGACGTGGACGATCGGGGCGATGGCGCCGAGCGCAGTGTCGAACCTGGGCGTGACGGCGACGGCGGGCTCGACGCTGACGGGTGTCATCACGAACCGAGCGCACGTCTCGAGCACGAGCACGGATCCGACGCCTGCGAACAACGTGAGCGCCAACGTGTCGACGACGGTGAGCCAGAGCGCGGATCTGTCGATCGCGAAGAGCGGTCCGGCGACGGCGGCGTCGGGTGGGCCGATCACCTACAGTCTGTCGGTGACGAGCGGGAGCGCGACGAGCGGGGCAAGCGGCGTGACGGTGGTAGACACGCTGCCGGCTGGGCTGACGTATGCGAGCTCCACGGGAACGCCGACGCCTACGGTGAACGGGCAAGTGGTGACATGGACGATCGGATCGATGGCTCCGAATGCGACGTCGAACCTGGGCGTAACGGCGACGGCGGGCTCGACGCTGACGGGTGTCGTGACGAACCGGGCGCACGTGGCGAGCACGAGCGCGGACGCCAACCCGGCCAACAACACGTCGACGTGGACGACGACGGTGAGTCAGACCGCGGACGTGTCGGTGACGAAGAGCGGACCAGCCACAGCGGCGTCGGGCGGTCCGATCACCTACAGCCTGGTGGTGACGAACGGGAGCTCGACGAGCGCGGCGAGTGGGGTGACGCTGGTGGACACGCTGCCGACCGGGCTGACGTACGCGAGTTCCACGGGCACCCCGAGCCCGACGGTGAACGGCCAGGTGGTGACATGGACCATCGGATCGATGGCGCCGAGCGCGACGTCGAACCTGGGCGTAACGGCGACGGCGGGACCGGCACTGACGGGGACGGTGACAAACCGTGCGTGGGTGAACAGCACGAGCACGGACACAAACGTGGCCAACAACACGTCGTCGGTGTCAACGACGGTGAGCCAGAGCGCGGACCTGTCGGTGACGAAGAGCGGTCCGGCGACGGCGGCGTCGGGTGGGCCGATCACCTACAGTCTGTCGGTGACGAGCGGGAGCGCGACGAGCGGGGCAAGCGGCGTGACGGTGGTAGACACGCTGCCGGCTGGGCTGACGTATGCGAGCTCCACGGGAACGCCGACGCCTACGGTGAACGGGCAAGTAGTGACGTGGACGATCGGGGCGATGGCGGCGAACGCGACGTCGAACCTGGGTGTGACGGCGACGGCGGGCTCGACTCTGACGGGTGCTGTGACGAACCGAGCGCACGTGAGCAGCACGAGCGCGGACGCCAACGCAGCGAACAACGTCAGCGCCGACGTGACCACTACGGTGAGCCAGAGCGCGGACGTGTCGGTGACGAAGAGCGGGCCGGCGACGGCGGCGTCGGGCGGGTCGGTCACCTACGCGCTGGTGGTGACGAACGGGAGCACGACGAGCGGGGCGAGCGGGGTGACGGTGGTGGACACGTTGCCGGCCGGGCTGACGTATGCGAGCTCGACCGGAACTCCGACGCCCACCGTGAACGGTCAGGTGGTGACGTGGACGATCGGCGCGATGGCGCCGAGCGCGACGTCGAACCTGGGTGTGACGGCGACGGCGGGCTCAACGCTGACGGGTGTCGTGACGAACCGGGCGCACGTGGCGAGCACGAGCACGGACCCGACGCCGGCGAACAACGTGAGCGCCAATGTGTCGACGACGGTGAGCCAGAGCGCGGATCTATCGATCACGAAGAGCGGTCCCGCCACAGCGACGTCGGGCGGGTCGGTCACCTACGCGCTGGTGGTGACGAACGGCAGCACGACGAG
>CAZVYM010000120.1:7342-11718 GCA_964630935.1 uncultured Gemmatimonadaceae bacterium | reverse complement strand
CGCTCGATGTAGTGGAAGATGTTCTCCAGCACGACGATGGCGTCGTCCACCACGATCCCCACGCACAGCGACAGCGCGAGCATGGAGACGTTGTTGATGGTGAAGCCGAACGCGCGCATCATCCCGAACGTCGCGACGAGGGAGGTGGGGATCGTCGCCGCGATGACGAGCGTCGAGCGCCAGCTCCTCAGGAAGAAGAACACCACGAGCACGGCCAGGAGCGCGCCCAGGATCAGCTCGTCGCGCGCACCGTCGATGGAGTTCCGGATCATGCTCGACTGATCGGCCGCCACGGTGACGTGCATCCCGGGCGGCAGCTCGGCCTGGATGGTGGAGAGCCGCTCCTTGACCAGGTCCGCCACGGCCACGGTGTTCGCGCCCGGCCGCGGGGCGACCCCGAGACCGACCGAGGGCACGCCGTTGTATCGGGCGAGCCCACGCCGGGGCTCCAGGCCGTCCTCTGCGTATCCGACGTCCCTGAGCCGCACGGCACCGCCATCCGCCTGGTAGGCGACGACCATGTCGTCGAACTGCGCGGGCGTGTCGAGCTGGCCGTGCACGTTGACGCGGAACTCGTTGCCGGGCTCCTCGAGGATGCCGGCCGGAAGCTCGACGTTCTTGGACTGGACGGCGTGGATGACGTCGCTCGGGGTCAGCCCGCGGGACCGGAGCTTCGAGCGATCGAGCCAGATGCGCATCTCGCGGGCGCGATAGCCGGCGAGCTGGACGTCGCCCACGCCCTCCAGCGTCTGCAAGCGCGGCTTCAGCACCTCGTTCGCGAAGACGCTCATGCTCTTCACGTCGAGACCGGTGAGCGCGATCCAGACCACGGGCTGAGCGTTGATGTCGAGCTTCTGGACGAGCGGCTCCTCCGCGTCGGACGGCAGGTTCGCCTTGGCGAGCGCCACCTTGTCCCGCACGTCCTGCGCGGCGATGTCCACGTTCCGGTTCAGCTCGAACTGAACCAGGATCTGAGACACGCCGAGCGCGCTCGTCGAGTTGATCTGCTTCACGCCCTCGATCGTGTTCAGCTGCTCCTCGATCGGGCGCGTGATGTCGGATTCGGTGATCTCCGGGCTCGCGCCCGGCAGAACCGTCGTCACCGTGACGTAGGGGAAATCCACCTTGGGGAATTGGTCGATCCCCATGCTGCGGATGCCCAGAAATCCGAAGAGGAGCATGGACACCACGAGCATCGTGGTGAAGACGGGACGTTTGATCGCGGTGTCGGACAGAAACATGCGGGCGACCTTCCCATGGGGCGTGCTTGACGCGCACGCCGAGCGCGGCTAGCGTTGATCGTCGTTCCTGAGTAAACGCTCAGTTCGAGCAAGCTAATCGGGCGAGTCGGCCGAGACAAGGCCGGCCCGTGACTGCAGAGGAGTGGGGGCATGCGACGCAGTTTGGCCGCAGCGGTGGCGCTCGCGGGGATGCTGGCGGGATGTCGGAACCAGGCCCAGGAGCAGGCGGAGGGACCCCCTCCGGTCGAGATCGCGACGGTGCGCGCGGAGAACGTGCCGGTCGAGGTTTCCACGGTGGCGAGCCTCGCCGCGCCCCGCAGCGCGGAGCTGCGGGCCCAGGTGGCCGGCCAGGTCCGCAGGCTGTTCGTGGACGAGGGAGACCGCGTGGCCGCCGGTGGACCCATCCTCGCGATCGACCCGGAGCACTACCGTCTCGCTCTGGAGAGCGCGGAGGCCCGCCTCGAGCAGGCGCAGGCCCAGTACTCGAACGACTCGCTCACGCTGGCGCGCAGCCGGCCGCTCGTGGCGACCGGCGCGATCGGGGCGCAAGCGTGGGACGATCTCCAGACCAAGGTCAGCCTGTCCAAGGCCAACCTCGACCAAGCGCGCGCCGCACGCGATCTGGCACGGCAGGACGCGTCCGACGCCTCCGTGCTCGCGCCGTTCCGCGGCCGGTTCGCCGAGCGGAAGGTCAACGTCGGCGACTACGTCAGGGTCGGCGACCTTCTCGGCACGATCGCCGATGCTTCGGTGCTCGAGATCACCTTCCACCTGCCGGAGACCGAGGCCGTCGGCGTGAGCCCGGGCGACTCCGTGACGTTCGACGCCACGGCGCTGCCCACCCATACGTTCGCCGGCACCGTCTCCTACGTGAGCCCCATCGTGGACCCCGCCACCCGGACGGTCACGGTCAAGGCCCGGGTGCCGAACGAGGGCGGCCTCCTCAAGCCCGGAATGTCCGCGACGGTCGGCGTCTCGACCCATGTGCTGCAGGGGGCGGCCGTGGTGCCCGAAGTCGCCGTCCGGCGCGAGGCGGGCGACCAGTACGTCTTCCGCGTGGCGCAGGACACGGTGGCCCGGATCGCCGTCACGCTCGGTCCCCGTCCCCGCCCCGGCGACATCGTGATCACCCGGGGCGTCGCGGTGGGTGATTCCGTGCTCGTCGCGGGGTTCCAGAAGGTGACGACCGGAACGCGGGTGAGCGTCCGGCCGACGACGGCGGACACGACCACGACGGTGGACTCGACAACAACGGCGGCCCGGGGGGCGGCGGCGGATTCGACCGGAGGGTGACGGTCCGGTCTCGGCGCGCGCCACGCCGCTGCAGCGCGAGCTGGCCCGCGGCCCCCCTCAGCGTCGCGCGACCAGAGCGGCGCCAGACGTCCTCGTCGTACGGCGTCACGACCAGTCGGCGATGCCGGCCCTCAGACGCTCGGTGATCGCGCTCATGGAGCTTCCCGCCGTTCGGAGGAAGCGGCCAGCCGCCTCACCTCCGAGAGACCCGGCAGGTCGGTGTCCGCCTGGTGCCAGATGTCCAGGAGCTCCCCGGCCGTCCGCGACGCTTCGGCCCCGTCACCGGCTGCCGCGGCGGCACGGGCGAGCCCGAGGAGCGAGCGGGTCCGCCGTGCGGCGCGGGCGAGCGCCTTCCGGAGCTCCGCGCGGGCGCGGGCGGGGTCACCCGTCTTCAGCAGCTCTTCTCCCAGCAGCTCGTGGGCTGGCTGGTCGACGAAGGGAGGCCCGAACGCGAACGCCATCGAGTCCTCGGTGGCCGCCGCCGACTCGAGGGCGGCGAGGCCTCCGTCCGCCTCACCCGCCGCCAGCCGCTCGAGCCCCTCCAGCTCCAGTCCCAAAACGCGGTTACGCTTCAGGTACTCGGCGACGTCCGGCGCTACGGGCTCCGATGACAGGCGCTTCTCCAGCCGCTCAGCCAGTCGATCGTAGTCGGTCCTCGCCGCATGGAGCGCCGCCATGTCGCCGCGCCTCGAGGCCTGCATGCCGTGGACGAAGGCCTCCGTGAGCGCGGCGGACTCGTTGCTCCCGGCCGGGACGTCCCAGCCCCTCCCGCCGATGGCCCGGTCGTCCGTATCCAGCACGTAGCGGGACCGCATCATCGCGTACGAGCCGACGATGGAATTGTCCGGGTCGGTCCCTCCCGCACCGCTCCGCGCCGCCGCTGCCTGCTTGCGACACTCGGAGAGCAGGGCCCGTGCGGCCCCGACGCGCCCCTGCTCCAGATAGCCGTACTCGAGCCATGAAGGATAGTGACCGCACACCGCGGGCGGTCGGCCGGCGGCGGCGCGCTGCGCATCCACGACACGAAGGGCGTTCTCGTTGGCCGCGACGACGTCGTCCCAGAGGCCGAGCGCCATGAAGATGTGGGACGCCATGTGCTGGCCGTGGCCGGCGTCCGTGGCCTCGGCGAGCAGCGCGCGCGCCGCCGCGAGCCCAAACGAGGCGTGCTCCGGATCGTCGACCCCGTGGATGAGGTAGTGGGCCGCGCCGGGGTTCTGCGGCTCGAGGCTCAACGCGGTGTCGGCGATGGCCGCAGCCTGGAGATACGTGGGCACGACGCGCACGGCCTGGCTGAGCCCGAGGAGCGAGAGCGCGTAGAAGAGCCGGCCCTGGTTGTCGTCCGGCCAGGTGCGGTGCAGCCGCTCCATCTCCTGTGAGTAGAGCGTGTCGCGGCGGGCCTTCGGGCCGTCGCCGTAGAGGATGTCGACCGCCGCCAGGTAGGCCTTCTCGCGCGCGGTGGGGGCACGGGATGCCCGCGCCGCCGGTGTGGCCCCGAGCTTTTCGAGCGCGGCGCGGCCGGCGGCCACGTCCTGCTCGTTCCACACCGGGTGCGTGTAGGTCATCGCCTCGCCCCAGTAGGCCATGGCGAAGCCCGGCTCGATCCGCTCGGCCTCCCGGAAGGCGGCCACGGCGCGGTCGTACTCGAACAGGTGGAGCAGGAGGACCCCGTGCAGAAAGACCCGCTGGGCGGAGTCGGAGCGCGCCGACGTCGGCATGGAGAGCGTGCCGAGGCCGGGCACGCTCAGCGACGGCGGGGCCTGGGCGGCGGCGGCAGCGTGAAGCGTCGCGAAGAGCAACGCCAGGAGCGTCGGGCGGACTACACGCATGCGATACCTCGAGCGA